>NZ_CAXAOY010000012.1:0-195970 GCF_963970975.1 Pseudomonas sp. RA_15y_Pfl1_P11
AATGGTAGAAACGTGACCCTTGAGACAGGACTAACTCATCAGGCAAAGACCCCAGGTAGATCGCCGCTTCAGCCAAGCTATTGGTAATTGCAGGCCGAGAAACAGAAGGCAAGGGCAGGGTAGTCGAGCGATTCTCATGATCCGTCCACACCACCGAGTCACCGGAAACAGCAAGCCGATGCGCCAGCGAGTGACTCCAGCCAAACCCCAGCCCGCAATCCACTTCCACCGCACTGGTGCGATACAACCGTGTCCACTCAAACGGCAGAATCCCATCGAGCGCACCATCGGTCAGTGTCAGCAATTCCTCGCCAGTGACCATCGATACTGGGCAGCCATTGGTTGCGGTCTTGTCCGAAGAAGCCGTCGCATCGCCAGCTGGGTTTTTCGCAACCGCAGGGGCATCGTCGACAGGTTCCTTTCGCACCAACACCGTCCGCTGTTCCACCTTGTCCCTAACCATCGGCACCGGATTGGAAACCACCTGATCCCCAACCTTCAGCGGCACATCCGGAATCACCCTGATCGGCGTCGCCGGGCCCCCCAGCAGAATCGGTTTGGCCAGCTCTGCATGGTCTTCCACGCGTGCCTTCCCGAACTGCCCAGCCATATGTTCCAGCCACCTGCCCGCTCGCTGAGACTTGATGCCCCCCAGCACCTTCGCACTCATGCGCACCGCCATGCCCATCCCGGCAGTAGCAAGACTCAGCAACAAATTGATCAATACCTCGGCGCTGATTTCCCCCAGCAACTCGTTCATGTACGCCGGCGGCAACAGGCGGATCCAGCTGACCATCGCCGACAGATAGATAAACAGCAGCGGCTCATCGCTCAGCACTAACAAGCCCTTAGCGATGCTTTCGGTGCCGAGTTTCAGCAACTGTTCAAATTGGTCCTGAGACAGGTAATGCAGAAGTTTTTCGGCATGCCCCAGCGGGTCTGAGAGCCACTGAAACAGCTGCTTGATGGTGTCCCACAGCGAATGCAACGCCTCACCAAACCCGCGGGCATAGCCTTGATGCAGTGAGAGGTAGCGCTTGAGGAAGTTGGCTTCGGAATAACCCTTCCACAGCGGCTCGAAGGTGCTGCTCCATTCCGCGCGCAGCCAACCTTCCAGCGGTGCGATAACCGACTGATAAGAGGCGTACAACGCCTTGAAATGCGCTTTGGAAACAGTGGGGTAGAAGCTGACCCGGTACTGCTGGTTGCGATCACATTCTGTGATTTCGAGAATGCCGCTGGGGCCAATCGTCTTATGGATCGGCTCACCCAGCGGGCCACCGTTGGGGTCGATGCGTTGCACCATCACGGGCGTACTGCCAATGGGCACGAACCGTGAACTCTGGAACATATGCACCAGGGTCAGCGTGCCGTTGGCCTGGCAGGTTGCGGTGGTGGTGCTGGGAAAAAGCGAAGGGCTGATCGGCGCGACCAGCGTCACTTCATCCCCGACCTTGAATACCTGTTCGATATCCAATGCCGAAAAGCTGAAAAAATTCTCGGCCCAGGCGTCGTAGTGATTAAGGCAGCGCTTGAAGTCGCTGATAACGGCTTCGACGTCTCGCGCCTTCGAATCCATGGTGGCCAGCACCAGGTAGCCAATAGCTTGGCTGGTTAGGCCTATCATGAAGCAGCCCCATCAGCTGGGGCCCACACAAAAAACGCCATCTGCAATCCCTCGCACTGTGTATTCAGGCGAAGGACTTTGCGGACCTTTTCAGGGGAGGGGAGTAGAGGTAATCCGACCATCACGTGGGACGTTTCGACAACGCTCGTCCTTCCTCCACGCGACTGGCGGCTATTGTCAGAAATTTCCCAAAAGAGTACAAATGTACTCCATGACGACTCTGACCCCACGCCGTACCGCCATCCTGACCTTTATCCGTGACCGCATCGCGCAGCAAGGCCAGCCACCCAGCCTCGCCGAGATTGCCGAGGCGTTCGGCTTTGCCTCGCGCAGCGTGGCGCGCAAGCATGTGCTGGCGCTGACCGAAGCCGGGTTTATCGAGGTCAACACTAACCAGGCCAGGGGCATTCGCCTGCTCAATCAACCGGTGCGTCCGGAATGGCTGGATGTGCCGGTGCTCGGTCGAGTCGCTGCCGGTTTGCCCATCGGCGCCGATGCCGAAGTGCACAGCCGCCTGCAACTCGACCCGTCTACCTTCGCAAAAACTCCGGACTATCTGTTGCGGGTGCAGGGTGACTCAATGATTGAGGACGGCATCCTCGATGGTGACCTCGTGGGCGTACGACGCAGTGCCGAGGCGTTGAATGGGCAGATTGTGGTGGCGCGCCTGGACGGTGAAGTGACCATCAAACGGTTCGAACGCAATGGCGACAGCGTGCGCCTGCTGCCGCGCAACCCCGCGTACCAGCCTATCGTGGTGGAGCCCGACCAGGACCTGGCCATCGAAGGCGTGTTCTGCGGTTTGGTGAGGCAAGGCTGATGGGCGCCGTGATTGCACTGGACACGCTGTTCAATGGCGGGCGTGTCTGGAAAGGCCGACCCGCCGCGCCGCCGGCGAGTGTGCATCCCACGGGGTTGGCGGCGCTGGATGCGGTGTTGCCCACGGGCGGCTGGCCGGAGGCGGCCTTGAGTGAAATCCTCATGGCCAAGGACGGTGTGGGTGAGCTGCAACTGGTGCTGCCGACCCTGGCGCGCTTATCAAAGGCGGGGGAGCGAATTGTGTTGGTGGCGCCGCCTCATACGCCCTACCCGCATGCGTGGCAGAACGCCGGGATCGATCTGCGCCTGCTCTCGGTGATCCAGGCCGAGGAGCGCGACGCCTTATGGGCAGTGGAGCAGTGCCTGCGTTCCGGCAGTTGCGGCGCGGTGTTGTGCTGGCCGCGCAAGGCTGATGACCGGGCGCTGCGTCGCCTGCAAGTCGCGGCGGAAACCGGGCAGACCCTGGCATTTGCCTGGCGCGCCTTGGGCGAGGCGATCAACTCATCGCCCGCCGCCTTGCGCCTGGCGGTCGAGGCCAAGCCCGCGCAGGTGCGAGTGCTCAAGTGCCGGGGCGGCCTGGCCCATCCGGCGCCGATTGCGCTGGCGGGGCACTGAGGTTGCCATGCGCTGGGTGTGTATTGTTTTCCCGCAATTGGCGCTGGACGGGGTGCTGCGTGTGCACCCCGAACCGGACCAACCCCTGGCCCTGCTGGCCGGCACGCCGCAGCGACGCGTGCTGCAAACCGTCAATGACGCCGCCCGCGCCTTGGGCCTGCGCCCCGGTCAATCCCTGACGGCTGCGAATGCCCTGGCCAAGACCTTTGCCAGCGCCGAATACGACCCTGCCGAGATCGAGCGCTGCCAACAGTTCCTCGCCGCCTGGGCCTACCAGTTCAGCTCCCAAGTCAGCCTGTATTACCCGCGGGCCTTGCTGTTCGAGATCGAATCGAGCCTGGGGCTGTTCGGGCCGTGGCCGCGGTTTGAAGCGCGCTTGCGCAAGGAATTGACCGAACTGGGCTTTCGTCACCGTATCGTCGCGGCGCCCAACCCGGCCGCCGCGCGGGTGCTGGCCAATATCGATGATGGCCTGGCGGTTACCGATGACGTCCTGATGCAGGCCCTGGCGCCGCTGCCCATCGACCGCGCCGGGCTCGAACCACAGGCCGCCACGGCCCTTTCGCGCATGGGCCTGCGCCGCCTGGCCCAGGTGCAGGCGTTGCCCCGGCATACCTTGGCGCGACGTTTTGATGCCAGTTTGCTCAAGCACCTGGATGCACTGACCGGGCAGCGGCCGCTGGCTTTGGCGTTCTACCAGCCGCCGGACCAGTTTGATGTGCGTATCGAGCTGAATTTCGATGTGCAATCCCACCAGGCGCTGCTGTTTCCTTTAAGACGGTTGACCGGCGATCTGTCCGCGTTTCTGTGCGGCCGCGACAGTGGCGTGCAGCGTTTCGACCTGCACCTGGAACACGCCCAGGCGCCGGACAGTGTGATCAAGGTCGGCCTGCTCAGCGCCGAGCGTGAACCGGCGATGCTGTTTGAATTGGCCCGTGGCCGCCTGGAGCACGTTCAAGTGACCTCACCGGTACGCGGCTTTCGCCTGGTGGCCCAGGACCTGCCAGTGTTCGTGCCGCAACGCCATGACCTGTTCGACGACCGCCCGCAACAGACCCTGCCGTGGGAACAATTGCGCGAGCGCCTGCGCGCGCGCTTGGGGGATGAGGCAGTGCAGGGCCTGCGCTTTCACGCCGACCATCGTCCAGAATGCGCCTGGCAAGCGGCGGCGGATAAAAATCCGTGCCAGGCCTTGAACAAAGTACAACGGCCCGGCTGGCTGCTGCACGAACCCACGCTGCTGGCCGATCACGGTGTGCACATCCTCATGGGCCCGGAACGCATCGAATCCGGCTGGTGGGACGGCGCCGATATCCGCCGTGATTACTACCTCGTCCAGACCCGCGCCGGCCAGCAAGGCTGGGCCTATCGCACCGTGGGGCAAAGCGATGGCCTGTGGCTGCAAGGCTGGTTTGCATGAGCTATGCCGAGCTGCACTGCCTGTCCAACTTCAGCTTCCAGCGCGGTGCATCCAGTGCGCTGGAGTTGTTCGAACGGGCCAAGCGCCAGGGCTACAGCGCTTTGGCGATCACCGACGAATGCACGTTGTCGGGCATCGTGCGCGCTTGGCAGGCGGCGAAGGCGGTGGCGCTGCCGCTGATTATCGGCAGCGAGATGCGCATCGAGAACGGCCCGAAACTGGTGCTGCTGGTGCAAGACCTCAGCGGCTACCAGCACCTGTGCCGCTTGATCACCCTGGCCAGGCGGCGTGCCGAAAAAGGCAGCTATCGCCTGCTGCTGGAAGACTTCGAGCAACCGTTGCCCGGCCTGCTGGCGCTGTGGGTCGCCGAAGACAGCAACACTCAAACCGAGATCCAATGGCTGCGCCGCACCTTTGCCGGGCGCTTGTGGCTGGCGGTGCATTTGCATTGCGGCCAGGACGATGCGCGCCACCTAGAGCAGCGCCTGGCACTGGCGGCCAGCCTGAAAATCCCGGCGGTGGCCTGTGGCGATGTGCATATGCATGCGCGCGGTCGCCGCGCCCTGCAAGACACCATGACTGCCATCCGTCATCACGTGCCAGTGGCCGAGGCCGGCACGCGGCTGCACCCTAATGGCGAGCGGCACCTGCGTTGCCTGGAGGCGTTAAGCACGCTGTACCCCGCGTCGCTGCTCGATGAAACCCAGGCCATCGCCCGCCGTTGCACCTTCGACCTCAGCCAATTGCGCTATCACTACCCACGCGAATTGGTCCCCACCGGCCACAACGCCCAATCCTGGCTGCGCGCCGTGACTGAAGCAGGCATCGCCCAGCGTTGGCCGCAGGGTGTCGACGCCAAGACCTTGCAGCAGATCAACAACGAACTGGAGCTGATCAGCGAGCTGGGCTATGAAAGCTACTTCCTTACGGTGCATGACATTGTGCAGTTCGCCCGCAGCCGTTCGATCCTGTGCCAGGGCCGGGGCTCGGCGGCCAACTCGGCGGTGTGTTTTGCCTTGGGCATCACCGAGATCGACCCAAGCCTGACGAGCATGTTGTTCGAGCGCTTTCTCTCCAGGGAGCGAAATGAACCGCCGGACATCGACGTGGACTTCGAACACGAACGCCGTGAAGAAGTGCTGCAGTACGTGTTTCAGCGCTACGGCCGCACACGTGCAGCGCTGACGGCGGTGGTCAGCAGTTACCACGCGACCGGCGCGGTACGCGATGTGGCCAAGGCCTTGGGCTTGCCGCCGGACCAGATCAATGCGCTGGCCGAGTGTTGCGGGCGTTGGAGCGACGACACGCCGCCCCTGGCGCGCCTGCGTGAAGCCGGCTTTGACCCCGAAAGCCCAATCTTGCGTCGTGTGCTCACGCTCACTCAGCAACTGATCGGCTTCCCCCGGCACCTGTCCCAGCACCCCGGCGGCTTTGTGATTTCCGAATACCCGCTGGACACCCTGGTGCCGGTGGAAAATGCGGCCATGGCCGAGCGCACGATCATCCAGTGGGACAAGGACGACCTCGACGCCGTCGGCCTGCTCAAGGTGGATATTCTCGCTCTGGGGATGCTGAGCGCGATCCGCCGCTGTTTCGACCTGCTGCGCCGCCATCGCAACCGGGATTTGAGCCTGGCGTCGGTGCCCAAGGAGGACCCGGCTACTTACGCGATGATCAGCAAGGCCGATACCATCGGCGTGTTCCAGATCGAGTCGCGGGCGCAAATGTCGATGTTGCCCAGGCTCAAGCCTCAGACGTTTTATGACTTGGTGATCGAGGTCGCCATCGTGCGGCCGGGGCCGATCCAGGGCGGCATGGTGCATCCCTATTTGCGTCGGCGTAACAAGGAGGAGGAGACGACCTATCCCTCGCCGGAACTGAAAGCCGTGCTCGAGCGCACCCTGGGCATTCCGCTGTTCCAGGAACAAGTCATGCAAATCGCCATGGTCGCCGCCGACTATGGCCCCGGCGAGGCCGACCAATTGCGCCGCTCCATGGCTGCCTGGAAACGCCATGGAGGCCTGGAACCGCACCAGCAACGCCTGCGCACTGGCATGTTGAAAAACGGCTACAGCGAAGAGTTTGCCGCGCAGCTCTTCGAGCAGATCAAGGGCTTTGGCAGCTATGGCTTCCCTGAATCCCACGCCGCCAGTTTCGCCTTGCTGACCTACGCCAGTTGCTGGCTCAAATGCCATGAACCCGCGGCGTTTGCTTGTGCGCTGATCAACAGCTGGCCCATGGGCTTCTACAGTCCCGACCAGATCCTGCAGGATGCGCGGCGCCATCGTCTGCAGATTCGCCCGGTGGATGTGCAGGCCAGCGACTGGGATTGCAGCCTGGAACCCATCGACGGTGCGCAGCCGGCGATCCGCATGGGGTTGCGCATGATCTCGGGGTTTCGCGAAGAAGATGGGCGGCGCATCGAAGCGGCGCGCCAACGTCGGGCGTTCAGCGACATCGCTGACTTGGACGAACGCGCCGGACTGGATGCGCGTGCGCAGGCGTTGCTGGCGGATTCCGGTGCCTTACGCGCCCTGGCCGGCAACCGGCACAAGGCGCGTTGGGAAGTGGCGGGGGTGCACAAGCAACTCGGGCTGTTTGCCGGCCTGCCCAGCCCCGACGAAGCCGTGGTCGAGTTGCCGGCACCGACAGTGGGCGAGGACCTGTACGCTGACTACGCGACGGTCGGCACCACCCTTGGCCCGCATCCGTTGGCGTTGTTGCGCGCGCAATTGCGTAAGCGGCGTTGCCGCAGTTCCCAAGAGCTGATGCTGGTCGAGCATGGGCGCAACGTCAGCGTCGCCGGGTTGGTGACCGGTCGGCAGCGCCCAGGCACCGCCAGCGGTGTGACCTTTGTCACCCTGGAAGATGAATTCGGTAACCTCAATGTGGTGGTCTGGCGCGACCTGGCTGAGCGTCAGCGCCAGGCGCTGGTGGGCTCGCGCCTGCTGAAAGTGGACGGGCGCTGGGAAGCAGTGGGTGAAGTGCGGCACCTGATCGCCGGCCGGCTTACCGACCTGACACCACTGTTGGAAGGGATAAATGTGCTCAGCCGGGACTTTCACTGAGGCGGGGGCTTGTGGAGGCGTAACCCCCTAAATTATAAGAGATGAACCATCCGCGTCCGACGCGCTCCAAATTTTTGCGACCGTCTTCTCTTAGCGCAGAGCCAACCGATGCAATTTTTATCCAACTCTCACGGCTGTGAAGGCTGGGCCGGTGAAATGGCCCGGCGGATCCGTGCATTCGATTGGTCGGAGACCGAGCTGGGGGCCATTGAACAGTGGTCCACCAGCTTGGTCTGCAACGTGCAGATGATGCTCGCATCACCCGTGCCGATGGTGATGTTGTGGGGCCGCGCGGGGTACATGATCTACAACGACAGTTATTCGGTGTTTGCGGGTGGTCGCCACCCGTACCTGCTGGGCACGCCGGTAGAACTGGGCTGGCCGGAAGTGGCCGACTTCAACCGTCATGTGCTGGACACCTGCCTGGCGGGCGGGACCTTGTCGTTCAATAACAAAGACCTGGTGTTGTTGCGTAACGGCAAACCGGAAACCGTGTGGCTGGATCTCTATTACAGCCCTGTCGCCGGCGACAGTCAGCAACCCGCAGGAGTGTTGGCGATTGTGGTGGAGACCACCGAGCTGGTGAAATCCGAGCAGGTGCGCCAGGAGCTCACCCATAACCTTGAGCAGCGTGTGGCCGCCGAAGTGCAGGCGCGCTCTGCCGCCGAGGATAAGTTGCGCCAGTCGCAGAAACTCGAAGCCATCGGCGGCCTGACCGGCGGCGTGGCGCACGACTTCAACAACTTGCTGCAAGTGATCGCCGGCAACCTGCACCTGCTCGCCCGCTACGAGCCGGACAACGTGCAGGTGCAGCGACGTGTCGCGGCGGCCATTGCGGCGGTGGATCGTGGTGCCAAGCTGTCATCGCAATTGCTGGCATTCGCCCGACGCCAACCGTTGTCACCGGCGGTGTATAACCCGCAACGCATCTACGCGGGCCTGGGCGAGCTGCTGCAACGGGCGCTTGGGGAAACCATCCACATCGATGTGCAGTTGCCCAAGGATTCGTGGTGCATCAACGTCGACCGCAACCAGTTGGAAAACGCACTGCTCAACCTCGCGATCAATGCCCGCGACGCCATGCAAGGTGAGGGTGTGATCCATATCACCGGCGCGAACATCATCCTCAACCCCGGCGATTGCGCGGGTAAAAGCATCAAGCCCGGTGAGTACGTGCGCCTGGCTGTTACCGATATCGGCGTGGGCATGCCGCCGGCGATCCTGGCGCGGGTGTTTGAGCCGTTCTTTACCACCAAGCGTAACGGGCATGGGACCGGCCTTGGCCTCAGCATGGTGTTTGGCTTTGTGCGCCAGAGCGGCGGGCATGTCGACGTGTGGAGTGAGGAAGGGCGCGGAACCGTGGTGCAGATGTATTTCCCGCGCAGCCTCGGCGAGGAGTGCGAGGACGCCTGTGACGAGCCTCTGCCGCATGCCCATGGCCATGAAACAATCCTGGTGGTCGAGGACAACGAAGACGTGCGCGAGACGGTCGTGGAACTGCTGGAGCAGGCGGGTTATACCGTGCTCTCGGCCGAAGACGGTGACCGCGCGATGAAGATGCTACAGGCCGGTGTACCGCCGGAGCTGATTTTCACCGACGTGGTGATGCCCGGTCGCGTCAAGAGTACCGACCTGGCCGACTGGGCTCGCGCGCAAACACCTCCCGTGGCGGTGCTGTTCACTTCCGGCCACACCCGCGACATTCTCTCCAGCAATCATTTGCTGAGTCCCGAGATTCATCTGCTGAGCAAACCCTACAGCCCCGAGGCCCTGACGCAACGGGTCCGCAGCGTGCTTGCCGCCCAACAAGGTTGTCCATGACTTCACAGCGCAACATCCCCTCGATCACCGCCCAACATACTGGTTTCGTCCGCGTACGCGGCGCCCGCGAACACAACCTGCGAAACGTTGATGTGGATATTCCACGGGATGCCTTGGTGGTGTTTACCGGCGTCTCGGGTTCGGGCAAATCGTCCCTGGCGTTTTCCACGGTGTATGCCGAGGCGCAGCGGCGTTATTTTGAGTCGGTGGCGCCGTATGCGCGGCGGCTGATCGACCAGGTCGGCGTGCCGGATGTGGACAGCATCGAAGGCCTGCCGCCCGCCGTGGCCCTGCAACAGCAGCGTGGTACGCCGAGTGCGCGCTCGTCAGTGGGCAGCGTCACCACGTTGTCGAGCCTGATCCGCATGCTGTACTCCCGCGCCGGCAGTTACCCGCCGGGCCAGGCGATGCTGTACGCCGAGGACTTCTCGCCGAACCTGCCGCAAGGTGCGTGCCCGCAATGTCATGGCCTTGGCCGCGCGTACGAAGTGACCGAGGCATTGATGGTGCCCGATCCCTCTTTGACTATTCGCCAGCGCGCAGTGGCGTCCTGGCCGTTAGCGTGGCAAGGGCAGAACCTGCGCGACATTCTGGTGACCCTGGGCTATGACGTGGATATCCCGTGGCGCGACCTGCCGAAAAAGCAACGCGACTGGATCCTGTTCACCGAAGAAACCCCCACTGTCCCGGTATACGCTGGCTTCACCCCCGAACAGGCCCGCGATGCGCTCAAACGCAAGCTTGAGCCCAGCTACCAAGGCACCTTCAGCGGTGCGCGGCGCTACATCCTGCACACCTTCACCCACACCCAAAGCGCGTTGATGAAAAAGCGCGTCTCGCAGTTCATGCAGGGCAGCGCTTGCCCGTTATGCGAGGGCAAACGCCTGACCAGGGCCGCGCTGTCGGTGAAGTTCGCCGGGGTGGATATCGGTGAGTTGTCGCAGTTGTCATTGGCGCAACTGGCCGAGTTGCTGCGGCCGGTGGCGGCGGGGCAGGACAAGATGAAGCTGTCGGTGGAAAAACGCCTGGCCGCACAACGTATCGCCCAGGACTTGCTCGAGCGGGTCAGTACCTTGACCGAATTGGGCTTGGGCTATTTGTCCCTGGAGCGTAGCACACCGACCTTATCGTCCGGAGAGTTGCAGCGATTGCGCCTGGCTACACAGTTGGGCTCGCAATTATTCGGCGTGATCTATGTGCTGGACGAACCGTCGGCGGGGCTGCACCCGGCAGATGGCGAGGCGCTGTTCACCGCGCTGGATCGTTTGAAAGCGGCGGGCAACTCGTTGTTTGTGGTGGAGCACGACCTGGAAACCATGCGCCGTGCCGACTGGCTGATCGACGTGGGCCCGGCGGCCGGTGAGCATGGCGGGCAAGTGTTGTACAGCGGGCCGCCGGCGGGGCTGGTGCAGGTGGAGGCGTCGCAGACGCGTGAATACCTGTTCGCCGAAAAACGCGTGTCGAATCAGGAACGCCGCGAGCCCTCCGGCTGGCTGAAACTGGACGGCGTGACGCGTAATAATCTCAAGGCCCTTAACGTCGACTTTCCGCTGGGCTGCTTCACCGCAGTCACCGGGATTTCCGGTTCGGGCAAGTCCAGCCTGGTCAGCCAGGCGCTGCTGGAGCTGGTAGGCTGCGGCCTCGGCCGTGTGGTGGAAAGCGACGAAGAGCCGAGCCTGGAAGACGACACGCCGCAAACCAGCGGTGGACGTATCAGCGCCGGGCTCGAGCTGATCCGCCGCCTGGTACAGGTGGACCAGAAACCCATCGGCCGTACCCCGCGCTCCAACCTGGCGACCTACACCGGGCTGTTCGACAACGTGCGCAAACTGTTCGCCGCCACGCCGGCAGCCAGGAAACGTCATTACGACGCCGGCCAATTCTCCTTCAACGTCGCCAAGGGCCGTTGCCCGAACTGCGAGGGTGAAGGGTTTGTCAGCGTCGAGCTGCTATTCATGCCCAGCGTGTACGCGCCATGCCCGACCTGCCACGGCGCGCGGTATAACCCCGAGACGTTGGCGATCAAATGGCAGGGCTTGAGCATCGCCCAGGTGCTGGGGCTGACGGTGGAGCAGGCGGTCGACGTGTTTGCCGAACAACCCAGTGTGTTGCGTTCATTGCAAGTGCTGCGGGATATCGGCCTGGGTTACCTGCGCCTGGGGCAACCGGCGACCGAGCTGTCGGGCGGCGAAGCGCAACGCATCAAACTGGCGACCGAGTTGCAACGCAATGCGCGGGGCGCCACGTTATACGTGCTGGATGAGCCCACGACGGGGCTGCATCCGCGGGATGTGGACCGCTTGCTAAGCCAGCTCAATCAGCTGGTCGATTCGGGGCATACGGTGGTTGTGGTGGAACATGAGATGCGCGTGGTGGCGCAGAGTGATTGGGTGATTGATATCGGGCCGGGGGCAGGCGATTTGGGCGGGACAGTGGTTGCCAGCGGTAGGCCGCATAAAGTCGCCCAAAGCAAAACCAGCCGCACCGCGCCGTTCCTGGCCCGGGAGCTGAGCTAACAGACACTGAAGATCAACTGTGGGAGCAGGCAGGCCAGCCCCCACAGTTTTGATTAGTGTCGGGTCAGTTGGATTTGTGCCTTGGCTTGCTTCACTACATTCTCCAGCGTAAACCCAAACTGCTCCTGCAACTTGGCCAACGGTGCCGACGCGCCAAAGCTGTTCATGACCACTTTGGCCCCGTTCTGCCCCACATACCGATCCCAGCCCAACGGCCCCGCCTGTTCGACCACCACCCGAGCGTTCACTGCCGGCGGTAATACGCTGTCGCGATAGGCTTGGTCCTGGTCTTCAAACAACTCCCAGCTGGGCATGGAGACTACCTGCGCAGCAATCCCTTCGCTTTTCAGTTGCTCATACGCCGCCACAGCCAGGCTGACTTCACTGCCCGTCGCCAACAACAGGACTTTGGGCTCATCGCCACCCGCCAACACATAAGCCCCCTTGGCCGCGCCGGACGCCGCTGCATACTTCGTACGGTCCAACGTCGGCAATGGCTGGCGCGACAACACCATGCAACTCGGTCGATGGGTTTGCGCCAGGGCCACCTTCCACAGTTCCAGGGTTTCATTCGCATCACCGGGTCGCAGGGTCAACAGCCCCGGCGTCGCGCGTAACTGCGTGAGATGCTCGATCGGTTGGTGCGTCGGCCCATCTTCACCCACGCCAATCGAGTCATGGGTAAACACAAACACCACCGGCAACTCCATGATCGCCGCCAGACGAATCGGCGGCTTCATGTAATCGCTGAACACCAGGAATGTCGAGGTGTACGGCCGCAGATAGGACAGCGCCATGCCATTGGCAATCGCGCCCATGGCGTGCTCACGAATGCCGAAGTGCAGGTTGCGTCCGCTGTAGTCGTCGGCACTGAAACGCCCGGCGCCCTCGAAGGTCAGATGGGTCTTGGTCGACGGCGACAGGTCCGCCGAGCCGCCCAGCAACCAGGGGATTTGCTCGGCAAACGCATTCAGTACTTCGCCACCGGCGGCACGGCTGGCCACGCCTTTGGGGTCGCTGTCGAAGTGAGGCACATCGTCCTGCCAGTGCTCAGGCATTTCCCCGGCGCGCATACGGCGCAGCTCGTCGGCCAGTTTCGGCTCGTATTGCTCAAGCTGCGACAGGTGCTGGTTCCAGGCTTCATACAACGGCTGGTTGCGCTCCACCAGCGCATCACGCATCACCGTGCGGGCTGCGTCGGGCACCAGGAAACTCGAATCCTGCGGCCAGCCGTAAGCCGCTTTGGTCAGCCGTATTTCTTCATCGCCCAAGGGCTCGCCATGGGCAGCGGCGGTGTTGTGTTTATGCGGCGAGCCATAGCCGATCACGCTGTCGACTACGATCAGGGTGGGCGCACCGGTGTTGCTCTTGAAGGTCTCCAGCGCCGCGCTCAACGCCTGCAAGTCGTTGGCGTCGGTCACGTGCAAGGTGTGCCAGCCATACGCCTGGAAGCGCTTGATCACGTCCTCGCTGAAGGCCAGCTCGGTATGACCCTCGATGCTGATGGTGTTGTTGTCGTAGATCCAGCACAGGTTCTCCAGCTTCAAGTGCCCGGCCATCGACGCGGCTTCGCTGCTGATGCCTTCCATCATGTCGCCGTCACCGCACAGGGTGTAGACGTTGTAGTCGAACAACACCTTAGCGTCGCGATTGAAGCGTTTTCCCAGCCAGCGCTCGGCCATGGCCATGCCGACACTGTTGGCGCAACCCTGACCAAGTGGGCCGGTGGTGGTCTCGACCCCGGTGGTCATACGGTACTCAGGGTGGCCTGGGGTTTTCGAACCGGCCTGTCGGAACTGCTTGATATCGTCCAGGCTGATCGCCGGCTGGCCGGAACGTTTGCCATGTTCATCAATCTCGACCACGCCGGCCAAGTGCAGCAGCGAATACAGCAGCATTGACGCATGCCCCACTGACAGCACAAAGCGGTCACGGTTGGGCCAGTCGGGATGTTCCGGGTGGTATCGCAGGAAGCGGCTCCACAGCGTATAGCCTACCGGTGCCAGGCCCATGGGCGTGCCCGGATGGCCAGAGTTGGCCTTTTGCACGGCGTCCATGGCCAGGGTGCGGATCGTGTTGATGCATTGCGTGTCGACAGCGGTGGCAGCATGAGTCATGAAACCGGTCTCCCTCGAGTGACTATCTACAGTGGAGGGCGGGGCGCCAGGAAGGTTTGATCGCATCGCCGGTGCCGCGACGAACGGGGGTGTGTTGACCCCGAACATGACAAGACCCCTCGCAATGGTCTAGCTTCTAGGGCGTAAGCCATTGATCAACTTGCGGAGGTACGCCATGCCAGTGAAACACGACCTGTATCAGGACTTGGGGTTGAGCAAGGAAGTCGTTCACGAACGCAGGGCGAGCGACAAACGCCTGGATTCGCTGCTCACTCAATACGACGACGCCGACAAGGAGGTATTGAAGGCGGAATCGGCAAGCGCCAGCGATGAGGATGTGGAGAAACTGAAGAAGAAGCGGTTGTTGATCAAAGACGAGATTGCGGCAAAGTTGGCTTAAGCGACAGTCCGCGTTCCCACAGGGCGCGGACATATTTATTCAGGATTCTCTGAGGGACTGGGTTCCCTTCACCGCCTATGATGCCCACCGCCTACCCGGCTCTGGGGACTGTGGCGGCGTAAGGATTGCGCCGGTGAGCCGGGTGGGTACTTCATTCAGGCCAGCAGCGCCAGGGTGCATTCGTCTATAGAGCGCTGCTGAGTCTCGGCGTATAGCTTCAATTCATCGATCGTCCGGCGCCCCAGCGCCTTTTCAAACTCGGCTTGGTTCGAATTGGCCGCGTAGTGGCTTTGCGCTGCATCCCCCAGGTTCGACTGGAAAATCCCCGCCGCGCTCACCGGCAGAAAATCTTCATAGACCAACGGCTCCACATCGATGTGGCCTGCCACCATCAGTGCTTCCAGGGTGCGCGGTTGATCCGCTGTGCCGCGCGCCGCCAAGCCTTGCTCGGTGACGAAGTAGCGGAAGTACGCCAGGCCCTGTTCACGCATTTGCCCGTAGTTATCCGGGAAGGCCTGGAAGTGCTGCTCCATCAATTGCCTATACCGTGCGGCGTTGTCCTCATTCGGGAAGGCGCCCAGTGCGTCGCGCGCGGCGTTCAGCAGTCGGTCGTACAGCGCACGGCCTTTGGGTGTGAGCGCCACACCGCGCTGCTCGATTTCGCCGAAGCGTGCGCTGTGGCTGCCTTTGGCGTCGGTGAAGGCGATGGGTTCGTCGAGGGCCTTGAAGCTGGTCTGGCGCAGCAGGATCGGGCAATTACGGCGCGGTGGGCCTTCAATCACCGCCTTGGGGGTGATGCCTTTGCCGGGCATGGCGGCCTGCACCTGGTCGATGTCCAGCGTGCGCGGGGTCAGGTGGTTGATATGCGGGCCTTTGAAGGCAACCACGTCGGCGATCAGGCGATGCTGGCCGCTCAATTGCTGATACTGCGTGGCGGTGACGGTAGCGGTGTGGTGCCAGCGGAAGGTTTCCAACGCCTGGCGGATGAATTCATCCGCATCCACGGGGTTGAGGCCGCCGTCCTTTTCCGACTGTTCGATCAGCGCCAGGGCGCCAGGGCTGAAGATCGAGCGTTTGGCCAGGGCGGTTTCGGCGAAGGTGCGCAGGTCGGAATTCTCGATCAATTCCAGGCGTAGCAATGAGGTAAATACGCGAAACGGGCTGGTCTGCAGCGCCTGTTCATGCACCGCGCGAAAGGCGGTGGAGTGCACGGGCACGCCAGCCGGGGTCAGGTCGTAATAGCCCACTGGCTGCATGCCCATCACCGCAAACAAGCGGCTGATGGTCGCCAGCTCTGCAGGCGTGCCCAGGCGGATCGCTCCGTGGCGTTCCATGTCCAGTCGCTGGATTTCGCCGGTGCGTTGCAGTTGCTGCGCCAAGCTCGGTTCGGCGTCGAGCACACGGGTGTTGGTCTCGGCCACCAACTCCATCAACGCGCCATACAGAGGAACTTCATCTCGATACATGTCGGACATGGCCTTGGAAAAACCCTTGCGGATCTCGTCGGGGCTGACATGTGCGGTGGTGGGCATAGAAAAATTCCTGATGGCTATGGCGATGAGGGTGGCCGTTGCCTGGAGTTTGTTGAGCGCAAGGCTTGCCTGCAAACGAAGAATCCTCAGGACTTCATTCTGCAAATGAATGAACAACAGGCTTACGCTGATGATTTCGGGATCGGCGCTCTGGGCACAGGTAACGGTCACAGCGGTTTCCTTGAGGACAGTCATGCGGCGATTAGTTCGCGGACCATGTACTACAGCGCGGATAACCGTCCGGGGACCAACAACGACCTGCGCTACTTCGACAGCAGCAGCGACGGCAAGAACGGCTACCCGTTCAATAACAACGGTGGCTACGCCAAGCACGCAGGCGAAGTCGACAACAAAACCTACAGTGCGGCCTTCACCTACCAATTGGGCGGCAGCAGCTTGATGCTCGACGACGTTGGTGTGGGTGACGACGGCGGCTTTGTGTGGGTCAACCAGGGCAGCCTGGCCGACCCGCATGCGCAAGGCGCCGGTGGCAGCGACTTGTACCTGTTCACCGACGCTGTGGTCGGCCAGTTCTCCCGCGCGGGCGAGCAGATCAACTTTGGCCAGTATTCGTATGACTTCAAGGCTTACGTACCTGGCCTGAAAGCGTCCGTGGCTAACCTGGACGGTACGGATATCAAGTCGAAAGCCGCCGGCGGCCCTGACCAGAAAGAAAACGAAGCCGACTTCCGCCTGGATTACGTCGTGCAGCCAGGTCCGCTGAAAGGCTTCGGTACCACTTTCCGTACCGGCATCTACCACGGTAAAAACACCGGCACTGCCGATCAGGATCAAACCCGTCTGATCTTCAACTACACGTACGCCATCTTCTAAGTCTTCATGTGCACCCGGGCGTCATTGGGCTCTACACTGCCTCTGACCTGGTAGGCGATGGAGGACCCAATGGCGGCCGCACCCGACACCCGAATAGTTGGAACCATCGAAGGCCAACGCCTGGCGACGCCGGATGCCGAGCGTTGGCGCGAATGGGGCCCTTACTTGAGCGAACGCCAATGGGGCACGGTGCGCGAAGACTACAGCGCCGACGGCGACGCCTGGTCTTACTTTCCCCATGAACATGCCCGCAGCCGTGCCTACCGCTGGGGCGAAGATGGCCTGGCGGGTTTCAGCGACAAGGCGCAACGCTGGTGCCTGGGCCTGGCCCTGTGGAACGAGCGCGATGCGATCATCAAGGAGCGCCTGTTCGGCCTTAATAACGCCGAGGGCAACCACGGCGAAGACGTCAAGGAGCTGTACTTTTTCGTCGACGGCGTGCCGAGCCATGCTTACATGCGCATGCTCTACAAATATCCCCACGCAGCCTTTCCCTACGCCGACCTGATCAGTGAGAACGCCCGCCGTGGCCTGGAGGATGCCGAGTACGAAATCCTCGACACCGGGGTGTTCGCAGACAACCGTTACTGTGACGTCAGCGTCGAATATGCCAAGCATCAGCCCGACGACATCTTCATGCGGGTCACCGTGAAGAACCGCTCGGACCAGCCGACCCGCTTGCAGGTGCTGCCCCAACTGTGGGCGCGCAATGACTGGAGCTGGACCATTGATGCGCCCAGGCCGCTGTTGACGTTGGATGCAGAGTCGGTGCTGGCGCGCCATCATGAACTGCCTGATCGTCATCTCAGCGCCTGGGGCCAGGATGGGGTGGAGTGGCTGTTCTGCGAGAACGAAAGCAACTATCCCAGGCTGCATGGGCAACCGGCGCCAGGCCCCTTCAAGGACGGGATCAATGATTACGTGGTCGAGGGTGTTCAAGCGGCGATTCGTCGTGACAGCGGCACCAAAGTCGCGGCGCGCTTCATTCTCGAGCTGGACGGCCTTGACAGTAAAACCCTCTACCTGCGTTTTGCTCCCGTCGACGCGCCGCAGGTCAACGCGCGCAAGCTGTTCGAACAGCGCCGCCAGGAGGCCGACGAGTTCTACGCCGCTTTGCAACACGGCATGGCCAGCGACGATGCGCGCAATGTGCAGCGCCAGGCGTTGGCCGGACTGCTGTGGTCCAAGCAGCTGTACTATTTCGACGTAAACCAATGGCTCGACGGCGACCCGGCGCAACCCGCGCCACCGCCCGAGCGCCTGCTTATCCGCAACACCCATTGGCGACACCTGTCGAATTTCGACATTCTCTCCATGCCCGACACCTGGGAGTACCCGTGGTATGCCTCGTGGGACCAGGGCTTCCAGGCGGTGGCCATGGCGCTGATCGATCCGGGATACGCCAAGCAACAGCTGTTGCTGCTGGTGAAAGACCGTTTCATGCATCCCAACGGCCAGTTGCCGGCCTATGAGTGGCGTTTTGACGACGCCAACCCGCCGGTACATGCCTGGGCCAGTTGGCGGGTGTATCAGCAGGACAAGACGCTGAACGGTGTAGGCGATATGGATTTCCTTGAGCGGATATTCCACAAGTTGCTGCTGAATTTTTCCTGGTGGGTGAACCGCAAGGATGCCGAGGGCCGCAACCTGTTCCAGGGCGGTTTCCTGGGCTTGGACAATATCGCCTTGTTCGACCGCTCGGCCGCGTTGCCTCCGGGTTACCAACTGGATCAGGCCGACGGTACGGCATGGGTCGCGGCCTATGCCCTGGACTTGATGCGCATCGGCCTGGAGCTGGCCAAGCGTAACGTCGTCTACGTCGACATCGCGGTGAAGTTTTTCGAGCACTTCCTGTACATCGCCGGCGCTATCAACCGCGTCGACGACAGTGCCGAAGGCCTGTGGGATGAGCAGGACCTGTTCTTCTACGATGTGCTGCACCGCCCCGACGGCCAGAACGAGCCGGTGCGCCTGCGCTCCATCGTCGGCCTGATGCCGCTGTTTGCCGTACTGGTGCTGGAACAGCACGAGCATCAACGTGTGGAGGGGTTGCGCGAGCGGCTCTTGGGTTTCATGCATCACCGGCCGGACTTGGCAAAGCTGGTCTCGCGCTGGAATGAGCCGGGGCAGGGCAATCGCCTGCTGCTGGCGCTGTTGCGCGGTGAGCGCACCAAAGACCTGCTGCGGCGCATGCTCGATGACAGCGAGTTTCTGGCGCCCTTTGGCGTGCGCTCCTTGTCCAAGGCCTTCGCCGAGCAACCCATGGCGTTGAAGATGAATGGCACCACGCTGAGTGCCTGCTATCAGCCAGGCGAATCCGACTCGCGTTTGTACGGTGGTAACTCCAACTGGCGGGGGCCGTTGTGGATGCCGGTGAACTATATGTTGATTGAGTCGCTGCGCGAGTTCCACCGTTACTACGCGGATAACTTCTCGGTGGAGTACCCGACGGGCAGTGGTTATCTGTCGTCGCTGGAGGAAGTAGCTGAGAGCCTCAGTCAGCGGCTGACCCGGTTGTTTCTAAGGGATGAAAATGGCCTGCGGCCGTCGATGGCGGGGTATGCGCCGTTGGAGGCGGATCCGGAGAGTCGTGATTTGGTGCTGTTCCATGAGTATTTCCATGGCGAGACCGGGCGTGGGCTGGGCGCGTCGCACCAGACCGGGTGGAGTGCGTTGGTGGCGTTGTTGCTGCAGCCGAAAATCTGAGTCACACCGCACAATAAAAAGCGGGCTTGCTCGCGAATGCGTGGGTCAGTCAACGAATATGTGACTAACCCACCGCATTCGCGAGCAAGCCCGCTCCCACAGGGATCCAGGGTTACCCGTGAATCAGGAAGGGAACAGCTCGCTCAGCTTCATCGCCAGCATCATGTCGCCTTCGGTGCGCAGCTTGCCGCCCATGAAGGCCTGCATGCCGTCGGTGGAGCCGTCGACGATGCCTTCCAGGGTTTCGCTGTCCATGACCAGGGTCACTTGGGCGTCCGGGTTTTCGCCTTCCTGCAGCTCGCAGGTCTTGTCTTTGACGACCAGGGAAAAGTTCTTCGTGTCGTCGATACGGAAACCGAACACCAGGTCCAGGCCTTCGGCAGCGCTTGGGTTGAACTTGGCTTTCATTGCTTCTACAGCTTTGGCTACGTCAGTCATGGTTTCGATCCTTTAGGGTAGAGTCCAGTGACCTTGGGGTCACGGTTGGCCGCAGTTCATCGGAAGGTGATGAGCTGCGGCGCCCTCAACAGTTGCAAGTGGGTATGGCTGTTGAAGGAAGCCAGTGTCACCTCGCGACCGCGGAATTTCAGCTGGTTGAGCGAGGTGTTAACAATTTGCCAGTTCAGTTCGAACGCCTGGGCGGCGGGCATTCGGGTAATCAGGTGGAGCAGGGCGGTGATGGTGCCGCCGGAGGTGAACACCGCGATCTTCTGCGTGTTGTCCGCCGCTTCAAGAATACGTTGCAGGCCGCCTTGGACACGCTCGACGAAACCCAACCAGCTTTCCAGTCCTGGCGTGTCATAGGTGCCGGCCAGCCAGCGTTCAATGATCAAGGCGAAGATGCGCTGGAATTCGCTGCGGTTCTGCGCGGCATTACGCAGGATCTCCAGGGCTTCGGGTTCGTGGCTGAGCAGGTCAGGGAGTAGGGCGCGAATGATCGCCTCGGCATCGAATTCGTTGAAAGCGCTGTCGACTTCCAATGCCGGTACCGGCAGGCCCAGTGCGCTGTATTGTTCGAAGGCGGCGGTGGCGGTGTGTTGCTGGCGGCGCAGGTCGCCGGCCACGCAGCGATCAAACACCAGGCCCATGTCCGCCAGGTGGCGACCGAGCACTTGCGCTTGCTCCACGCCGACGGGCGACAAGACGTCATAGTCGTCTGCACCGAAGGAGGCCTGGCCATGTCGAATCAGATAGATGCTGCCCACGTCCGTTTTCCCGGTACGTTGAAAGTCTGGCGAGGTTATGAGGATGCCTTCAAGCTGTCAATGAAAAAACATACGCTTGTTTTAAAAGTGCGTTGGAGGGCGCCTGGTGGCGGTTTGAGCGCTGGCTCACGGCAAGCACCGTCGGTATGCTGGGGCCATCCGCGCCTGGCGCACTGCACTTGTAAGGAGAACTATGGATTTTGTGGCCGAATACGCGAGCTTTCTGGCGAAGACCGTTACCCTGGTGGTCGCTATTCTGGTGGTACTGATCAGCTTCGCGGCGTTGCGCAGCAAAGGTCGTCGCAAATCCGCCGGCCAGTTGCAGGTCAGCAAGCTCAATGATTTCTATAAGGGCCTGCGTGAGCGCCTGGAGTCGAGCCTGCTCGACAAAGACCAGCTCAAGGCGTTGCGAAAATCCGAAGGCAAGGCTGAAAAGAAGAAAGGCAAACAGAAAGCCGAGGCCAAGCCACGGGTGTTTGTGTTGGATTTCGACGGCGATATCAAGGCTTCGGCCACTGAGAGCCTGCGCCATGAAATCACCGCACTGCTGAGCCTGGCCACGCCAAAGGACGAAGTCGTACTGCGCCTGGAAAGTGGCGGCGGCATGGTCCACAGCTACGGCTTGGCGTCTTCGCAACTGGCGCGTATCCGTCAGGCGGGCGTACCGTTGACCGTGTGCATCGACAAGGTCGCAGCCAGCGGCGGTTACATGATGGCGTGCATTGGCGAGAAGATTATCAGTGCACCGTTTGCCATCCTTGGCTCCATTGGCGTGGTGGCGCAGTTGCCCAACGTCAACCGCCTGTTGAAAAAACACGACATCGACTTCGAAGTGCTGACCGCGGGTGAATACAAGCGCACCCTCACGGTGTTTGGCGAAAACACTGAGAAGGGCCGCGAGAAGTTCCAGGAAGACTTGGACATCACTCACCAATTGTTCAAGAATTTCGTCTCGCGTTATCGCCCGCAGTTGGCAATCGATGATGTTGCGACCGGAGAAGTGTGGCTGGGTGTTGCTGCGCTCGACAAGCAATTGGTCGATGAGCTGCAAACCAGCGACGAATACCTGGCCACCAAGGCCAAGACCGCCGAGGTGTTCCACCTGCACTACGCCGAGCGCAAGAGCTTGCAGGAGCGGGTTGGCCTGGCGGCGAGTGGCTCGGTAGACCGGGTTCTGCTGACCTGGTGGAGCCGGTTGACCCAGCAGCGATTTTGGTAACTCGATTCTGAGCGTTTAGTTGAATCCATTGTGGGAGCGAGCAAGCCCGTTCCCACATTGGTTTGGCGGTGACGGTTAAGGCTCGAGTACGACCTTGAGGGACTTGTCGCCGCGCTCCATCACTGCGAACGCTTCCTTGAAGTCTGCCAGGGCGAACGTGTGGGTGACTACGCCGCGCATGTCGATCTTGCGGTTGCCGATGAAGTCGATGGCGCGTGGGTACATGTAGGGCCCCAGGTGCGAGCCGAGCACGTCCAGTTCCTTGCGGTCGCCGATGATCGACCAATCCACCGTCGCCTCGTCATTGAATACGCTGAACTCAACGAAACGCCCCAGCTTGCGCAGCATCGCCAGGCCCTGGTTGACCGCTTTGTGATGGCCGGTGGCTTCGATGTAGATGTCGCAGCCGTAGCCGTCGGTGATTTCACGGATCTTCGCCAGCACGTCAACGTCCGCCGGGTTCCACACTTCGTCCGCGCCCATGCGTAGGGCGAGCGCGGTGCGTTCGGGTTTCATGTCCAGCACGATAAGTTTTTTCGGATTACGCATGCGCACTGCGCCGATGATGCCCAGCCCCAGCGTACCAGCGCCAGCGACTACCACCACGTCATCGAAGTCGACATTGGCGCGCTCGGCGGCATGCAGCGAGCAGGCGAGAGGTTCGATCAAGATGGCTTCGTCCGGAGCGATGGCGTCCGGGACTTTGTGGATGATGCCTTCCTTGGTGAAAATCATGTACTGGGCCATGGCGCCCTGCACATTGTTCTGGAAGCCATACAGGTCGTGTTTCTGGCACATCCAGTACTGGCCGTGATTGCAGAAGCGGCAGCCCCAGCACGGTACGATCTGCTCGGAAATGACCCGATCACCGACCTTCACACCGCGTTTTTCCGCGCCGGGGCCCAGGGCGACCACACGGCACACAAATTCGTGGCCGGGGATCATCGGCGGTTTCACATAGCGCGGCTGCTCGGCATCGCCCCAGAACGAGGGCGCGCCGCGATAGGTCTTGATATCGCCCATGCAGATGCCGCACAGCTCGACCTTGGTGAGGATTTCCTCAGGGCCGGGCACAGGTACATCGACGGTTTCCAGACGATAATCTTCCGGGCCATAACAGACCACTGCCTGCATGGTTTTCGGGATGATCGGGAATAGTTGTTCTTGCGAACGTTCGGTAACGGTGGACATGGCGGGCCTCGGGGCAAAAGTGAACTCATCGCTCCCGTGCGGACACGGGAGCGATCAACCGGCAATGGTTTATTTGGCGCCGCTGACTTGCTTGTACAGCGCGTCGGCGTTGGCGTTAGTCACGGGCACCCAGGGCAAGATGTAGTTCTTCGCGGTGCCATCGGCCCATTTCACGTCTTTGGCGTAGCGCTCCCAGATCGCCGATTGTGGTGTGTAGTCCTTCCCGGCGAGTGCACGCAGGGCCACGTCCAGCGCGCCTTGGGATTGAGCCTGGGCATCCTGCAGGAAGGTGGTGACTTCGTCTTTTTTCGCCGCCTGGATCGCATCTGGCATGCCGTCGATGGAGGTGACCGGTACGTCCTTGGCGGTCAGGCCGTGGGATTTCAGTGCCTGTACGGCGCCTAGGGCCATGTCATCGTTTTGCGCGATCACGCCGTTAATGCCTTTGGGGTGGGCGTTCAGCCAGTCTTCAGTCAGTGTCATGGCCTGGGCGCGGTCCCAGTTGGCGGTCTTTTTCTCGATGATCTTGATGTCCGGGTGCTTGCCCAGCACTTCCAGTTCACCTTTTTCCCGATCGATCTGCGCCGACTGGCCGATCGGGCCCTGAATAATCACCACATTTCCCTTGCCGTTGAGCTTGTCGACCATGGCTTGTGCCTGCAAGCGGCCGCCTTCCACATCGTCGTTGCCCACATAGGGTACGGAGGCATCGGCTACTTTCGTATTGGAGGCGATGACCACCACGTCGTTGCTCATGGCTTGCTTGACGGTGCCCACGCCGGCCTTGGTGTCGATGGGCACGAACAGGATGGCGTCGTAGCGCTGGGTCACCATGTTTTCGATCTGGTTGTTCTGGGTCAGTGCGTCGTAGTTGCCGTCGAATACGGTCAGTTGCACGGTGCCGTCTTTGACGGCGGGGTGTTCCTTGAGCTCGCGTACCCAGTTCTGCATGAACTGGCCCTTGAGGCCGTAGACCGCGGCACCGACCTTGTAGGTCTTGCCGTCGGCGGCCAGGGCGAGGCTGCTGGCGAGTAGGGTGAGGGCCGCTGCGGCGGCGATGGTCGAACCAGGTTTCATGATGAGCACCTATTTATTGTTGTGGTCAGTCGTTCATGCATTGCCTTGTTGTGATCATATGTTTAGCAAATGAAAATCTGATCAGTCAAATTTTTTCGCATGAAACCTGAAAATAGGCCTACTATTGCAAATTATTGGATTTTTTATGAGGTTATTGCCTTATTTTTAATGTTTTCGCGTGATATTAATTTCAATTGATGATCATATGGTCGTATTAATTTGGCAGGTTTTACAGATCTTGTAATAGTTTGGGTTGTGGAGAGGTTCGGATTCGCCTGTACGATTCAGATCCTTTTGTCATTGCAGGATTTGCATGAACACCCTCTCGGAGCCTCCCAGTCGTCTTTCCCCAAGACAACCGCTGCTGCTATTCCCGCTGAAGCACCCCGTATTCCGACTGCTAGTCTTGTCCCGGGCCCCTGACCGTGCCTTGCCGTGTCTGGCATTCTGAAATTCGATTGAAGAGGCTTTATAGATGGAATGGTTAGCGGATCCAACGGCCTGGCTCGGCCTGTTGACCTTGATTGTGCTGGAACTGGTACTGGGCATCGACAACCTGGTGTTTATTGCGATCCTGGCGGACAAGCTGCCGCCCGAGCAGCGTGACCGTGCGCGCTTGATCGGTTTGTCCCTGGCGCTGCTGATGCGGCTGGGCCTGTTGGCGAGTATTTCCTGGTTGGTGACCCTCACCCAGCCACTGTTCGAGGTGTTCGACAAGAGCTTCTCCGGCCGTGACCTGATCATGCTGTTTGGTGGTGTGTTCCTGCTGTTCAAGGCCACCATGGAATTGCACGAGCGCCTGGAGGGCCATGTCACACAGCGAACCGGTAACGTCGCCTACGCGATGTTCTGGCCAATCGTGGCGCAGATCGTGGTGCTTGATGCGGTGTTCTCCCTGGATGCGGTGATTACCGCCGTGGGCATGGTCGACGAGCTGGCGGTGATGATGATCGCGGTGATCGTGTCCATCGGCCTGATGATCGTGGCGAGCAAGCCGTTGACCCGCTTCGTCAATGCGCACCCGACCGTGATCATGCTGTGCCTGGGCTTCTTGATGATGATCGGTTTCGCCCTGACCGCCGAAGGCCTGGGCTTCCATATTCCCAAGGGCTACCTGTACGCCGCCATTGGTTTCTCGATCCTGATCGAAGTGTTCAACCAGATTGCCCGCGCCCGTCGCAAGAAGTCGGCGCAAGGTGTGCTGCCGGTGCGCGAGCGTACCGCTCACGCGGTGATGCGTTTGCTCGGCGGCCGCAGCCTCGCGGTGGAAGAGGTGGGCGAAGACGTGGCCGATTTGCTCGGCGAGTCTGATGCGACGCAAGGTCCGCTGTTTGGCCGACGTGAACGCGTGATGATCAGTGGCGTGCTGCAACTGGCCGAACGGCCGATTCGCACGCTGATGACGCCGCGTGCCCAGGTTGACTGTATCGATCTGGCGGACGATCCCGACACTATCCGCCTAAAATTGATGCATTCGTCCTACTCGCGTTTGCCGTTGATTCGCAACGGTGCCGTCGATGAGCCCCTAGGCTTTGTGCACAAGAAGGAGCTGCTCAAGGAGTACCTGGCCGGCAACGAACCTAACCTGGAGCATTTGGCGCGCCGTGCAATCAACTTGCTGGAGAGTTTTTCGATCCTCAACGCCCTGGAGCAGATGCGTCAGGAGTCGACCCACATCGCTTTTGTGATCAACGAATTCGGTGATTTCATGGGCGTGTTGAGCATGACCGACATTCTTGAATCGATTGCTGGTGAGTTGCCGGATGCCAGTGAGGTCGAGGGGCCGGATATCGTCGAGGAGGGCGATGGTTTCCGCGCCAATGGTGCGTTGAACCTCAATCTGGTTAGTCAGCGCACAGGCTTCAAGGCTGCTGCGACCGAGGACTATCAGACGTTGGCCGGCCTGGTGATGAGCCTGCTGGACCGTTTGCCGGTGGTGGGCGATAGCCTGGAGCATGAAGGCTGGCGCTTGACGGTGGCGGCGGTGGAGGAGCGGCGGGTAACGCAGGTGGTTTTGCGACCTTGCGCTGGTCATAACGTTTGAACGTATCTGTCACAAACCGCACCTGTTCTTGCTCAGGACCGAAACCTTTGAACACCTCCATCAAGGTTCCGTTGAGGTAGATCAGCAACGTTGGGGTGCCCATTACGCTTGGGTGCCTCGGCGTTTTCACGCAATTAAGCACGATGCTCACTATCCAGGGATGTCTTGAGGCAATCCGTTCGAACAAGGGGCCTGCGCTCACGCAGGCGGGGCAGTGGTCGGAAATAAACAGAATGAACACTGGGCGTGGCGTATTCAGCACCCTTTGAAAGTGTTTGGCATCAGAAATTTTTTGCGTAGCAATCTCCATAATGATCTCCCGGGCAGCGCTGGTTTTTGTCAACGCTAAGCCCGGCAATCACCCTCGTCTACTGTCAATCTTCACAGGTCCTCCTTACGCTCCAAGCGTTCCCGCGCCTTGCGCGCCTGGCTCGCGCATTTCTTGTATTCCAAGTTGTTCCTGGAGGCCTTCGCTTCGCGATAGCCGTGGTGATTCTGGCTCGTGTAGCGAGTGCTGAAGGCTTCGTTGAGCTTGCGCAGTTCTTCCTTGCAGTCACGACGATCTTTGCTGGCGGAGGCGCCGTTGGTCACCAGGAAGGCCAGCAGAAACAGGCTGAGACGTAGCTTCATCAGGGCGGGGTCCTTATCGACATGAATATGCCAAGGCTAGCCCAGGGCAAGGATTTTTCAATGGTGGGCGTGCACTGCACGGGTGCGCGGTAACACTGTTATGGCGCACCCCAGTGGGGCTGATCACCGTTGTGGGGGGCCTTGGGTAGCAGGGGCATTTCAGGTGATGGCGCAACGCCTCGTCGAAAAAATACTCATCTAACTGATTCATAACGAATTTATTCCAATCATATTTTTCTGTTACTACGTGTGGCACACTTCCTGCTGTCTATTCCGTTGTTACATACTATGTTCCGGTATAGCGGAATACACATCTCTTGGAGTGCTTGTCATGCATCACCGACCTTCCGTGTTTAAAGCGTGTGTTTTTCTCTTCGTCGCATCGGCTTCCCTCGCCAGCCTTGTGCAAGCGGCGGACAGCAAGCTCGATAACGTGCTCAAACGGGGGCACCTGATCGTGGGTACAGGCAGTACCAATGCGCCGTGGCACTTCCAGGGAGCGGATGGCAAGTTGCAGGGGTTTGATATCGACATCGGCCGCATCGTGGCCAAGGGCTTGTTCAACGACCCAAGCAAGGTCGAGTTTGTGGTGCAGTCGTCCGACGCACGCATTCCCAACCTGCTGACCGACAAGGTCGACATGAGTTGTCAGTTCATTACCGTCACCGCCAGCCGCGCGCAGCAAGTGGCTTTTACCCTGCCGTACTACCGCGAAGGCGTGGGCCTGCTGCTGCCAAACAACAGCAAGTACAAAGAGATTGAAGACCTGCAGGCGGGCGGCGATGGCGTGACTGTGGCCGTGCTGCAAAACGTGTACGCCGAAGAGCTGGTGCATCAGGCTTTGCCCAAGGCCAAGGTCGACCAGTACGACAGCGTCGACCTGATGTACCAGGCCGTGAACTCCGGCCGCGCCGACGCCGCCGCCACCGACCAGTCCTCGGTCAAATATCTGATGGTGCAGAACCCAGGCCGCTACCGCAGCCCGGCCTACGCCTGGAGCCCGCAGACCTATGCATGCGCCGTCAAGCGTGGCGATCAGGATTGGCTGAACTTCGTCAACACCGCGTTGCATGAAGCCATGACCGGTGTGGAATTCCCCACCTACAAGGCCTCGTTCAAGCAGTGGTTCGGCGTTGATCTGCCGGAGCCGGCGATCGGTTTCCCGGTTGAGTTCAAGTAATTCATGAAAGTCGGGGCGCCGCGAGCGGCGCCCCCATTCAGGTACTGTCGACCATGAACTATCAGTTGAACTTTGCCGCCGTCTGGCGCGATTTCGATACCTTGCTGTTGGGGCTCGGCCTGGGCTTGGAACTGGCATTGCTGTCGATCGCCATCGGCTGCGTGATTGGCCTGCTGATGGCGTTTGCCATGCTATCCAGGCACGGCGCGCTGCGAATCTTCGCCTCGGTGTATGTGACGGTGGTGCGCAATACGCCGATCCTGGTACTGATCCTGTTGATCTACTTCGCCTTGCCCAGCCTGGGTATCCGCCTGGACAAGATCCCCTCGTTCATCCTCACCTTGTCGCTTTACGCCGGTGCCTATCTGACGGAAGTGTTCCGCGCCGGGCTGTTGAACATTCCCAAGGGCCTGCGTGAAGCCGGCTTGGCCATTGGCCTGGGAGAGTGGCGTATCCGCGCCTACATCACCGTGCCGGTGATGCTGCGCAACGTGCTGCCTGCGCTGTCGAACAACTTCATTTCGCTGTTCAAGGACACCTCGCTCGCCGCCGCCATCGCGGTGCCGGAGCTGACCTATTACGCCCGCAAGATCAACGTCGAAAGCTACCGGGTGATTGAAACCTGGATGGTCACGACCGCGCTCTACGTGGCTGCCTGTTACCTCATCGCCATGCTGCTCCGTTACCTGGAACAGCGCCTGGCGATCCGTCGTTAAGCGAGGTTTCCATGTACCAATCCCCAAGCTGGCTGCATGAGTTGTGGATCGCCCGGGAGACGCTCTGGGCGGGCTTCCAGGCCAGCGTGTATGTCTCGGCGTTGGCCATTATCTTTGGCACCCTGATCGGCATCGTCGCCGGGTTGATCCTCACCTACGGCAAATTCTGGATGCGTGCGCCGTTTCGTCTGTATGTCGACTTGATCCGTGGCACACCGGTATTTGTACTGGTGCTGGCGTGTTTCTACATGCTGCCGGCACTCGGCTGGCAAATCAGCGCGTTTGAGGCCGGTGCGGTCGGGCTGACGTTGTTCTGCGGCTCCCACGTATCGGAAATCGTGCGCGGCGCGCTGCAAGCCATTCCCCGTGGGCAACTGGAAGCGGGCAGGGCGATTGGCCTGACGTTCTACCAGTCCCTGGGCTACGTGCTGTTGCCCCAGGCGCTGCGCCAGATCCTGCCGACTTGGGTCAACTCCTCGACGGAAATCGTCAAAGCCTCGACCTTGCTCTCGGTGATCGGCGTGGCCGAGCTGCTGCTGAGCACCCAGCAAGTGATCGCACGCACTTTCATGACCCTGGAGTTCTACCTGTTCGCCGGGTTTCTGTTCTTTGTCATCAACTACGCCATCGAATTATTCGGTCGCTACATTGAAAAGCGGGTGGCCTTGCCATGAACCAACCTCAAACAACCCAACCGCTGCTGAACATTCGCGGCCTGCGCAAACAGTACGGCGAAGTCGAAGTGCTCAAGGGCGTCGACCTCTCCATGCAGCGCGGCAATGTGGTGACCTTGATCGGCTCCAGCGGCTCGGGCAAGACCACGCTGTTGCGCTGCGTCAACCTGCTCGAAGAGTTCCAGGGCGGCCAGATCACCTTGGATGGCGAGTCCATCGGCTACAGCGAGATTGCCGGCAAGCGCGTACGTCATCCTGAACGGGTGATCGCCCAGCACCGTGCGATGACCGGCATGGCGTTCCAGCAATTCAACCTTTTCCCACATTTGACTGCGTTGCAGAACGTTACCCTTGGCCTGCTCAAGGTCAAGAAAATGGGCAAGGACGAAGCCGTCGCGCTGGCGGAAAAATGGCTGGACCGCGTAGGGCTTTTAGAGCGTCGCAACCACTTCCCCGGCCAGCTTTCCGGTGGGCAGCAACAACGTGTGGCCATTGCCCGCGCGATTGCCATGAACCCGAGCCTGATGCTGTTCGACGAAGTCACCTCGGCCCTCGATCCCGAGTTGGTGGGCGAAGTGCTCAGCGTGATCAAGGGCCTGGCGGAAGAGGGCATGACCATGTTGTTGGTTACCCACGAGATGCGCTTTGCCTATGAAGTCTCGGACAAAATCGTTTTCATGAACCAGGGCCGCATTGAAGAGCAGGGCACCTCGAAGGACATCTTCGAACGCCCGCAATCGCCGCGCCTGGCGGAATTTCTCAAGAACATTCGTTTTTAATCAGGAGCCTATTTTTATGAGCATCACTCGTTACGGTGCCGGTAGCACAGCCGGCGGTGGCCAGCCACGTCCTTTCGCCCGCGCGGTGGAAGCGGACGGCTGGCTGTACGTCTCGGGCCAAGTGCCTGCGGTGGACGGCGAAATCATCACCGGCGGGATTATCGAGCAAACCCGCCAGACCATGCGCAACGTGGTGGCGATCCTCGAAGAAGCCGGCTACGAGCTCAAAGACGTCGTGCGCGTCGGCGTATGGCTGGAAGACCCCCGGGACTTCTGGAGTTTCAACAAGGTATTCGGCGAATACTTCACCCCGGAACACGCCCCGGCACGTGCCTGTGTGCAGGCGAACATGATGGTCGATTGCAAGGTCGAGATTGATTGCGTGGCCTACAAGAAAAAAGGCTAAATGCCCCCACTCTTGAGACCACTCGAGATCAAATGTGGGAGCGGGCTTGCTCGCGAAAGCGGTGTTTCAGTGAATGCATCTATAGCTGATCCACCGCATTCGCGAGCAAGCCCGCTCCCACAGGGGGCTGTGTTGACAGTAACGTTTTGAACGAGACCAGAACCGCCATGACCGAAGACACCATCAAACGCCGCGCCAAGGGCCTGGACCGTGCATTCGATATCCTCGATTTCCTCAAGGAAATCGGCCAACCCCTGCGCCCGAATGATATTGCCAGCGGCATCGGCAGCCCCAAATCCACCGTCTACGAATTGGTCGCGTCCTTGCTCGAACGACGCATCCTCGAAACGGTGGGCAAGGACGGTCACGTCTACCTCGGCCGCCAACTGTACTTTCTCGGCCAGGCGCACCTGCGCCATTTCGACCTGACCCGCGAGGCCGACCACGCCTTGCAGGAAATCGTCAGCCGAACCCACGAAACCGCGCAGATGTGCCTGCTCAACGGGCGCAAATACACGGTGGCGCTGATGCGCGAAGGCGAGCGGCATTTCCGGATTTCCTCGGACATCGGCGAAAACGCACCGATCCCCTGGACCGCCTCCGGACGCCTGCTGCTGGGGCACTTGAGCGATCAGCAGATCATTGATCTGATCGATCCCGACGACTTCATCCTGCCGGATGGCGAGCGCCTATCGCTGGAGACCTTCCTGGCGCAAATCCGTCAGGCCACCCTCGATGGCTTCTTTTCCTTCGACAGTGTGGCCGACACCTTTACCCATTGCTTTGCCGCCCCGGTACGGGACGCCCAAGGCATCAGCATTGCGACCCTGTGCATCGTCGCCCCACGCGCCGACGCGCTCAAAAACTACAACGACTATCGCCGGGTGTTGATCGACAGCGCCAACCACCTGGCCCGGCGCATCAACGAATAGGAGTTTTCCATGTCTGCCATCAATGCCGTTGAAAAGGGCGCGGCTGCCGTCGGTGCCCACCTGGTTCGTGACGTCAGCCTGCCCGCCCTGGTGCTGCACCGTGACGCCCTGGAACACAACATCCGCTGGATGCAGGACTTTGTCAGCAAGAGCGGCGCCGAGCTCGCGCCCCATGGCAAGACCAGCATGATGCCGGCACTGTTCCTGCGCCAGATCGCAGCGGGTGCTTGGGGCATCACCCTGGCCAACGCCGTACAGGTCCGTGCTGCTTATGCCGGCGGCGTGCGCCGTGTGTTGATGGCCAATCAACTGGTGGGCGCGCCAAACATGGCGTTGATCGCTGACCTGTTGGCCGACAAGGATTTCGACTTCCACTGCATGGTCGACCACCCGGATAACGTCGCCGACCTCGGCCTGTTTTTCGCCGCTCGCGGTTTGCGCCTCAACGTGATGATCGAATACGGCGTGGTCGGTGGCCGTTGCGGTTGCCGTAGCGAGCAGGAGGTCCGTGATCTGGCCAAGGCGATCAAGGCCCAGCCCGCCCTGGCCCTTACCGGTATCGAAGGCTATGAAGGCGTGATCCATGGCGAGCACGCCATCAGCGGCATCCGTGAGTTCGCCGCCAGCCTGGTGCGCTTGGCAGTTGACCTGCAGAACAACGGCTCTTTCGACCTGCCCAAGCCCATCGTCACCGCGTCGGGGTCGGCCTGGTATGACTTGATCGCCGAGTCTTTCGAGGCGCAAAACGCCGCCGGCCGCTTCCTCAGTGTGCTGCGCCCTGGCAGCTACGTGGCCCACGACCACGGCATCTACAAAGAGGCGCAATGCTGCGTGCTTGACCGCCGTAGCGACCTCAGCGAAGGCCTGCGCCCGGCGCTGGAAGTCTGGGCGCATGTGCAGTCTATGCCGGAGCCGGGTTTTGCGGTGATCGCCCTGGGCAAGCGTGACGTCGCCTATGACGCCGGTTTGCCGGTGCCGCTCAAGCGCTACAAGGCCGGTATCGTTCCGGCGGAAGGCGATGATGTGGGCGCGTGCAAGGTCACGGCAGTGATGGACCAGCACGCATTCATGACCGTCGCCGCGGGGGTCGAGTTGCGTATTGGCGACATCATCTCGTTCGGCACTTCCCACCCTTGCCTGACCTTTGACAAGTGGCAAGTGGGTTGCCTGGTGGATGAGCAGTTGCAGGTGATTGAGTCTTTGCATACCTGCTTCTAGACCGTGTCGCTCCCTTCGCGAGCAAGCCCACCCCCACATTGACCGCATTTTATCTGTAGGTATGCAGTCAACTGTGGGAGCGGGCTTGCTCGCGAAGGGGCCATCAGCCCACTCGAGAGATATGCCATGCCCCCCCAACCCCACATCGCCCTCATCGGCGAATGCATGATCGAACTGCAACACCGCGCCGACGGCAGCCTGCACCAGAGCTTCGGCGGCGACACCCTTAACGCGGCGGTCTACCTGCGCCGTGAACTGGGCGACACCGCTCACGTCGACTACGTCACCGCACTGGGCGATGACAGCTTCAGTGACGCCATGTGCCAACAGTGGGCGCAAGAAGGCTTGGGCCTGGGCAGGGTCCAGCGCCTGCCCGGGCGTTTGCCAGGCTTGTATTGCATCCAGACCGATGCCAATGGCGAGCGTAAATTCCTCTATTGGCGTAACGAAGCCGCCGTGCGCGAGTGCTTCACTACGCCTGCGGCCGAGCCGATCCTGGCCGCCTTGCCGGACTACGACGTGGTGTATCTGAGCGGCATTACCCTGGCGGTACTGGGTGAAATCGGCCGTGAGCGTTTGCTGCCAACCTTGATCGAAACCCGTCGACGCGGGGGTAAGGTGGTATTCGACAACAACTACCGACCGCGCCTGTGGGCCAGTGTCGAGGCGGCACGGGCGGCGTATCACCAAGTGTTGGCCGAGGTGGATATTGCCTTGTTGACCGAGGATGACGAGCGCGCGTTGTTTGGTTATGCCGACAGTGAGCAGGTATTCGCAGCGTATCCGGGGATTGCTGAGGTGGTGCTCAAGCGCGGGGCGCACGCGTGTTTGATCCGTTGTGCAGGGGAGCGCTTTGCAGTGCCCGCGCTGAAGGTGGAGAAGGTGGTGGATACGACGGCGGCGGGGGATTCGTTCAGTGCGGCGTATTTGGCTGGTCGGCTCAAGGGGGGCTCACCCGAAGAGGCCGCCTTGGCTGGGCATCGGTTGGCGAGTCGGGTGATCCAGGTGTCGGGAGCTTTGATTCCCGGGTGAATGGCCGCCTGCGGCGGTTCGGGAGCAAGCCCCACAGTTGACTGCATTCCTTCAGATGACATGCGGTCAACTGTGGGAGTGGGCTTGCTCGCGAAAGCGGTCCAAAGCCAACCCCTTAGTCCCGGTAAAACACCTGCACCAAGTGATACCCAAACTTACTCTTGATCGGCCCGTGAACCACCTTCACCGGCTTCTTGAAAATCACCGCATCAATCGCCCCGACCATCTGCCCAGGCCGCACTTCACCCAGATCGCCGCCACGCTTGCCAGACGGGCAGGTGGAGTACTTCTTGGCCAGCACGTCAAACGCCTCGCCCTTGGCAATGCGCTGCTTGAGTTGTTCGGCTTCTTCGCTGGTTTTCACCAGGATATGACGGGCTTGGGCTTTCATTGATCTCTACCAGGTGTGCGACGGCGCGCGATTATGCCTGAACTCATTCGTCCACGCTGATCATGCTGCGGATTGTCGTGGCCAGCAGGTCGATGGAAAACGGTTTGGCAACCATGTTCATGCCGTCTTCCAGAAAGCCCTGGCGCTCAGCGGCTTTCTCGGCGTACCCGGTCATGAACAGGACCTTGAGACCGGGCCGCTGCTGACGGGCAATTTCCGCCAACTGCCGGCCGTTCATGCCCGGCAGGCCGACATCGGTGACCAGCAAATCTACGCGCAGGTCCGACTCCAGCAGCGGCAGTGCAGCCCGTGCGTCCGCCGCCTGATGCGCGGTGTAGCCCAGTTCATCGAGCACATTGACCACCAGCATGCGCACCGCCGGGTCGTCTTCGACCACCACTACCGCCTCACCCGCCAGCGCCAACGGGGCTTCGCTCAGGTGCGGCGGCTGGCTGCTTTCCAGCGACGTACCGTACAGGCGCGGCAGGTACAGGCGCACACACGTGCCCTGGCCCGGATCACTTTGAATGGTCACGTGGCCGCCGGACTGCTGGGCGAACCCGTAGATCATCGACAGCCCCAGGCCGGTGCCCTGGCCGATGGGTTTAGTGGTGAAGAACGGGTCGAACGCCTTGGCCAGGATCTTCGGCGCCATACCCGTGCCGTTGTCGCACACGCCCAGCATCACGTAGTCGCCAGCCTTGACCGGTTCAAGGGTGGTGATGTCGGAGCCGTCTAGGTAACTGTTGGCGGTTTCAATCAGGATTTCACCGCCATCATGCATGGCATCGCGGGCGTTGATTACCAAATTGAGCAAAGCGTTTTCCAGTTGGCTGGCATCGGTGTTCACCGGCCAGATGTCATGGCCGAGTTGCACTTTGAGCGAGATATGCGCGCCCGTGGTACGCCGGAACAAATCTTCCAGAGACGTCACCAGTTGGTTCGGGTTCAGCGGGCGTCGGTCCAGTGACTGGCGGCGTGAGAACGCCAGCAAGCGGTGGGTGAGGGCGGCCGCACGATGGGCGGACGACACGGCAGCATCGGTAAAACGCCCGATCTCATCACTGCGCCCGGCGGTGATATAGCGCTGCATCAGGTCCAGGCTGCCGATGATACCGGTGAGCATGTTGTTGAAGTCATGGGCGATACCGCCGGTGAGTTGGCCGACCGCTTCCATTTTCTGCGCATGGCGCAGGGCGTCTTCGGCGCGCTCACGCTCGTACATTTCGTTTTGCAGGCGCTGGTTGGACTCGGCCAGCGCCTGGGTGCGCTGGGCCACGCGTTCCTCAAGGTTTTCGTTGAGGTGGCGCAGGGCCTGTTCGGTGTGCTTGCGCTCGGTGAGGTCCAATGCGGCACCGAGGAACCGCGCCGGGCGGCCTTGATGGTCCTTGTAGCAACGGCCCCGGGCAAACACCCAGCGCACGTTGCCATCGGCCTGCAGCAGGCGGTATTCCTCAGCGTATTCGGTGCCGAAGGTGATGCAGTGTTTGATGCTGCGCGTCACCGTGCCACGGTCTTCGGGGTGCACGCCTTTCAGGTAGTCGCTGATCGGCAGCAGGCCTGCATCGCTGGGCTCGACGCCGTGCAGGTAGGCGAAATGCGCGTCGGCAATAAAACGGTCTTCGCCGATATCCCAGTCCCAGGTGCCTACGGCGTCAGTGGCCGCCAGGGCGAGTTGCAGGCGTTGTTCCGTGTTGTGCTGGGCCCGGCGGCGTTCGTTGGTTTCGATGGCGGTGACCAGGATGCCAGCCACGTTGGCGCTTTCATCGCGGACCGGGCTGTAGGTCAGGTCCAGCCAGATCTCGGTGTCGCGATTATTGCGTTGCAGCACGAAGCGCTGCTCGCTGAACGTGCGCACCTCGCCGCTGAGCACAGCGTCGTAGACCGGCGCGGCAAAACTTTCCAGCTCCGGCCAGGTATGGTGCGCGGGTTTGCCCATGGCTTCGGGGTGTTTGTTACCCGCCAGCAGTGCGAAGCCGTCGTTATAGAGTTGCGTGAGTTGGCTGCCCCACAGCAGCAGCATCGGCATCGGCGAGTGCACGACAATATCCAGGGCAGTGCGCAGGCTTTGTGGCCAATCATTGGCCTCACCGAGTGGGCTTTGCGTCCAGTCCAGCCGCGCAATTAAAGCGGCGGCTTCGCTACCGGTGGATGTTCCCTTCATGTAAAAGCCCTGAGCGTAACGCTTTGAAAGATGACAACACCCATTATCCCGTGACGTGGGAATGAGTGACTACCCCCGAAAAATAGCATGCATTCGGGGTTTGTCTTCAAAACAGTGCGCCGGGGCTGAAACCTTTCATCCTTCAGCCAGTTCAGGGCGATTGCGAAACTGCTCCAGCGCCTGCGGGTTCGCCAGGGCGTCGGTGTTCTTCACGGGCTCGCCGTGCACCACATTGCGCACCGCCAATTCAACGATCTTTCCGCTGATGGTGCGGGGGATATCGGTGACAGCGAGGATCTTCGCCGGTACATGGCGTGGTGTGGTGTTGGCGCGGATCACCTGGCGAATGTGTTGCTCCAGGGCTGCGTCCAGGTCCACACCGTCATTGAGGCGCACGAACAGCACCACACGAACGTCGTCCTGCCAGCGTTGGCCAATCGCCAGGCTTTCCAGCACCTGTGGGACTTTTTCCACCTGGCGATAAATCTCTGCCGTGCCGATGCGTACGCCGCCCGGGTTGAGCACGGCGTCGGAACGCCCGTGAATCAGCAGGCTGCCATTGGGCCGCTGTTCGGCGTAGTCACCCTGGGCCCATACGCCGGGGAACTGGCTGAAATACGAGGCGCGCAGTTTATGGCGCTCCGGGTCGTTCCACAGGCCGATCGGCATGGCCGGGAAATGCCGGGTGCACACCAGTTCGCCTTTTTCGCCGATCAGTGGCTGGCCCTGGTCGTTCCACACTTCAATGGCCATTGCCAGGCTCTTGCACTGCATTTCGCCGCGCCGCACCGGCAACACTGGGTTGCCGATCACAAAACAGGAGACGATATCGGTGCCGCCTGACATGGAGGACAGGCACAACTCGCGCTTGATCTCGCGATACACGTAGTCGTAGCTCTGCGGCGACAACGGTGAACCTGTTGAAATCAGGCCTTTGAGGCTGCTCAGGTCGTGGGTCATGCGCGGTTGCAGGCCTGACTTTTCCAGCGTGGCAAGAAACTTGGGGCTGGTGCCGAACACGCTGATCTTTTCCGCGTCAATCAGGTCGATCAGCCGCTCGGGGCCCGGGTGAAACGGCGAACCGTCATACAGCACCGCCGTGGCGCCGATGGCCAGCACCGACACCAGCCAGTTCCACATCATCCAGCCGCAGGTGGTGTAGTAGAACAGGCAGTCCTCGCGCGACAGGTCGGCGTGCAGGCCGTGTTCCTTGAGGTGGGTGAGCAGCACGCCGCCGGTCCCATGGATGATGCATTTAGGGATACCGGTGGTGCCGCTGGAATAGAGGATGTACAGCGGATGATCGAACGGTACGGCGACGAATTCCGGCTCGCCACCGGCTTGGTAGGCGTCCTGCCACAGGGAGATGCTGGCGTGGGTGCGGTAGTCCTCGATCCGCGCCTGGGGCCGTGCATAAGGCACAATGATCAACTGTTCCAGGGACGGCAGGCGCTCGAGGATTTCATTGAGCTTGGCGGTCTGGTCGATGTGCTTACCGGCATAGCGGTAACCGGCGCAGGTGATCAGCACTTTGGGTTCGATCTGGCCGAAACGGTCGATCACGCCCTGGGTGCCAAAGTCGGGCGATGAGCACGACCAGATCGCGCCCAGGCTGGTGGTCGCGAGCATGCCCACCAGGGTTTGCCAGGTGTTGGGCATGCACGCGGCAACCCGGTCGCCCTGGGTGACGCCGGCAGCGCGCAGGCTTTTTTGCAGGCCGGCGACATGGGCAGCCAGTTCGGCGTAGGTCAATTGCTCGCGCTGGCCGTCTTCGCCGATGGCGACCACCGCCGGGTGATCGTCGCGGCGGCGCAGCAGGTGCTCGGCAAAATTCAGCGTGGCGCCGGGGAACCAGTGGGCACTGGGCATCTCGGTGTCTTCGATCAGCACGGCCGTGGGCGGACTGCGAAATTGCACGTCGAAGAACGCCACGATCGCCCGCCAGAAATCCGCGCGCTGGTCGATGCTCCACTGGTGCAGGTCCGGGTAGTCGCTGAGCTGCACGCTGTAGCGTTCGTTGAGGTAGCGACGGAACTGGTCCATGCGCGTGTTGGCGATGCGTGCCGGGGAGGGTTGCCAGAGGATGTCGGACATGCGCGAGTCTCTTGTTCTTATACAAATCTACGAGACAACATAGATCCAATGTGGGAGCGAGCAAGTCGAATCGTCGCACCGCCACTCCCATATTTGGATCTGCATTGGTGTGGAAGTCTGTGTTTATTGTGCCAGCCAACCGCCATCCATATTCCACGCCGCACCGCGCACCTGGCTACCCGCTTCGCTGCACAAAAACAGCACCAACTCACCCAGCTGCGGCGGCGTGACAAACGCCAGTGACGGCTGCTTCTGTGCCAGCAAATCATGCTGCGCCTGCTGCGGGTCCACGCCATTGGCGGCGCGATCATCAATCTGCTTCTGCACCAGCGGCGTCAGCACCCAGCCAGGGCAGATGGCGTTGCACGTGACGTTGCTGGTTGCCGTTTCCAGGCCCACTACTTTGGTCAGTCCGATCACGCCGTGCTTGGCCGCCACATACGCCGCCTTGCCCACCGAACCGACTTGCCCGTGCACCGACGCGATATTGACGATGCGCCCCCAGCCCTTGGCTTTCATGCCCGGCAAGCTCAGGCGCGTGCTGTGGAACACCGAGGACAGGTTGATCGCGATGATCGAGTCCCAGCGCTCAACCGGGAAGTCTTCCACCGCCGCGACGTGCTGGATGCCGGCGTTATTCACCAGGATATCCACGCCGCCGAATTCACGCTCGGCGTAGGCGATCATGTCGGCGATCTGCGCCGGGTCGCTGACGTCGGCCGGGTGATGGCCGACCTTGCCGCCAAACGCTTGCACTTGCGCGATCACCGCGCCGGCGTCGCCGAAGCCGTTGAGGATCAGATTGGCCCCGGCCTTTGCCAGGCTCAACGCGATGCCCAAGCCGATGCCGCTGGTGGAGCCGGTGACCAGAGCGGTCTTGCCGTTCAATGTCGTCATGAAAACCTCACACAATGCCGGTGGCGTAGAAAGTACCGATCACCACAAACACCGCGAGGGTCTTGATGATCGTGATGCCGAAAATGTCCTTGTAGGCTTCGCGGTGGGTCAGGCCAGTCACCGCCAACAGCGTGATCACCGCGCCGTTGTGGGGCAGGGTGTCCATGCCGCCGCTGGCCATCGCCGCCACCCGGTGCAGCACTTCAAGGGGGATATTGGCCGCATGGGCCGCCGAAATAAAGCTCTCGGACATGGCCGCCAGGGCAATGCTCATGCCGCCCGACGCGGAGCCGGTAATACCGGCCAGCAGGGTCACGGTAATTGCTTCGTTGACCAGCGGGTTGGGAATGCCTTTGAGCCAGTCTGCCAGTACCAAAAAGCCTGGCAACGAGGCGATCACCGCGCCAAAACCGTATTCCGAGGCGGTGTTCATCGCCGCCAGCAGCGCACCGCTGACCGCACTTTTACTGCCTTCGGCCAGCTTGCTTTTGATCGCCGACCAGCCGAACACCAGCACCATGATGATGCCCACCAGCAACGCCGCCTGCACCGCCCAGATTGCGGTCAGCTTGGCGATGTCGGTGGTCACCGGTGTGCTCATGCCCGGCAGGCTGAGGCTGTGGGTCTTGCCGTACCACTGCGGGATCCAGTGGGTGAACAACAGGTTCATCACCCCCACCAGAATCAGCGGCGACAGCGCGATCCATGGGTTGGGCAGGGTCAGGTTCTCAGCGGTTTCGGGCTCGTTGCGCAGTTCGGTGCCATAGCCTTCACCGGCACGTTGCGCCTTATTGCGCTGGCGCGCGAGGTACAGCATGCCGGCGCAGAACACGAAGATTGTGCCGACCAGCCCCAGCCACGGCGCGGCCCAGGCGGTGGTGTTGAAGAAGGTGCTGGGGATGATGTTCTGGATCTGCGGCGTGCCGGGCAGGGCGTCCATAGTGAACGAAAACGCACCGAGGGCGATGGTTGCCGGTATCAGCCGCTTGGGAATATTGCTCTGGCGAAACATCTCCGCCGCGAACGGGTACACCGCAAACACCACCACGAACAGCGACACGCCGCCATAGGTGAGCAGGGCGCAGACCAGCACGATCACCAGCATCGCCTGGCGCGTGCCGAGCAAGCGGATCGCGGCGGCGACAATCGAGCGCGAGAAGCCCGACAACTCGATCAGCTTGCCAAACACCGCACCGAGCAGGAACACCGGGAAATACAGTTTGATAAATCCGACCATTTTCTCCATGAACACCCCGGTAAACGCAGGGGCGACGGCGGACGGGTCGGTGAGCAGCACAGCGCCGAGGGCGGCGATGGGGGCAAACAGGATAACGCTATAGCCACGGTAGGCAGCCAGCATCAGCAGCGCCAGGGCTGCCAGGGCAATGATCACACTCATGGTGTGTCTCCATCGGGTTGTTATTTTTGTGGGGTGAGGCTTGAAGGAGGGCTATAGCGAGATGTGTGCCAAGATCACAAGCTATTGAAATATAAGGATATTTAAGATATTTCAAACAACAGCTCTGAGGTTTGTCTCTTATTTGAGACAGGTGCAGTTCAAATTTGGGAGCTGGCTTGCCTGCGATAGCGGTCTTCCTGCTAGCCTATATGCAAGCTGAACCACAGCGATCGCAGGCAAGCCAGCTCCCACATTAGATTGTCTTGAATTCGAGATTTATGTCTCTTTATTGAGACTCGCTGATGCCCAACGCCACCATTTTCTTATACAACGTCGACCGCCCAAGCCCCAGCCGCTTCGCCGCCTCCACCACATTCCCCTCACACGCCTCCAACGCCGCCCCTATCACCTGCCGATCAAACCGCTCCCGCGCCGCACCGAAACTCTCCCCCTCCACCGGCACCACCGCACTGCCACGCTGCACCGGGGTGAACGTACCAATTGCCGCACGAATTTCCCGGGCATCCAACACCAAGTCATCACTCAACAACGCCGCGCGCTCCAGCACGTTACGTAGCTCACGGATATTCCCCGGCCACGCATGCTGCGCCAATAACGCTAACGCTTCATGATCCAGTTCATGCTGGCTGCGCAGTTCCTCAAGGATCGCCTCACTCAGCGCCGGGACATCCTCCAGCCGCTCACGCAACGGCGGTACCTGGATGGGCAGCACATTCAGCCGGTAATACAGGTCCGCACGAAATTCGCCGCGCTTGATCGCCGCCTCCAGGTCCATGGACGTCGCGGCAATCACGCGCACATCGCTGTGCAGCATCTCGTTGGAGCCTACTGGCTCGAATTCTTTTTCCTGCAATACCCGCAGCAATTTGCTTTGCAGCGGCAGGGGCATGTCCCCGATCTCGTCGAGGAACAGCGTGCCGCCTTGGGCGATCTGGAATTTACCGGGACGGCCCTTGCGGTCAGCACCGGTAAACGCGCCCGGTGCGGTGCCGAAGAACTCGGCTTCCAGCAGGTCTGCGGGAATCGCCGCGCTGTTGACGCTGACGAAGGCCTTGTGCGCCCGCGTGGAGGCGCCGTGAATCGCCTGGGCGAGCAACTCCTTGCCGGTGCCGGTTTCCCCCAGTAACAATACCGGCGATTCGGCACTCGCACTGCGCCGCGCCCGGCGTTTCACTTCAAGGCTGGCGGCGCTGGTGCCGATGAAGTGCGCAAAGTTGTATTTGCTCTGGCGCGAACGCAGCAATGAGCGAGTGGAGGCCAGCTCCTGTTGCATGCTCAGGTAACGTTCGATCAATGGCGACAGGTTGCGCAGCTCATCAAACAAGGCAAAACCAATCGCCCCGATCACCGCGCCTGCGTCGTTGTGGATCGGCAGGCGCATCACCACCAGCGGGCCTTTGGGCGTGTCCTGGATATCCAGCAAGATCGGCTGATCATTGCGCACCACCTGGCGCAGCAGGCTGTTGGAAATCACCTGTTCACAGGGCTGGCCGATGGCTTCGTCAGCGCTTTTCAGGCCGAAGCGCTTGGCGTAACGCTCGTTCATCCAGACAATATTGGCGTCGCGGTCGACAATCACTGTGCCCTCGCTGGACTGCTCGATAATCTCGAACAGCGACTGGATGGCCAGGCCGCGAACCTGTTGGTAGTCCTTGAGGTTATCGGTGATGTTCATGTTTAGGCTACCAACACAAATTGGACATGGAATCGCGATCCTTGTGGGCGCGCACGCCTATAAGGGAATGTGCGCCGCTGCTAAAAGCTCTTTGGTATAGGCATGCTGCGGTGAATCAAACACCTGGTGGCTCGCGCCGGCCTCCACCACCTTGCCGTCCTTGATCACGATCATGTCGTGTGCCATGGCGCGCACCACCGCCAGGTCATGGCTGATAAACAGGTAAGTCAGGCCGTATTTCTGTTGCAGTTCACGCAGAAGTGCCACCACTTGTTTCTGCACCGTACGATCGAGGGCCGAGGTGGGTTCGTCCAGCAGCATCAGCGCCGGCTTGAGCACCAGGGCGCGGGCGATGGCGATACGTTGGCGCTGACCGCCAGAAAACTCATGCGGATAGCGGTGCCGGCTAGCAGGGTCAAGGCCCACGTCCTCGAGCACCTGAACCACCTGCGCATCGCGGTCGGCCAGGCTGCACGGCGCGTGTACTTCCAGGCCTTCGCTGATGATCTGCTCCACGGTCATGCGTGGGCTGAGGCTGCCGTAAGGGTCCTGGAACACCACCTGCATCTGCTTGCGCCATGGGCGCATTTGCTGGTTATTCAGCGGGTCAAGGGCTGCACCCTGGAAGCGGATGCTGCCGGTGGAATCGAGCAAACGCAGGATCGCCTGGCCCAGGGTGGATTTACCCGAGCCAGACTCGCCGACGATCCCCAGGGTCTTGCCACGCTGCACGCTGAGGCTGATGCCATCCACCGCACGCAGATAGGTTTTGTGCCGAAACAGGCCGCTGCTCAGCGGGAATTGCACGCTCAGGTCGTCGACCTGCAACACCGTCTCGCGCTCATCGCTGCACAGCGCATCACCGGCCGGTTCAGCATCCAGCAGCAGGCGGCTGTAAGGGTGCTGAGGCGAATTGAACAGGGTCTGGCAGTCGGCCTGTTCGACAATCTCCCCGGCGTGCATTACGCACACGCGTTGGGCAATGCTGCGCACCAGGTTGAGGTCATGGCTGATCAGCAGGAGCGACATGCCCAGGCGTTGCTGTAAGGACTTGAGCAGCAGCAGGATCTTGCGCTGCACGGTCACGTCCAGGGCGGTGGTGGGTTCATCGGCGATCAGCAACTCCGGCTCGCAGGCCAGGGCCATGGCGATCATCACCCGCTGGCGTTGACCACCGGAGAGCTGGTGCGGGTAGGCCTTGAGCCGCTCCTGGGGTTTCTGGATGCCCACCAGCTCAAGCAATTCGAGGATGCGCGCCTGCGCCGCCTTACCGCCCAGGCCCTTGTGCACCAGCAGGGTTTCGCCGATCTGCTTTTCGATGCTGTGCAGTGGATTGAGGGAGGTCATCGGCTCCTGAAAGACCATCGCAATGCGGTTGCCGCGCAGCTTTTGCAGGGTTGCCGCTGAGGCACCGATCAATTCCTGGCCACGATACTTCACCGAACCTGTGGTTTGCGTACCCGCTTCGGGCAGCAATTGCAGGATTGAATGGGCCGTCACCGACTTGCCCGAGCCCGACTCGCCCACCAGCGCCAGGCATTCACCGGGGCGCACATCCAGGCTCAGGTTGCGCACCACGGTCTGGCCACTGAACGCGACGCTGAGGTCGCGGATTTCGATCAGGTTCATACGGGAGCACTCACGAACGGGGGTCGAAGGCATCACGCAGTGCCTCGCCGATAAATACCAGCAGCGACAGGATCAGCGCCAAGGTGAAAAACGCCGTCAGGCCCAGCCACGGCGCTTGCAGGTTCTGTTTACCCTGGGCGATCAGTTCGCCCAGCGACGCGCTGCCTGCCGGCATGCCAAAGCCCAGGAAATCCAGCGCGCTCAAGGTCGAAATCGCCCCAGTCAAGATAAACGGCAGGTAGCTCAACGTCGCGGTCATCGCGTTGGGCAGGATATGCCGGCGAATGATCTTGCCGTCACCCAACCCCAACGCGCGTGCGGCCTTGACGTATTCCAGGTTGCGCCCGCGCAGGAACTCGGCGCGCACCACATCCACCAGGGCCAGCCAGGAAAACAGCGCCATGATCCCCAGCAGCCACCAGAAATTCGGCTCGACAAAGCCGGAAAGGATGATCAGCAGGTACAGCACCGGCAGCCCGGACCACACCTCCAGAACGCGCTGGCCAATCAAATCCACCCAGCCACCGTAGTAGCCCTGCAAGGCACCCGCCGCAATGCCGATGGCGGCGCTGATCGCCGTGAGCGCCAAGGCAAACAGGATCGACACCCGCGCGCCAAAGATCACCCGCGCCAACACATCCCGCGACTGGTCATCGGTGCCCAGCCAGTTCACCGTTGAAGGTGGGCTGGGGGCAGGGCGGGTCAGCTCGTAGTTGGGCGTGTCATCGCTGAACGGGATCGGTGGGAACAGCATCCAACCGCCGTCGTGCTTGATCAGCTTTTGCACGTAATCGCTGCGATAGTCGGCCTGGAACGGCAGCTGACCACCGAATTGCTGCTCGGTGTAACGCTTGAACACCGGAAAATACAGCTCGTTCTTGAAGCTCAGCACCAAGGGCTTGTCGTTGGCGATCAACTCGCCGCCGAGTGTCAGGATAAACAGGCCGATAAACAGCCACAGCGACCACCAGCCGCGACGGTTCTTCTTGAACCGCTCGAAACGCCGACGGGCAACGGGAGACAGATTAAGCATCAGGCGTTCCTCGCGGCGAAGTCGATACGCGGGTCCACCAGGGTGTAGCAGAGGTCACCGATCAGTTTTATCAAGAGGCCGAACAACGTGAAGATAAACAACGAGCCGAATACCACCGGATAGTCCCGCGATACGGCGGCTTCGTAACTCATGCGGCCCAGGCCGTCGAGGGAGAAGATCACTTCAATCAGCAAGGAACCGGCGAAGAACACACTGATAAACGCCTGGGGAATGCCCGAGATCACCAGCAACATGGCGTTGCGAAATACATGGCCGTACAGCACGCGTCTTTCGCTCAAGCCCTTCGCGCGTGCGGTCACCACATACTGGCGCGTGATTTCATTGAGAAACGAGTTTTTGGTGAGGATCGTCAGCGTGGCGAAACCGCCAATCACCAACGACGTTACCGGCAATACCAGGTGCCAGAAATAATCGGCGATCTTGCCCACGGTGCTCAGTTCTTCGAAGTTTTCCGAGACCAGCCCGCGCACCGGGAACCAGTTCAGCGAGGTGCCGCCGGCAAACACCACGATCAGGAACATCGCGAACAGGAACGCCGGCATTGCATAACCAATGACGATGGCGGTGCTGCTCCACACATCGAAGCTGCTGCCATGGCGCACGGCCTTGCGAATTCCCAGGGGGATCGACACCAGGTAGGTGATCAGCGTTGCCCATAAACCAAGGGAAATGGTCACTGGCATTTTTTCCAGGATCAGGTCGATCACTGTTTTACCGCGAAAGAAGCTGTTACCAAAATCCAACTGGGCATAGCTCTTGAGCATCAGCCAGAGGCGTTCCGGCGCGGGCTTGTCGAAACCGTATTGTTTTTCGATGTCCTTGATCAACTTCGGGTCCAGGCCACGACTGGCGCGGGAACCGCTGCTGATGCCTTCGCCGGATGAACCACCGACGCCACCGCCGCCGATGCCTTGCAGGTGGGCGATGGCTTGCTCAACCGGACCGCCGGGGGCGGCCTGTACGATCACGAAATTCACCAGCAGGATGATCACCAACGTCGGGATGATCAGCAACAAGCGCCGAACGATATAGGCAAACATCAGCGCGAACCTCCGCGTTTTTTCAGCTCGGCTGTCATTTGTTCATTGGTCAGTGGCGTGGGACTGATTTCCCACCAGGTTTCCAGGGCTTCGTCGTTCTTCGCCTCGATGGCCGGGCGACCGAAGCGGTTCCACCACGCGGCCGAGGTGCCCGGTGGGTAGTAGTTGGGGATCCACAGGTAATTCCATTGCAATACCCGGTCCAGGGCATGCGCGTAGGTGAGCATCTGCGCCTGGGTGTCGGCCTTGACCAGGCCTTTGATCAAGGTGTCGACGGCCGGATCCTTGAGCACCATGTAGTTATTGGCGCCGGGGTCATAGGCCGCAGCCGAGCCGAAGTAGTTGTACAGCTCCATGCCTGGCGACGTGGTGACGGGAAAGCCGATCACGATCATGTCGTAATCCCGAGTCATGATCCGATTCACGTACTGAGAAGCGTCAATACGGCGGATATTCAAGGTGATGCCGATCTGTGCCAGGTTGCGTTTGTACGGCAGCAGCAGACGCTCAAGGCCGTTCTGCGTATTGAGGAATGTGAACGCCAGTGGCTCGCCCTCGGCGTTCACCAGCTTATCGCCTTCAGGTCTCCAGCCGGCGTCTTCCAGCAAGGCCAGGGCTTGCAGCTGTTTGTCGCGAATCATGCCGCTGCCATCGGTCACCGGCGCCTTGAACACTTGGGTGAAGACCTCGTCGGGGACCTGGCCGCGCAAGGGCTCGAGAATCGCCAGCTCTTCTTTGCTTGGTAGCTGGCTGGCAGCCAGCGGGCTATTGGAGAAGAAGCTCTGCTGGCGGATGTACATGTTGCGCATCATCTGCCGGTTGGCCCATTCGAAGTCCCACAGCATCGCCAGCGCCTGGCGCACGCGGCGGTCCTTGAACATCGGTTTTTGCACGTTGAATACATAACCCTGGGCCGCTTGCGGCATCTGCTTGGCCAAATGCGCGCGTTGCAAGCGGCCATCGTCGAGGGCCGGGCCGTTGTAGCCGATGGAATAGCCGGTGGCGGAAAACTCGCGGTTGAAGTCGTAGGCGCCGCCGCGCAAGACCTGGCGGGCCACTTCGGTGTCACCGAAATACTCCAGGCTCAGGTGATCGAAGTTGTACAGGCCACGGCTGACAGGCAAGTCCTTGCCCCACCAATTCGGGTCGCGTGTAAAGGTGATGGTGCTGCCGGAGTCGATCTTGCTGATTTTGTACGGACCGCTGCCCAGCGGGGCCTCGTAACCGCCACCATTGGCGAAATCACGGGTTTTCCACCAGTGCTCCGGGAAGACGGGCAGGGTGGCAATGTCCAGGGGCAGGGTGCGGTTTTCATTGCTAGAGAAGTCAAAACGCACTTGGCGCTCGCCCTCGACGTCGACGTGCGTGACGTCGGCGAACAGCGTGCGAAAGCGCAGGCTGCCTTGGGTCATCAACAGGTCGAAGCTGTAGCGCACGTCTTCGGCGGTGATCGGTTTGCCGTCGGCAAAGCGTGCCTTGGGGTTGAGGAAAAAGCGCAGCGACAGGCCATCGTCGGCGCGCTCCATGTTCTCGGCGACCAGGCCGTAGACCGTGTAGGGCTCATCCAGGGAGCGCTGTGCCAGTGGCGCATAGAGCCAGCCATCGACCTGGGAAACACCAATGCCTTTGTCGATATACGGCAGCACATGGTCGAAGCGCCCGATTTCGATCGCTGATCGGCTCAGGCTACCGCCCTTGGGGGCATTCGGGTTGGCGTAGTCGAAATGGCTAAAGCCCGCGGGGTACTTGGCCGGTTCGCCGTATACCGTAAGGTAAGGTTGGGGCGCCGCAATCAGGGCGGTGCTGGTCAGCAACAGGACCAGCGTCGAGCTAAAAAGGTAGGAAAAAGCCAATCGCATTGTCAGCCTTGAACGCCGTGTGAAGTAGAAAAGGGATTTGTACGCTAACGGCATCAGCGTCGCCAGTCGTCACATGCACAACGGCCCACCAAAAGGCGGGCCGTTGTTTATAGCGTCAGCGCAGACTGGATCAGTCCTGGCGGCTGGTGACTTCCAGCAGGTGGTAGCCGAACTGGGTTTTCACCGGGCCTTGCACGGCGTTGACCGGGGCGCTGAATACGACAGTGTCGAACTCTTTTACCATCTGGCCTGGACCGAACGACCCCAGGTTGCCGCCGTCGCGGCTGGACGGGCAGCTGGAGTTGGCTTTGGCGATTTCTGCGAAATCGGCGCCGCCTTCGATTTGGGCCTTGAGTTCGTTGCACTTGTCTTCAGTGGAAACGAGGATGTGACGGGCGGTGGCTTTGGCCATGGGAAGTAACTCCTTGAGTAAAAAGGGTGAGCGTACCGGATTCAGGCGGTTATTTCCTGGCAAAGTTCCACTGGGTTTCGGGTGCTGCGCTAAACCTGGGTAGGCATCTGTCCATTGTTCAGCTGCTTCGGCGTAGCGCTCATAAGCGTTCAAAGCAGGACGATATAGTCGTTTTGCTGGATGATGGGCCGATGCGGGCCTTGCACCAAGTGCAGATAACGGCCATCCACCAGGTCGATGGGGAGGCAGTCGTCTATATCCATCACAGCGTCAGTATGGGCCTGGGACCAGTGACGCAGCATCTGTTGCTTGCCTTTGCTCATCGCTTCCTGCTTGTTGCGTGCGACCACCAGCAGGTAGTGGTGAGCCTCGCCAAAGCTGTTGGCTTCATAACCACCCAGGTTGATGAAGTACAGGTGATGCGCGCTGGCAGCCGGTGCCAGGTGGCTTATCTCGACTTTCCAGCCGTCGACGCCGTCCACTGCCATCCACGAATCGATATGCACGCCCTTGGGGCTGCCGAACCAGTCGGCGCGTAATTGCGGGTAGGCCGCTTCCAGCGTGTCGGCCACAGCGAATACCACATCGTGCACTTCAATCTTTGCGCGAGGGTGCTTGCCCCCAAGCATGACGACAAACAGCATTGCAGGTTCTTCCTGGCGACTTGGCAAAGGCTAACCATACTTCGATTGAACCCTTTTGTCCGGTCAATGCCACACTGTTAATCCGCGAACTCATCAGGAGGTTGTCATGCGTACCATTGATCTGGCGGGCGTTCCCGTCCCTGTCATCGGCCAGGGAACCTGGCGCATGGGCGAAAACCCCGACCAGCACCGCGCCGAAGTCGCGGCGTTGCAACTGGGCATTGATGAGGGCATGACCCTGATCGATACTGCCGAAATGTATGGCGAGGGTGGTGCTGAAACAGTCGTCGGCGAAGCCATTCGCGGTCGGCGTGACCAGGTGTTCCTGGTGAGCAAGGTCTACCCGCACAACGCCAGTCACAAAGGCGCTCCCCGTGCCTGTGAAGCCAGCCTCCAGCGCCTGGGCACGGAATACATTGATCTATATCTGTTGCACTGGCGTGGCCAATATCCTCTTGAAGAAACCGTCGACGCCTTCGAGCGCTTGCGCGAGGCCGGCAAGATTGGCCGCTGGGGCGTCTCCAATTTCGACGTGGCCGACCTGCAGGAGCTCGCATCCCCAGCCTGCGCCACCAACCAAGTGCTCTACAACATCGAGGAGCGTGGTATCGAATTCGACCTGCTGCCCTGGTGGCAACAGCATCACTTGCCCTTGATGGCGTACTGCCCGATCGCCCAGGGTGGCGAGTTGTTGGCCAGCCCGACCCTCAAGCAGATAGCGCGGCGCCACGAGGTGACGCCCGCCCAGGTTTCCCTGGCCTGGGTGTTGCGCCAGGACGGTGTGATCGCGATACCCAAGGCCGTCACCCCGGAGCACGTGCGACTCAACGCAGCCGCCGCCAAGCTGGTACTGGATGAGCACGACCTGGACGCTATCGATCACGTGTTTGGCGCGCCCAAGCGCAAGCATGCGTTGGCGATGGTGTAGCCAACTGGCAGGAACGGCGTCTTCCTTGGCGCCGTTTCTGTATCAATCCTATCTAGCCCGCAACCGGGCTGCGCCAGTCATCAGACCCCGATGTCCCGGACACTTCATGGGTCCACACGATCTTGCGATACGTGAAGTACACATCTTCCAGGTGCGTGAAATGGGCGTTGTCCGGGTCCTGGCAATTGGGCATGCGTGACTGGATGTCAACGATGGTCGCCCCTTCCAACTCAATGGTGAAGTAGTGTTCCTGGGTGCCGGCCGACGAGGTGCGCAACCACTCCAGCCGACACTTGACCTCTTCGCCGCTGGTCAATGCGCTGAACAGCAATGGTGAAGACTTATCGAAGACCTTGCTGATCATCAAAGGCTTGTGGACCCTCTGTCCCGTTGGCTGGCCCGACTGCGGATCGCGGGGAATGATCACCTGATGAGCAAAGGCCTGGACCAGGATCTGGTCCTCATGGCCTTCCTGATAAATGTTACCTACCGAGTCCTGGGTAAACGTGCCTGCCGTAATCAAACCTTGTTTGACACCGGTGATGGAGAGATACGCGGGTGTTGGCATGACGGGTTTCCTTGCCTGATTAATGAGGTAGCCCCAACCGATAATTGTGCCGACTGGGCAAATACCTCTAACAAAAAGCGTGCCTGAAAGTACGTTGCCCAATAAAAGTAGGGGGCGGCGTTATATGCGCATGGAGTTTCTATGAGATAGGCGGTTTTTGATTGCTTTGGAAGGTATTTGATTGCGCAGTGGTGCGCATTTAGTTGCTCAGGTAGATCGCTTGGTAAAACTTACAGTTTTCGAAGAGGACGAGCATCTACGGTTGTTTAATTGCGCAAAAAGTTGCGCATTCGTCGATTTAGGATGTTTGTAGGAAAAGGATTAAGTGTAATTTCGTCGCTTGCTGAATGTTATAGGCGTGGCTAAGGTTTGGGAGCTTTGCAGGGGTTTCGGCAAGGTAAAGATGGCTTTCTGATAAGCAGTTTTAATGCGATTAGTTGGCCTTTTTTTCTCGGTTAGTTGCGCGCGGTGCCAAATGTCTTATTCGGACGAGCTGTGTGATTATTGGCTTGAAGTTGCACGGTCGCCGTGTACGCAAACACGTTTTGCGGGCAGCGATATGCGCTTTTCAAGTGAGTATGAAGTCTTGGAATCAGAGCTGGCCAAGGTGCAGTCGATTCATGGCAACGGTCAGCCCGATTGGCATAAGGTCCTGGAAACCAGCGAGATCCTGTTACGCCAGCAGTCCAAGGACCTGAAGGTGGCCGTCTGGCTGACCTGGGCGCTGCACCAGCGTGAATCCTTCCCAGGCTTACTGGCCGGGCTCGGGTTGCTGCGTTATCTCTGCGAGCATCATTGGTCGGTGGTCTACCCTGAAAAACCGCGCACCCGCGGCGCGGCATTCGGATGGTTGGTGTTGCGCCTTGACCCCCTGTTTATGCAGGGCCCGCCGCTGCAGAGCCAGCAGCCTCTATTTCGTGCCGTGCTTGAGCACCTGATATGCCTCGATGAGCTGTGGGCCAAGCACTTGGGGGATGAAGCGCCGCTGCTGCTGCCGATACGCAGGCAATTGGCCCAGCGATTGGAGCGGGCTGCGCAGGGCGACACCCCGGCGGTGGGATTGAGTGGCGTCATTGCGCAGGTCAAGCTGGCGACCAGCCAATTGCTCAAACCCGAAGCGGTGGTGGACAACGAAAAAGACGCCAGCAAGTTGCTGCGTACGTTGCAGGAACAAGCCCGTTCCCTCTGTGCCTGGTGGTTGCGCCAGAACGCTAATGACCTGCGCGCCCTGCGCCTGAATCGAACATTGACATGGCTGGCACTCGCCAGCTACCCGGATGCCGATAATGAGCGGGTGACCGCCTTGCGCGGGCCAGCCCCCGACAAGCTCAAGGGTTATCACGCGGAGCCTACAGAATTCGGAAAAAATCGTACGCTAAGAGTATAAACCTGCCGTAGCGGCCTGATTTTACTTGTGTTTTTTCCAAGACGCTGGCTTTGCCCTTAGCGCTCGTAGGACTGTCTTGATCTTTGCATCGCTCCGATCAGGGGACACCCCTACGGCCTATTCCGCTTGCTGCGTCATTGATCATACCGGGATCTGTTTAAGTAGGAAAATAACCTAAGCTATTGATAAACCTGGTCACCTTGGTGAAAGCACATGATATTGCTTCAATCCCAGGAACGAAGTTGATGGTCAAATCCAAACGTATTAAGTTCGCAGTCAACCCAACTGCACGTTGGCTGCGTGGCTCGCTACCCCATGACAGCCGCATTCCAGCCGATGCCCATCCATGACGATGCTTAGGCCGTTCATGCGTCGATGCGGATGGCCTTCCGTGAACGCGTAGATACCCACATGCAACGGGCAGGTGACTTTGTCGCCGAGCACGGCTACGGTTTTGCCGTTGATCTGGTGAGTGCCTGCAAGCTGGCACTCGACGACCTCACCACCACTGCTGGTGGCGTCGCCTAAACAAACGGGTTGTTTCATTACGTGACTCCGGCTGGGTCGAAGTTGAAAAGAAACGACATGTGAACCTAGAGAGGCACTCAACTCAGTGACCGCGAATCACCAGAGGCACGAAATATATCGCTGGAATAAGCACGGCGAGACTCGCGGCAAATACGTGGATATAGAATGTATCACGCACCGTACCGGTAAGCCTCCAGGGCTTAAACCACGCGGCGTAGATGAGTAAAAGCAGGATGCCACCCAATTCCACTTTCGCTAAAAGGATAACGAAATAAGCAAAGGCCAATGCACCGTTCAGCGAGCGATCATTTGTCATATATAAAAGAGCAACACCGATAATAGGTAGCCATATGCCGATACCTACAAGAATCAGAAAAGCACGCTCGCCGGTAGTTGATTTTTGATCAGAGCTCATGTTCGCTCCTTACGTATTATTGAATTGGCACGCCCGATTTGCTCTCGCAGGTCATGCAGAGGCTGGCACTTATCTGTAGCTGTTGCGGCTCGTACTTGAAAACACGGGCAAGCGGTATCAAAGCCAGAAAGCATGCTGTCCTCCCAGATAGGCCGTTTCATTGCGTCACTCCCGGCGCGCCAAAGAGGAAGGGGTCGGCCCAGCGGGTTTTCGCGTTTTGGGCTTTGGTGGCTTCGTCGGGTGGGCGGACCATTTGTACGGTAGTAGTGCCGTCGCTGCCGTTGTAGACGACGGCGCTGGTGCCGCCATCGAGGTAGCTGGCCATGCTGGCGAGGTTGATGGCGACCAATGCGCTGCTGACGCCAGTGTTGCCCAGGCGACGGCCCAGGTCGTAGCCTTCTTCGACGTTGCCCAGTTCGATGCCGGTGCCGTCAGTATTCAGTGCGTGCAGGGCGTTGTTCAGGGCAATCAGGCCGTCGATGTTGTCGGTGCTGTCGTAGAACACGCGTACTGGGGCGGCGCCTTCGGGCAGGGTGTTCAGGGCTGTGAGCCAGGCGCCTTGCAGGGCTTTGACTTGTAGCGCGGGTTTAAGGCTTTTGCCGTTTTCGTCGGTCATCGCCACTTTTATTGGGCGGTGCAGGTAGCCGAGCATGGGCGCGGCGTCGAATTCCTTGATCTGATGCTCAGCCCAGCGCACGGGGAGCCAGGGCGTGGGTTCGAAACGGCCGGGGCCGCGATTGCTGAGGGTTTGCCACAGTTCGGGGAGTTGGGCGTGCCAGTAGGCGCTGGACATGGTGCCGGGGCCATTGGGGGCTTTGAAACCTTCGGCACGTTTTTCTGCTTCATAGACTTCGCGAAATAGCGGGGAGTGTTTCCAGTAAAACGCCCATAACTTGCCCATGTCAGTGCGCTTGTTTTGGTTGTCCTCTTCCTCGTTGGTGGCGAATGGACGCAGGTATTGATCGACCCTGTCTGAGCGTGAGACCAACAGCCCGGTCATGGCTTCATAGACTTTGGGCACCGCATAGCCATCCTGCATCCCTGGTGTTCCGGTAACCCGAAGACCGTTGCGCGTCGTATCGCCATCTTCGCTAACGATCAATGCCTCTGGTACTTCTGGGTTGTCATCAAAAAACTGAAACAGCTTTTCGATCATGGGTTGGGCGTGAGTAGTGTTGTCTGCGTCTTGCCAGAGAAACAGCGTCACGCCGAGCGTGGCGGCATTTCGGCCACTCCAAATATTGCTCGCAGAGCCAGTACTATTGAGGCGTTTGAGAGGACCAAGCGCAAAGGTCGGCAAGGGCCAGTAGGCCACGGCATCGCGGGCGGAATGGCGGAAAGCGGCGCGGGTATTGATCGCGGCATCATCACGTCGGGTGCCCGCACTATAAGGATAATCCTGAGCGTTCTGTGAATGGATTGAACTGAAGTTGTCGTTTTTCTTTTGAATCAGGCGCCAAATACCGGATTGCTGGTTTTCATCCACCGCCAAGCCCGCCGCCCTGATCTCCAACGCATAAGTCCGTTCACGTTCGGCAATCTGCTCCGCGGTCAATGGCACGGGTTGCGCAACAACAGCAGCGCCGCCATTGGCCCACTGCATCACGGCCTTGCCACCCCACACCACGCCATACAGCAACGCCACCACACCAAAAATGGCAGCAAGCCCAGCGAGAGTGGGCAGCCCAACGGATCTCATCGTCATCTCTTCAATCTCTATATATTTCATCACTTCGTGGGTCACGAACGTCAGCCACCCGAGAACCAGTACGAACCCGATCCAGAGGAAAACCGTTAAACGCGGTCGGCTGCTCATGATTGACCTCCTGGATGGCCGGGTCTTCTGACCATGGGCGGGGGCGTCATTGGCACCAGTTCAGGGGAGGGGAATGTTCCTTTGTCGTAATACTTGTAGTTGGCGGTAACCAATGCCTGCGCCTCAGCACTTAACTTTGGCCATCCGGGCATTTGTGTAATTTCGTTTTCGAATGTTTTTTCATCCGTCCGCCAATCCCCCATCGCAATCAACACCTCCCGAATCTGCGGATCGTCCAAACATTTACCCTGCCCCACCGCCACATCCATCGCCGTCACCCACCGATGGTTTTCCGGGCTGCGCAACACTGCCGAGTGATAGCTGTTGTTGTCCCATTCCTCGGGATCTACCGCCAGACGGGCGCGGATTTCGTTGGGGGTTTCTTCGCGTTCTATTAAAAAATGACCGACCGGGCTGAGCATCGGGTTGCCCGACATCCCCTGGCGCAGCACACGGGTCTGGTCATCCGGGTGTTTATCCTGATTCCAGGCAATCAACGCCTGATCAAGGTCCACCCGCTGTGGGCTTTTGCGCACTTCAACCCATTTGAACGTGGCGTTTTTATTGCCCAGCGCATTGTTCTGCGACACCGCGTCCGGTGCGTCGATACCTGGACTGGTCGGGTTACCCGTGATGGCTTCGCCGCCGAACATCTGCGGCGCATGCGGCGGCACCAACGCTTCGCCGTTGATATAGCGGGTTTCGTCGATGCCGACGGAGGCCTGCAATATCGCTTTGAGGGGATCATATTCCGCCGCGTAGCGCTCACCCCAAACCCGCAACGGCACCAGGGCTGGCGCTGCACCCACGTAGATCGGCTGTTCATTGCGGTGCCGCATGCTCCACAACCGCTGATAGAAGCCCGAAGGCATGGCGGCCATGGCAGGCTGGCCATCGGGCAAGTGCGGCGGCACCCCGAAGGTGCCAATACCGCTCACATCGCTCAGGCCCACGGTCGAGTCGTCATGGCTGAAATACAGGTACACCTTGCCGCGATTGTCACGCTCGGGAAACACCACCGTGCGGTCGTCCGGCCCCAGGCGCTGGCCTTGTCCGGGCGACCAGTTCGGGCCGGTGCGACCGCCATAACCGGGTTGCGCGTATTGCATCGCCGTGAGGGGCGGTGCTGGGTGAGGCGTGTCGGTAACGGCCTGCACGATATCAAGCAGGGTGCCGAGGGTGTCGGAGCCTTCCGGGGTTTTATTCGGTAAGAGTGAATACGGCGAGGCAACCATGATCGCGCAGTCGGCGCAGCGCTGGCCGCGATCCACCAGTAATGCCTGCGCGAGCAGGGTGATCAGCGTGCCCTGGCTGTGGCCCATGATGGTGATGGTTTCATCGGGGGCCAGGCGGCGCGCTTCGCTGATCAGCATGGCCAAGCGATGGGCGGCCAGGACGAAATAGCGGCGCTTCGGGTTGGCGCCCATGAACAGTGGATTGGGCAGAGAAAGATTAGCGGCGTGCCGGGTGATTTTGTTGAATCCCTCGCCAAACATTTCCAACAGATTGTTGGTGGCGTTGGCGAAGAACCCACCGCCCTTGGCGAAGTGCCGGTCCAGACGGTTGTCGAAGTTGTCCTGGTACTGGGTGCGCAGTTTGGTCGGGTCGCCGTTTTTGTCGCGTTTGATTTCGTCGGGCGCGGCGCGATAGCCCCAGTAGAACGGGATGAAACAACTGCGGGTGGTTTTGTTGGTGCTGCGTTTGTAGAGGTAGGTGTCCGGGTCGTCGAGCCTGTCTTTGTTTCGTGCAGACAGGCGCTCTACCGGAATCGCCTTTGCCGCCGCAAAGTCAGCGCCATAACTTCCCGCGTATAAATCCGGGCGGTGCAGCCGCTCGTTCAAGCCTTGAAGCAACCCGGTTTCCACCGACTCATACGAGGCGCCAGGATCGTTAACGCCATGCAAGAAAATCACGATGCCGGGCATGTCACGTGGGATAGCGACCAGACGATCACCCGGTCGATTAGGGACAAGCCGACTGCGTTGTTCCGCGATAACAGTGTAGTTAGGTTCGCTCATGCCTTAGTTCCTTTGGCTGTTTTTTCATGCGCCACGCGCATTGCGTGCGCTGAGGCCATTTCAGGCCACGTTGTCCGGTGGACTAGAGCAACGGCCTCAACGCATTCACATTCGCCAACTGCATGGCTTCCCGCTGAATCTGTTCCGTACCCCCGTCACCTCCAGTGATCCCTCGCACCACGCTGCCATCCTCCAACGTGACGTTGTAAGCCTGCGATAACGCAGCAGCCTTTGCGTCACCCTCAAAGTGCAAAACGTGACGCTGATCTGCCCCAGTACGGCCAAACGCTGGCATCGGTACGCGGTCGGTCTTGGGACCCACCCAGTCATGGTCTGCCGCGTGTACGATGGCGCTGCCCGACGTACCAATCTCGATGCCGCCGCCAATCTTGATGTAGCTGCCGTCATCAGCGACCAAACGAATGGTCGGCGCCGTCAGGACGATTTCACCTTCAGCCGCCGAGGCGTGCAGGTTCTTTTGTGCATTGAGGGCGATGTCGTCGTTTTGAGCCTGCACAAGTACTTTGCCGCGATTGGCGATGGCGCTGATGCCAGCGTCCTGGGCAAACGCGGAAATACCTTGGCCCGCGTGCAGGCGCATGGCCGCGCCGCTGGTCATTTGCAGATGATCCTGGGCGGTCGTGTCGTGATTGCCCCCGGCGTAATGGGCTTGGGATGCAGGGGTGGCACTGACGATGCCAGCCTCACTGGTGATCGCGATCAGCGGTTCACCGCTGGCTGAACTGTCGGCAGCGGGCCACTGACTCAGGGTTTGGCGCAGCGCTTCGATACCGGCGTGATCGAGTGCCTGGGCGCCTTGTGCGGTGGCGGTTTCACCCAAAGACTTAAACAGGTCGGCACATTGGCTGAGTAATTCCAGCAGGGCTTCACGGCTCAACTGCGGGTCTTGCGCCTGATGCTTGGCGTAGGTGGTCAGCAGCAAGCCTTGGGCGGCGCGTAAGGCTATTGCGGCATTGGTACGCAGTTCTGCACCGTTGCCCAGCGGTTGGGCCTTGCCTTCGTTGCGCGGCGTCGTCAGTTTGCCCAGGTTCAACGCGCTGTCCTGATGTCGGCTGGCGAGTCGGGTGCGCAGTTCACCTGCGGTGTCATCGAACAGCAACTCGTTGTAGCCACCGCCTTGGTGCTCTTTTGTCTTGATTCCGCTCAAGGCATTGTTGTTCGGCAACTGCTTCAACCCTGCCCCATCGCTGAAGCGTGGCGAGTGGTGACGGCTGTTGTAAACCGTGCCGGTGATCAAAGGCTGGTTAACGTCCCCGGCAATAAAGCTCACCACCACTTCCTGCCCGATACGCGGCATGAACTGATGACCAAAGCCTTCCCCGGCGCTGGGCTGGGATACCCGCAGCCACGCGGTGTCTTGCGCATGTAGCTTGGCGCTGTCGCGCTCATCGGGCTGTTGGCGTTGCCAATGAAAGCGCACCTTCACTCGCGCCCACTCATCGGTATGCACTTCCCCCAAGTTCTTATCGCCGACCACGATGGCGGTCAGAGGCCCGGCAACCACTGGGCATGGCGTCAAGCATTGAGGGCGATAAGGAATATGGCGACGGATGCTGGTGAAGGTGTTGCTGTAGTCCGCCTCAGATTCGTTGAGGTAATTGTTGTGTCCCTGATGCTGCACGCTCAGCAGCAGAAACTCATTAACCGTGGCCCCTGGCTCGCGCTGATTGTTGCGGCTATTCGCCTGTGAGGGATCATGTCGGGGATGCTGCGTCAGCGTGAAGGTGTAACCGGGCACCATGGCTCGGCAATTGCTGACGCCGCGAAAGGTTTTGCCTAGCGCATGCACGGCATCACGGCGCCAGCCGACACGATTGACAGTGTCAGCACGGCTACCCGCGTTGTATTGACCTAAAAATTCGTACTGCTCAAATCGTACGGAGTCGCTGGCAGACTTCAGCAAGCCTGTATCGATGTGTTCCCACGGCTCTGCCTGCTTGTAATCGAACGAGGGAACACTGATGGCGTCGGATTGCTGCTGGCGTTGGGCAGTCCATTCGCTGATGGTGTCGGCAGTGGCCGGAATCGAGTTCTGATGGTATTGAATGACCGGTTGCTGCTCCAACGGCGCGAGCCTGTCGGAATCATTTCGCACCACCAGCGTGTGGCTTTGCGCGGTGTGCTCGAAGTAGAACAGCAAGCCTTCTTGCTCAAGTAGGCGCCGTGCAAAGTGTTCGTCTGTTTCATTGAACTGCGTGATGCAACTGTGGGTTCTGAGGGGCTCGTCCTGCGCAAGATCGAATCGGAACGTGGCCAATGCGCCGTAATGGCTGAAAACTTTGTGCAACACGTCGACCACGGTGAGGTCTTGGAAAATACGGGAATCTACCCGCTGGCTCAGATACCAAAACCATGGGCTCATCGTTGCCGAGTAATAGCTCAAGCCACCGTCATTTTTCAGGTGGTTGAAGCCCGTGATGTGACCGTGAATGCAGCGGTGAGCGCCATTGGCCAATTCGACTTCAAGCAGCGTGGGTTGGCCGATCACGGTCTTGAGCTCAAGCAGCGGATCGCGGCTAAGCAACGCTAAGTCAAAGCTGAACGGTTGGGATATCGCTTCATGGCCACTGAAACTGTCCAGCAACAGTTCGTGATCGGATTCGGCGTGAACAGAGAGTTTGATCAAACGATGTTTTTGAGAGGAAAGAAGTGATGCTGGATCGATGAACATGCTGGCCTCTATATTGCGGAGGGCGGCGGACGTTCATCTACTTGATGGGGATGCAGGTTCGCCTAAAGGCAGGAATTTGAGCATAGAGGGAGGAAAGTGGCGTGTCGGATGGCAGCCTCATTCGAGTAGGAATACTCTGAAAGCACTAAATTATGGGAGCCTACAGTATTCTGAAAAATCGTACGTTAAGGTTTTCCGACCTGTCGTAGCGGCCTGAATTTCCCGTCTTCCAGCTTGCGGCTCTGCCGCCAGACGTAATCGCCGGTCAGGTTGACGTGCTCCCAGCCCAACGGCGACAGATACTGATACAGGTCGGTATTCACCGGCTTTCCGGCGTCAGCCAGCCCTTGGGTGGCCCGTTCCAAGTAGACCGCGTTCCACACACGATAGCGGCGGTCACCAGGTTGAGGCCGCTGGCCCGGTAGCGTTGTTGCTCGATGCTCCTATCCCTAATTTCACCAAGTCGGTTGAAGAACACCGCCCTGGCCAGAGCATTGCGCGCCTCGCCCTTGTTCAAGCCTGTATGCACGCGTCGACGCAGTTCGACACTTTGCAGTCAGTCCAAGATAAAGAGCGTGCGCTCGATCCGGCCCAGGTCCCTGAGGGCCCGGGACCTGATGCATGAGGCGTTCGGCGAGCCCGACTGCCGTGTGGCGCTGAAGCTGTTGGGCGAGACCCTTTCTGCCTCTGCCGACGCTCATGTGTTGCTGTACAGCGAATTCGCCCTGACCCGAAGTCTGTGCCATGACCATGTGGTACGCGCGTTTTCATTCGAGGTAGACACCACGCACCAACTGGCATTTTTCACGATGGAAGTGATGCCGGGCCTGACCCTGGATCGCATGCTCCCGGAGTGTCCGCAGGGGCTGGCATGGCAGGAGCTGCAACCCATGGCCCTGCAATTGCTGGATGCACTGGCCTATACCCATCGGCAAGGCGTCCTGCATGGGGACGTGAAACCGGCGAATATCATGGTGGGGGAGCAAGGGGTACGCTTGTTCGATTTTGGCCTGGGCCATGCCGAGACGCAGGCAAAAGCTGGGTTACCGAGCTTAAGCCGCAGTCGCCTGAATGCCTGGACGCCGGCGTATGCGGCGCCAGAGCTGATAGCGGGAGGGTTACCGTCGGCCAGTGCCGATTTGTACGGGGCTGCCTGCGTGCTCTATGAACTGGCCGAAGGCCGGCGCCCCGGCGAGCGCCAGCAGAATCAGCGACTGCGTCGGCCCAGGCAACTGCCCAGGCACTGCTGGCCTCCGTTGTGTTCAGCATTGGCGATGGACCCCGAGCAGCGAACGGTAGGCGTCGCCGAGTTGCGCGACGCGTTGGCGGGCTGGCGTCGTTGCTGGTTCCTGAGCTAGTGCGTCAACCGGGGAGGTCATGCAACTGGCAGTACTCGCTCCAGCCCAGGCCCGCCATCTGCGCCACTTCCCTGTGCACCTCAAGGCGCTGGGCTTCGAAGGCTTCGGCGGACTCGGAGGTCAGTTTGAGGGTCAATTCCCAGGCAAACAGGCCTTGGCGTTCGGCTTCCGCTTCGAAGGCTTCATGCAGCCGCTCGGCGCGGTACTGCGCCAGGGTTTCGCCCTTGGCCTGGGCGGCCAGCGGGTTCAGGGTATTGAGTTCGGAGGCCACATCGGGGTGTTCGTTGAGGAACCTGTCCAGTGCTAGCTGGTGGTTATCGCCAGGTGGTGACAAAGGCTTGCTCCAATCAAGGGCCGGATTCCGGTCGGTGGGATGCACAGAGGCGACGCGCGCGTTTGCGCAGCCGGCGGTAGGTCCAGGCGCGTATAGGGTTGAGTAAAAACAATAACAGATAGGCGCTCAGCACGAGGGCCAAGTCCACAGAGCTATCGCCCGGGGACCCGGTCGCTCGTTCAATAACGCCCCTGCTGGTCAACAGCAGCGCAACGCCGAACACCCACAGCAGCACGTTGAAAAACAGCGGGTGCCCCTTCATTGGCAGCTTACTTTGCATAGCCAGCTTATCTCCCTGGTGCCTGCTGCCTTCGCAAACAACCTTCCTTGATCAGTTGAGTCCCCGGCGCCGCGAGCCTGCGCACATAAACACACAGACAGTCAGTATTGAAGCAGACTCCGCGATTGGCCCAGCTCAGAAAAGTCAATTATTTGGAAAACTTCAGCGAATTTCCTGTCATCCATTGTTGAAAAAACACCCGGATGAATGGCAAAAAGCTTTCGCTCACTGTGCCAGCACGTGTAGCGTTAGCCCGTGTTTCCGGCGCTGCCTTCCAGGGACAGTGGGCGATGGGCAGAGGGATGGGTTATGGCGCAAACGCTGTTCAAGCTTTTCTTCACCCAACGCCTGGCCGCCTTGGCCAGCACTGAGTCGCTGCGAGCGATCCGCGAAGGGTTGTTGTGGATCCTGCCGTGCCTGCTGGTGTCGGCGACCTTTCTGATCCTGTCTGAATGTGCCCGCGTGCTTGGCTTCGACCCGCCGGTGGTGGCGTTCCTCGCCGGCCTCCACAATCAGATCAGCTCCGTCATTCCACTGCTGGTGGCCGCTTCCATTGGCTACATGCTGGCGATCCAGCATCGCCTGCCGCAACTGCCGGTGGCATTCCTGTGCCTGGCTCATGTGGTGGTGGCGACGTTTGTCCTGAGGGACTACCCGCGCGCCTCGGCCACCTTCGTACTGTTTATCGCGATTGCCTCGCCGCTGTTGAACGTGCCGGCCATTGCCTGGCTGCACCGTTACCGCTGGAGCCGGCTGGTCAACGAAGACCTGGTGGGGCACAACCTGCGGGGCACGATCAACATGGTGGTGCCGGGGGCCATCACTGCCTTGGCGTTGGTGGCAGTGCTGTCCTTATTGTTGCAGGTGCCCTATATGGCCCAACTCCAAGGGCCGCAGGTACTCAATGCGTTGGAATCGCCCTACGGCAGCGGCCTGTTTGTGACATTGATGAATTCGCTGCTGTGGTTTTTCGGGATCCACGGTGTGTACGCCATGCAACCTTTGTTCGATGTGCTGGACCAGGCCGTAGTGCTCAATAGCACGGCGTCGGCAGCGGGCGAGCCGATCAAGTATGTGTTGAACAGCGGCCTGTTGGGCAGCTTTGCGTTTATCGGTGGTTCGGGCGGTGCATTGTGCCTGTTGCTGGCGATCCTGCTGTTCTCCAAGAGCCAGTCCATGCGCCTGTTGGCGGTGGCGAGTTTGCCGCTCTCACTGTTCAACGTCAGTGAAGTGCTGCTGTTCGGTTTACCGATCATTCTCAACCCGCGCTTGTTCTTACCGTTTCTGATCGTACCTGCGTTGAACGCCACGGTGGCGTTAACCGTGGTGCAGATGGGGTGGGTGTCGCCAGCAGTGGTCAGCGTACCGTTCACTGCGCCTGTGCTGCTCAATGCCTATCTCAGTACCCACGGCGACCTGGCGGCGGTGGCGCTGCAACTGGCGCTGCTGGCCCTGGGCACGCTGGTGTATGCGCCTTATGTGCAGGCGATTCATCGCCAGGCCACTGAGGGCGGCACGGTATACCTCAAGTCCCTGGACATGACCTTCCGCGGCCTTGAGGAAAAGGGCCGGTTGCGCGAGCTGGACCCGGTGCTCGCTTCGCACAAGACCTTGGCGCGCCAGGCCACTGAGCTGAGCCGCATCCAGCAGATCAGCGACTACGAGTTCTACCTCGAATTTCAGCCGCAGGTCTCGATTCGCACCGGCCTTTGCACCGGCTGTGAGGCGCTGATGCGTGCCCGTGACGCCCAGGGCACGGTGCATTCGCCGTGGGAGTTCCTGCAATGGCTGGCCCAGGCGCGGTTGATGCCGGACGTGGATGTGTGGGTGGCATCCCAGGCGGTTCGCCAATACCAGAAGTGGCAAAAACTTGGCTTTGCCTTGCCGATGACCATCAATATTTCCAGCGCGACCCTGACCGACGCTGCCTATGGCGAGCGCCTTGTGGAGATTCTGGCCCAGGCCCACGGGCAGGTATCGGTGGAAATCACCGAGGACGCGCTGGTCAGTGATATCCAGGCCACGCGCCGGACCATCCAGAAGCTGCAAGCCATCGGCGCCAAGGTTTACATCGATGACTTCGGCACCGGGTTTTCGGCCTTGAGTTATCTGCACCAGTTTCCGGTGGACTTCATCAAGATCGACCGCAGTTTCGTGGTGGCCCAGCATGATCCCAAGGGCGCTCAGGTCATGACCGGCCTGTTGCGTTTTTGTGAGGCCCTGAACCTGGGTGTGGTGGTGGAAGGGGTAGAGACTGCCGAGCAGTTGGCCTTCCTGAACACCGGCGCCGAATTGATTATCCAAGGCTGGTATTTCAGCAAGGCGCTGCCGGGCGATCAGTTGGAAGGCTTTGTGCGAGCGCGTGCCGCGTTAGCCAAGGGCTAATAACCGCGCTGGGTCTGCTCGATTTCCTCGACCAGGCCGTCTATCCCAGCCAGACGTGCCCGGTTGTCATGGTCCCAGGGGTGAAAACCGGGTTTGAAGTAATGCAACCACGGCACCAGCATCCGTGGGAAAACCCCCTTGGGGCCATACAGAAACTTCAGCATGCGCCAGAAGCCTTTCAGGTGCCCCCCCGATTTGCGGTCGGCAATCAGCAGCCGCAGGTGGAAATCGAATACCACCAGCCAGAAGAGCAACGTGGTGGTCAGCATGGTCCCGGTGCGTAGCAGGTAACGCTTGGGGCCGGGCTTGATCACGCGGTTCCACACATCGAAGGCCACGGCCTTGTGTTCGGTTTCCTCCAGAGCGTGCCAGTACCACATCTGCTGGTAGCCTTTGAGTGAATGGCCGAAACGTGTCGGGTCGCTCAGGAGTATTTCCGCCAGCATCGCGGTGTAGTGTTCAAGCGCAATGGTCACCGCGAGGTTGAAGGACGGCGGCAGATGTTTTTTCTGCAGCTCGAGGATGAATTTAAGCCGTCGGTCCAGGGTGTGTGCCGGCAATCCTGCATCTTGCAGCAGGTTGTTGTAGGCCACGTGCTCACGGCTGTGCATGGCCTCCTGGCCGATAAATCCCTGGACCTCTTTCTTCAGTTCAGGATCATCAATGTGCTGGCGGTAGTGGCGCACGCTGTCCATGAAAAACAGCTCGCCCTGGGGGAACAACAGCGACAAGGCGTTGAAAAAATGCGTGATGAACGGACCCTGTTCATGCCAGTCCTTGATGCGCTCGGCGGGCAGGTCAAAATGGATGTCACGGCGGATCGGCAACATAGTGCATGCTCCTGTTCAGAGGCGGGGCTCGTCGTTGGTTTCAAACACCGGCGTGCGGGCTTTTGGGGCCATGCGCTTGCTGGCGAGTACCACCAAGGCTTGATAGGCCGCCGGCAGGCACCGGGCGAGCAGGTCGAGGAAATACGCGTCGCGGCCGATCAGCACACGACGCTTGTTTTTGCGCACGCCTTGCAGGATCACTTTGGCGGCTTGGTCTGCGTCAGTGATGAACAGCTTCTCGAAGTCGGCGCGGGCCTGCTGTTCGCTGTGGATCAGGAAACCCGTCATGTTCGCGTCGATACGGCTGCTGCGACAGATATCGGTACGAATGCCTCCCGGGTGTACGCAGGTGGCAGAGACGCCGCAGCGCTGCATATCCAGCTCTTGGCGCAGGGATTCGGTAAAGCCGCGCACGGCGAACTTGGTAGCGTTGTAGCCACTCATGCCGGGTTGGGCAAACAGGCCGAATACGCTGGACGTGTTGACTATGTGGCCGTCACCCGAGGCTTTCAGATACGGCAGGAACGCCTTGGTGCCGTGGACTACACCCCAGAAGTTGATGCGGACAATCCATTCCAGGTCGGCGTAGTCCACACCTTCCACCGTGCTCGACAGGGCCACCCCGGCATTGTTGAACACCAGGTTGACCTGGCCGTGTTCGGCAACGCAGCGCGCGGCCCAATCCAGCATGGCCTGGCGGTCGGAAACATCCAGCACCTGGGTGGAGATCAACACGGGGGCCAAGGTCGAGGTCTTGATCAACGCCTCGGTCTGTTCCAAGCCCTGGCTGTTTTTGTCCGCCAGCGCCAAGTGGCAACCTTCCCGAGCCAGGGCCAGGGCGAGGGCGCGACCCATGCCGGATGCCGCGCCGGTAATGGCCGCTACGCGACCGTTGAATGACTTCATGACAGGCTGCCTTCTGCGGTGGAGTGGGGCGCCGACACTGGACGGCTGGGCGCGTTGACCGGTAGCAGGTCGGCCACGTAGTCCTTGAGCGCAAACTGCCGGGTGACCTGCTTGAAGCGCCAGGTCGAGCCGGGCCATAGGGTGGTGTTCTTGCCCGTGCGCGGGTCGAGGTACCAGCTTTGGCAACCGCCGGTGTTCCAGATGGTGCGCTTGAGCTTGTCTTGCAGCTGTTGGTTGTAGGCGCTTTCGACACTGGGTTTGACGTCGACAGTGGCGATGCGATGCCGCTGCATGTGCTGGAGTGCGTCGAGGATGTAGGTGACCTGGGCTTCGATTATCAGGATCATCGAGTTATGCCCCAGGCCGGTGTTGGGCCCGACGATCAGGAACAGGTTGGGATAGCCCGGCACGGTGGTGCCCTTGTAGGCGTGGGCGCCGTCTTGCCAGGTGTCCATCAGGTCCACGCCACCGCGCCCGATGATGCAATCGCGGGGCAGGGGATCGGTGGCTTGGAAGCCGGTGCCGAAAATCAGGCAATCGGCCGGGTGCTTGATGCCGTCGGCGGTGATCACACCGTCAGCTTCAATGCGTACCACGTGTTCGGTGACCACATCGACATTGCTGCGCGACAACGCTGGGTAGTAGTCATTGGAAATCAACACGCGCTTGCAGCCGATGGTGTAGTCCGGGGTCAGCGTTTTGCGCAGCGAAGGGCGAGCCACTTGTTTATGCAGGTGGCGCAGGGCGATTTTCTGCACCATCTTCATCAGCCGTGGGTGCAGGGCGAAGCCGATTACGCGGCCTTCCAGCGCCCAGTAGAAGGCGCCGCGCACCAGGCGCTGAGTGAAGGGCAGGTGCTTGAACAGCCAGCGTTCGAAGGGCGAAACCGCGCGGTCGGGCTTGGGCATGATCCACGGCGGGGTGCGCTGGAACAGGTCCAGGTGAGCCACCTGCGGCGCGATCTGTGGCACGAACTGAATGGCACTGGCGCCGGTGCCGATCACTGCCACCCGCTTACCCTTCAAGGCGTAGTCGTGATCCCATTGTTGGGAGTGAAAGCGCTTGCCCTTGAAGCTGTCGAGCCCGGGAATTTCCGGCAGCGCCGGGCGCGACAAGCCCCCCATGCCCGATACCAGTACCCGCGCACTGACCTGACGGCCATCGCTGAAGCTCAACTGCCAGCGTTGCTGTTGGTCGTCGAACACCGCGCGTTTGAGGCCCATGCCGAAGCGCAGGTAGGGCGCCAGCCCAAAGCGCGTGGCGCATTGTTCCAGGTAAGCGCGGATCTCTGCCTGCGGCGCGAACTGCCGCGTCCAGTCCGGGTTGGGAGCAAAGGAAAACGAGTACACATGCGACTGCACATCGCAGGCGCAACCCGGGTAGTGGTTGTCCCGCCAGGTACCCCCGAGCGTGTCGGCCTGCTCGGCGATAAATAAGTCGGTGAACCCGGCCTCCTTGAGCTTGATCGCCATGCACAGGCCGGCAAAGCCTGAGCCGATGATGGCAATGTCGATTGAATCACTCTGGGCATTCATAAGCAGTCCTTCGTGGGCATCGGGTGTGCTCCCTTTCTTGTTTTGTCTTTTAGATAGAACACCATTGCAAAGAAAAATTGAATTACTTATTTTAAAAAAGATTTTAAATAATCTACCTGAAAATATCGCCTACGCTAGTCCCCGGTTCCTCATGTGCGATTTGTCCGACGGACAGGCACGACGTTAGGTCCAGGGTGTGGACGATAGCTGAGGCCTTGATCAATTCCGGTCGGGTCGCCAGCAACAGGGATGCAGAGGACCGAGCTATGGCTGTTGAATGGGTTATTGCTGCGGCTGTGTTTATGGGCGTAAGCGCTGCTTTGTGGGGGTTCAGTGTCTGGATCACGCGGCGTATCGAAGCTGCCGTTCCGAGCAACGGGCGTTTTGTGGACGTGAATGGCGAGCGCTTTCACTATTACGAGGAGGGCAAGGGCCCACCGCTGTTGATGATTCACGGGCTGATGGGCAGCAGTCGCAACCTCACCTACGCCTTGTCCGGCCAGTTGTGCGAGCACTTTCGAGTGATCACGCTTGACCGTCCGGGGTCGGGCTATTCCACGCGCCATAAAGGCACCGCCGCGGACTTGCCGGCCCAAGCGCGGCAAGTGGCAGCCTTTATCGACACGCTAGGCCTGGCCAAACCGCTGGTGCTGGGCCATTCCCTCGGCGGCGCGATCTCACTGGCGCTGGCCCTGGACCACCCGCATGCGGTGTCCGGCCTGGTATTGGTGGCACCACTGACCCATCCGCAACCCACATTGCCCTTGGTGTTCTGGTCACTGGCGATACGACCGGCCCTGCTTCGGCGTTGGGTGTCATACACCCTGACCGTGCCAATGGGCCTGCTCACGCGCCGCTCGGTGGTCAAGGGCGTGTTCGCTCCGGACACTGCCCCAGAGGATTTTGCTACCCGGGGCGGCGGGCTGCTGGGCATGCGGCCCGACAACTTCTATGCGGCGTCCAGCGAGATCGCGCTGGTCAACGATTGCCTGCCGGACATGGTCAAGCGCTACCCGCAACTGACGCTGCCGATCAGCCTGATCTATGGCGCGCGTGACAAGGTCCTGGACTTTCGCAAACACGGGCAGGCCCTGGCTGACAGGGTCCCCGGCCTGAAGCTGCAGGTGGTGGAAGGGCGCGGCCATATGTTGCCGATCACCGCCACGGCGCGGGTGGCCGAGGCGGTACTGCAATTGGCCAAGCGTGCCCGGCCGCCGGAAACCGCGGTGATCCTGCATCCGCCATTTGCCTTGGCGAACAAATAATCGTGGCCTCCACTGCGCGGTGGACGGTCCGAGATGCTTGCCCTAGAGACCTGACCAAACGGCAGAAAAACAGACTGCCCAGTCACGCGGAAAAGGCCTCGAAAAAGTAGTTGACGACCTATCGATTCCGCGCTATTTATTTAAAAAAATATTTCAATGTTTGTTTTGAAATGATTTTTGAAATGCCTAAGAGCGAATAAAAATGAAAAAAACGCCTTTTATCGCATGGTTGATTTCCCGGAGCATTCAGCGCTCCCTGAACCTGTTTTCTGCCTCCCTGCCACGGAGGTTGCCATGAATCAGACTCTGGCAGCCCCAAGCGTATGGACCGACGGCAAGCGTCACCTGTGGTGGCTGGGCATCACGCCCCTGGCCACGCCATTGCTCTCCGGTGCACTGGCCATCTGCACCGGTATCCAGCAACTCTGGTGGGTCGGCGTGCTGGTGATCTTCGGCCTGATCCCGCTGATCGACGGCTTGCTCGGTGAGGATGTGAGCAACCCGCCCGAATCCGCCGTGAGCCACCTCGAATCCCAAAGCTATTACCGCTGGATCGTCTACACCGGCGTGCTGTTCGTCATCTCATCGGTGGTGATCACCGGTTGGCTGGCCGCCGGCGGTATCGACTGGATCATCCGGGGTGGTTTGTTGCAGGCTGCGGCGAACCTGGAACCGTCCAACTGGCTGTCCCACGCCGCCAGCTACATCACTGCGCGCACTCAACTGCATGGCGAAGCGAGCTGGTTTACTTACCTGGGCATGGCCATGTCGACAGGTGCCGCTACCGGCATCGCAATCAACACGGCCCACGAGCTGGGGCACAAGCCCAACGCGCTGGAAGTGTTCCTGGCCAAGGTCACCCTGGCCCCGACCTTTTACGGGCACTTCTACACCGAACACAACCGTGGCCATCACGTACGTGTGGCTACCCCGGAAGATCCAGCCAGTTCGCGCCTCGGGGAGAGCTTCTGGGCCTTCCTGCCGCGCTCGGTATGGCTCAGTGCCCGTTCGGCGTGGAACCTGGAGCGCGAACGCCTGCGCAAGCTCGGCTTGCCGGCCTGGCACTGGCAGAACGGGGTACTCAGCGCGTGGATGTACAGTGTGGTGTTGTGGGGCGCGATGATCGCCTGGTTGGGGGCGGCAGTGATCCCGTTCCTGATCATTCAGGGCATCTACGGCTTCTCGCTGCTGGAAGTGGTGAACTACGTCGAGCATTACGGGCTTAAACGCCAGAAGTTGCCCAATGGTCGTTATGAGCGTTGCTCACCACGGCATTCATGGAACAGTAACCGTATTGTCACCAATATCTTTCTGTTCCAATTGCAGCGGCACTCCGATCACCATGCCAACCCAACCCGTAGTTATCAGTCGTTGCGCCACTTTGATGAGTCGCCGCAACTTCCCTACGGCTATGCGAGCATGATTGTCTGGGCCTATGTGCCTTACTTGTGGCGACGTCGCATGGATCATCGAGTGCTGAATCATTACGCCGGGGATATCACCCTGACCAATCTTCAACCGTCACAACGCTTGAAGTATCTGGAGAAGTACAGCAGCAGTGCCAAGCCGTTCTGATGTGAATTAAAACGTGTGTTGCGCGCTCGGGATCTGTGCATCGCGCAGGTCTCTATCGCCCAGGATTCTCAAAATGAGTTGCAAAAAAGTTGTTTGACCCGAACAAAAATAATTTCAAGGGAAGGACGTACATCATGCAATCACCTGCCAAGTTGACCACCCATATCGTATTGGCCGCGCTGGGCCTGATCGTCTACCACCAGGCTCAAGCTGCGCGCATTGAGCCAGCCGGCAGTGCGTTTAACGCCCAGGGCCCCATCAGTTTTTCCAAAGGTGCGCTGATCAGCGCCGACTGCACCATCAAGGTCGCCGGCAAAGTGGCGGCCGACGGCTCATCGGTGAATGTCGACAAAGTTGAATTCGATGGCGGCCTCAAATGCAGCCGAGTCGAAGCCATTAACCTGCCCTGGGTATTAGTTGCCAAAGACACCAAGAGCGGTTCCATGTCGAACATCAGCGTAGATGTTCATGCGTTTGGCCTGGGTGGCAAGTGCGGGCCTTCTACCGCCGAGGGTACATGGGATAACGCCACCGGTAAGTTGGAAGCCGCGAACGTACCGATTGGCGAAGACTGCACAATCAAGACGGTGTCGATCAAGATGCCACCGAACTTCAAAGTGGTTGAATAAACAGTAAATGTTGTTGCGGTAATTGAATTGAGATTTGGCTGGAAAGGGAAGTTCTGCAGTTTCACCGTGACCTCTCGATCATGGCCATTACCCCCTGGCGAATAACTCGCCTTAACATGTGAGGCATAACAATGAAAAGTTTGAAAACCCTCGTATCGTTGTCTGCTTTGGCTGTTTGCATGGGTGCTGCTTCGATGGCCAATGCGGCTTCGATCAGCCCTGAAGGCCCCTTTACCACCACCGCAGGTTCCATCGTGGTGCAATCACCGTCTTCATTCGGCGGCAGTGTGACCTGTGGCATTACTTTCAGCGGTACTGTCAGTGGCGGTGTTGCCACTATCACCAATGCCGCACTGACCGGAGGTGGCTTGTGTGCTTTGCCTACGCTCAAGAGCATTCCGTCGCCAGGCTGGGTGCTGACTGCGTCGTCGGCCACTGAAGGCAAAGTGGCAAACGTTGGTTACACCATTAAAAAGACTTTTATTATCCCCGGCACCGACTGCGGTCCATCCTCCATCAATGTGACCTGGAATGCTTCGTCTCACACCCTTACCGCGGCAAACCAGCCTCTGAGTGGCGGTTGCAACATTGTATCGCTGACTACCACTGCCTCTGGTCTGACGGTTAACCCATAACGGGCACACGTTACGGAACGCAGGGTTGATCACCCTTTGAAAGGCCGGTGCCTCGTTTGAGGTGCCGGCTGACGTAGAAAGCCGGCAATGCCGGAAGCGAATAATAATAAGGAGTGCCGCATGATCACTAAGAAACAACAGGCTCATACACTGTTGGGGTTGGCAATACTGGGGGGGCTGATGACGGCCGCTACCGTGCAGGCGGGTGGGTTCTCTACGCCGACTTACGGTGCCCCAGGTTGGGGCCGGGCGTTCGGCGGCGGTTCTCTGTTCAAGAATGACCCAAGTTCTGCATACAACAATCCGGCAGCGATGGCGTTCGTCGATCAATCCGTGGTTCAACAAACCGTCGACTATGCCCGGATCAAGATCAAATACACGGGGCAGTCTTACGATTACACCGGTAATCCGGCCAGCAATACTGCAGTGTCGCCCGATGGTAGCTTTGATCCGAGCACTGCAACCGTCAATAACAACAATGGCGGCCAGGGTGGTTTCACCGCGTGGCTGCCAACCGGGTTTCTGGTGATCCCGATTGGCGACCGCTTTGCATTCGGCCTCAGTCAGGTCGTGCCGCAAGGCATGCGCAGCACCTGGAATGAAAATTCCAAGTTTCGCGACTTCGCCGTGGACACCAAAATTGAAACCGTCGGCTTGACGGGGTCCTTATCCTTCAAGGTGCGCGACGACTTTTCCATCGGCGGTGGCATGATCGTCCAACGTAGCCAAGGCTTCGTCAGCCAGAACATCGATCTATTCTCGGCTGCTTCGGTCTCTCCCGGCTTGGGTAACGGGGCGTTCCCGCCAGGCGTAGGTACCGCGCTGATGCGGGTCAAAGTGGACAATGTTTCCGTTGGCTGGTTTGGTGGCGTTGTGTGGAAACCGACCGACAAAGACTCCTTGGGTCTGAACTACCACGCCAAAATCAAAAACAAGCTGACGGGTAAGTACAAGGTTCGGGCCGATGCGCTGAACAACGGCTTGATGACGGACGATTCGATCTTTGGTGATGGCAAGACGCTGGTTGAAACGGCGTACCCTGGACTGAAGTTGTTCCCCAATGGCGCCAATGCCAGCACGCAGTTGGATATTCCGGCGACTGCCGCTATCGACTGGGTGCACCAGTTCGATGATCGTTGGACGTTAGGTGTCAGCGCCGTGTGGACGCAATGGTCGTCCTTCAAGGACCTGACACTCAAGTCCAATGGCTCGACGATTGTTGCCATTCCTTATAATTATCAGGACACGTGGATGTACTCCCTGGGGGGCGATTTCAAGGCCACGGATGAGTTGACCTTGAGGGCAGGCGTGGCGTACGACCAGACGCCGACCCGTAATTCGACGCGCGATCCGCGCATCCCCGACGGCGACCGTTATTTTGCATCGCTGGGCGCGGGTTACGACGTCAAGGCCATTCCCGGCCTGACGCTGGATGCCGCGTATTCGCACCAATTCGTTCAGAAGGTCAATATCAAAACCCAGAACGTCGATCGTCTTGGTGGTGGCCGTCTTGACGGCACTGCCGAGTCTTCAGGCGATGTCGTCAGTTTGTCGGCCACTTACAAGTTTTAAGGCAGCTATGACGCGAACATCAAGCGCATTCTGGTCTTCGCGTCATGCACCTGCCGCAATGGCTGGCCCAATCGGCTGAGGGGTCAGCTAATTTTTTTTGCCAAACAATTAAATTAAAATTTAAAAACAAGATTTGAATTTGATTCCAAATTTTGTAGTGTGGCGCCACGCAGGTCACTTCGACCGGCCGCGCATTGGCAATACCCTGAATCGAATATGAGGTATCCCCATGGTTATCTGGTTATTGATGGGCCTCGCCGCCGCGATTGCCCTGGCATATCGACAAGCCGCCGCGACCCTGTGGTTGTTCATTGGCCTGATCTGGCTGGCGGCAGGTTACCTGTTCAACGTGGTCGCCGGTTTCGGCGTGAGCGTCGCGGCGGTGCTGGTGGTGTTGCCGGCGTTGTTGATGACGATCAAGCCCCTGCGCCGCACCTTGCTGACTCGCCGGGCCTTGAGCCTGTTTCGTACGATTATGCCGGCCATGTCCGACACTGAGCGTGCCGCTATCGAGTCTGGCACCGTGTGGTGGGACGCCGAGTTGTTCAGCGGCAAGCCGAATTGGCAGCGCCTCTTGCAAGCTGCTCCGGCCAGCCTGAGCGCTGAAGAACAAGCCTTCCTCGACAATGAAGTGGAAACCCTGTGCGACATCGCCAATGACTGGGAAACCACCCAGGTCTGGCAGGACATGTCGCCGCAAGGCTGGCAGTACACCAAGGATGCCGGGTTCCTTGGCATGATCATTCCCAAGCAGTACGGCGGCAAAGGGTTCTCCCACTACGCGCACTCGCAAGTGGTGATGAAGCTGTCGACGCGCTGCTCGGCGGCGGCGATTTCGGTGATGGTGCCCAATTCCCTGGGCCCGGCGGAGCTGCTGTTGCATTACGGGACCGATGCCCAGCGAAATTACTACCTGCCGCGTCTGGCGCGGGGCGAGGACATCCCGTGCTTCGCGCTGACCAGCCCATACGCCGGCTCTGATGCGGGGGCGATTCCCGACCTGGGCATCGTCTGCAAAGGCACCCATGAAGGCGAGGAAGTGCTGGGTTTTCGTGTGACCTGGGACAAGCGCTACATCACCCTCGGCCCGATTGCCACGGTGTTGGGCCTGGCATTCCGCGCCGAGGACCCGGACGGCTTGCTCGGCGCTCCCGGTTCACTCGGCATCACCTGTGCACTGATTCCAACGTCGCATCCCGGCGTGAACAGCGGTCGCCGTCATTGGCCATTGAATGCCGTGTTCCAGAACGGTCCTACCACCGGTAAGGATGTCTTCATCCCACTGGAATGGGTGATCGGTGGCCGCGAGCAAATCGGCAATGGCTGGCGCATGTTGATGGAATGCCTGGCCGCGGGGCGGGCGATTTCCTTGCCGTCGGCCAACGTCGGCCTGGGCAAGGTCGCGGTGCGCGGCACCACGGCCTACGCTGCCATGCGTAAACAGTTCGGCCTGCCTATCGGGAAATTCGAAGGCGTGCAGGCGCCACTGGCACGCATGGCTGGGCACCTGTATGCCTGCGATGCGGTGCGTAAAGTCTCGGTAGCGTCCCTGGATGCGGGTGAGAAACCCTCGGTGATCTCGGCCATCGCCAAGTACCACGTCACCGAGCGCGCGCGCATCATCGTCAATGACGGCATGGACATCGTTGCTGGCAAGGGCATCTGCATGGGCCCGAACAACTTCCTGGCGCGTGCCTATCAGCAAAGCCCCATCGCCATTACCGTGGAAGGCGCGAACATCATGACGCGCTGCCTGATCATCTATGGCCAGGGGTTGATTCGTTGCCATCCTTATGTGTTCCGCGAAATGGAAGCGGCACGCAACCCGGACCGGCGCAAGGCGCTGGAAGCCTTCGACAGCGCGATGTTCGGCCATGTGAGCTTTGTGCTGGCTAACACCGTACGCGCGGCGGTGCATTCTCTGACGGCGGGGCGGCTGATATCCGTACCGGCCAAGACCGACCCCGCGCTGGCGTCCTACTACCGCCAGGCCAATCGTCTGTCGGTGGTGCTTGCGTTGATTTCGGACGTTTCCATGGGCGTACTGGGCGGGGCCCTCAAGCGCAAGGAAAGTATCACCGGGCGCCTGGGGGATATTCTGTCGCAGCTGTACATTTTGTCCTGCGTGCTCAAGCGCTTCGAGGATGACGGCCGGCCCCAGGCGGACCTGCCGTTGGTGCACTGGTCGGCCCAGGATGCATTGCTGCGGGCTCATGAAGCGCTGGCCGAGGTGCTCGACAACTACCCGTCAAAAGCGGCGGCGGCCGTGGTGCGGGCGTTGACGTTCCCGTTCGGTATCCCGCTGCGCAAACCTTCGGACCGTCTGCTGGCCGAGGTGGCGGATGTGGTGCAGACACCAGGCGAAACCCGCGAACGCTTGCTGGCCAATTCCTACATCCCACGTCCGGAAATCGACAAATTGGCCTACGGCGAACTGGGCTTCCGCCTGTTGCCGCAGGTGGAGTTGATCGACGCCCGACTCAAGTCCGCCGTCAAGCAGGGCTTGATCGAACCGATGCCGATCTCAGCCACAGCCTTCACCGCCTGGCGCGTCAAGGCGCGGGCGCTGGACCTGATCAGCGACGACGAAGACACCTTGCTCGGTCGCTATGTGGAATACGCCGACCACGGCATCCAAGTGGATGACTTCCCGCAGGACTTCGGGTTGCTGGAGGCGTTGCAGCGGCGCAAGCAAGCGCTGGAGCCTATGCCAAAGCGCCGAACCGCCCAAGGTGAAAACGCCTCGGTCAATTGAGTGGCACTGAATGTACACGGTCAGTGTGGAAGCTGGCTTGCCTGCGATGCTGACGACTCGGTCCATCAGAAGCACCGAGGTGATGCCATCGCAGGCAAGCCAGCTCCCACATTGATCGGGTTTACACGCCAAGACAGTGGGTCTACTTATGAGTGACAGCTACCTTTCTTTCGTCAATTCCCCTTGGGGCCGTCGCCTGGCCCAGGCCGTTGGTCTGCCGCAACCCTTGCCGCTGCAACGTCATCGCAGCGGCCAGCAAGGCCTGGCCAACCCGGTGATCCTCGCCGGGGCAGGGCGCCTGGCCTTTGAGGTGCAGCGGATTTTCGCGGCCACCGACACAGTCACCGCTACCCCGGCCACGCTCAAGGCGCCGTCCACGGTGAACGTGCAGGGCGCGGTGTTTGACGCCAGCACCGTGGCCGATCTGCAGCAACTGGATGAGCTCTATCTGTTCTTCCACGCCAACGCCAAGCGCCTCGGTCAGCACGGCCGCGTGGTGGTACTCGGTACCGCGCCGGAACACTGCCAGGACTTGCCCCAAGCCATCGCCCAACGCGCCCTCGAAGGCTTGGTGCGTTCGCTGGCCAAGGAGTTGCGCCGGGCGATCACCGTGCAACTGATCTACGTAGCGCCTGGCGCCGAAGACGCACTGGACAGCAGCCTGCGGTTCTTCCTGTCGCGCCGTTCGGCGTATGTCTCGGGGCAAGTGGTGCGCGTGGAAAAGCCGGTGGACGGCCAGGTTCCCGTCGACTGGGACAAACCCTTCGCCGGCCGCCGCGCGCTGGTCACTGGCGCTTCCCGTGGCATTGGTTTGGCAATCGCCCAAGTGTTGGCGCGCGACGGCGCCCATGTGGTGTGCGTGGATGTACCGCAGGCCCAGGCGTCGCTGCAACAAGCGGCGCAGAGTGTCGGTGGTCTGGCGCTGCCCCTGGATATCACTGCAGCGGATGCTGCCGCACTGCTGCAGGCCCATGTCAGTCAATACGGCGCTTTTGACGTGGTGGTGCACAACGCCGGGATCACCCGCGACAAAACCGTCGCCAAAATGACCGAGGCGGCGTGGCGCAGTGTGCTGGCGGTCAACCTTGAGGCGCCCCTGCAACTCAGCGACGCGTTATTGCAAAACCAAGGGTTGAACCCCGGTGGGCGCATCGTGTGCGTGTCGTCGATTTCCGGCATCGCTGGCAACCTCGGGCAAAGCAATTACGCCACTTCCAAGGCTGGTGTGATCGGCCTGGTCCAGGGCCTGGCACCGCGTGCGGCGGCGCAGCACGTCACCGTGAATGCGGTGGCGCCGGGGTTTATCGAAACCCAAATGACCGCGAAGATCCCGCTGATGATTCGCGAAGCGGGGCGGCGCATGAATTCGCTGTCCCAAGGCGGGCAGCCGATCGATGTGGCCGAGACCATTGCCTGGCTGGCGCACCCAGCGTCTGGCGGGGTCAACGGCCAAGTCGTACGCGTGTGTGGTCAAAGCCTGCTGGGAGCCTGAGCCATGGACTACGTGACACAGATTATCGACCCACCGCCATCACGCACCCGCTTGCTGCTGGACGGCGTGCGGGCCTTACGCAAGCCAGCGCTCGACGGTGCGCCTGTATTGCCCAAGGAACGCCTGGTGCGCTCGGCAGTGGAGTTATCCGCCGCTGGCATCGCCGCGTATGGCCGTGCCTGTGGTTTTCGCCGCGAGCAAGGCGTGCCGCTGTCTTATCCCCATGTGTTGGCGTTCCCGCTGCACCTGATGCTGCTGACCCGCCCGAGTTTCCCGTACCCGGCCAGCGGCATGGTGCACCTGGCGAATCGCATTCGTCAGCACCAACGCCTGCACGAAGGCCAGGCCTTGCGCCTGGAAGTGTATTGCGAGCGCTGGGTCGCGCATCCCAAGGGGCAGGCGTTGAGCATCGCGACCCGTGCCTACAGCGCTGGCACCCTGGTATGGGAAAGCGACAGCCTGTACCTGCGCCGGGATGTCAAAGACCCGGTCGGCGAGCCCTGGGACGACGCGTTGCCGTTGCAGGAAGAAGGGGTGTTGCGCACTCAACGTTGGGTGCTGCCCGCCGACCTGGGCCGGCGCTTTGCCAAGGTCTCGGGGGATTTCAACCCGATCCACATGTCGCTGATCGGCGCGAAAATCTTCGGCTTTCGCCGTGCCATCGCCCACGGCATGTGGACCTTGGGCCGTGCCCTTGCTGCGCAGCAACCGCCCGGTGGGCTGGACCAGGCCGAGGCGCATTGCGACTTCAAGCTGCCGATCTTCCTGCCCGGCCAGGTCGCGCTGTGGAACCGTCCGGCAGCGGGCCCGTGCCGTGAGTTTGAAGTCCGCAATTTCGCAGGTGACAAGCCTCACATGCGTGGACTGTTCGTCTGGAAAGAGAGCCTTAAATGACTGATTACAGCTTCAACCCAGCCCCGGTTCGCCGCGTCGCGATTATCGGCGGTAACCGCCTCCCTTTTGCGCGCTCCAACACGGTGTATGCCCACGACAGCAACCAGGACCTGCTGGTCGCCGCTTTGCAGGGGCTGGTCGACCGCTACAACCTGCACGGCCAACGCCTGGGTGAGTTTGCCGCCGGCGCGGTAATCAAGCATTCGCGGGATTTCAACCTGGCGCGTGAGTCGTTGTTGTCCACCACCTTGTCTCCGGATACGCCGGCCTATGATGTGCAGCAAGCCTGCGGCACCGGCCTGGAAGCAGCATTGCTGGTGGCGAACAAGATCGCACTGGGCCAGATCGAGGTGGGCATTGCCGGTGGTTCCGACACCACCTCCGACGCCCCCATCGGGATCAACGAATCCCTGCGCCACACCTTGCTCGCCGCCAACCGCGCCAAGGGCATGGGCGACAAGCTGAAAGCGCTGCTCAAGGTTCGGCCGTCGATGTTTTTCAAGCCCTTGCTGCCCCGCAATGGTGAGCCACGCACCGGCCTGTCCATGGGCGAACACTGCGAGGAAATGGCCAAGCGCTGGCAGATCAAGCGTCTGGCCCAGGATGAGCTGACACTCACCAGCCATCAGCGCCTGGATGCCGCATACAAATGTGGCTTCTTCGACGACCTGATCAGCCCCCATCGCGGCCTGGCCCGGGACAATAACCTACGCGCTGACGCCAGCCTGGAGAAACTCGCCGGGCTGTCACCCGCTTACGACCGCCAGAACGGCACGCTCACCGCAGGCAACTCCACGCCGCTGACCGACGGCGCTTCGGTGGTGTTGCTGGCCAGCGAAGAATGGGCGGCCGAGCACGGCTGGCCAGTGCTGGCTTACCTGCGGACCGGCGAAACGGCAGCCGTGAACTTTGTCGACGGCACCGAAGGCCTGCTGATGGCCCCGGCCTACGCGGTGCCACGCATGCTCAAACGTGAAGGCCTGAGCTTTAATGACTTCGATTTTTTCGAGATCCACGAGGCCTTTGCCGCCCAGGTGCTGTGCACGCTCAAGGCCTGGGAAGACGCCGATTATTGCCGCGAGCGTCTAGGCTTGGACGCGCCGCTGGGGCCCATTGACCGGTCGAAAATGAACGTCAACGGTGGCTCGCTGGGCTGCGGTCACCCGTTCGCCGCCACCGGAGGCCGGCAATTGGCAGCGCTAGCCAAGATCATCCATGAGAACGGCGGCGGGCGCGGCCTGATTTCCATCTGTGCGGCAGGCGGACTGGGCATTGCCGCCATCGTCGAAAAGTAGCGCTATCAAAAACAACAATAAGGAGACTGCCATGAACGCTGTAAGCCTGGAACAAACCGAACGGATCTGGCTTGACGCTTACCTGCCTGGCGTCCCGGCGGATATCGATGCCGCGATTGAAGATTACCCATCGTTGCGCGAGGTGTTCCTCGAACACTTGGAGAAATTCCACGAGCGTGTGGCGTATGTGAGCATCGGCACCGAAATGACCTACGCTGACTGGCAGGTGCAAGGTATTGCGTTCGCCGCCTGGTTGCAGGGCCAGGGTGTGCAAAAGGGCGACCGCGTGGCGTTGATGATGCCCAACTGCTTGCAGTACCCGATCTGCCTGCTGGGTACGATCCTGGCCGGCGCAGTGGTGGTCAATGTCAACCCGCTGTACACCTCCCATGAACTCAAGCATTTGCTCAAGGACAGCGGCGCGCAGACCGTGGTGATCTTCGAAAACTTCGCGCATACCCTGGAAAAAGTCATTGCCGGCAGCAGCGTCAAGCGCGTGGTAATCGCGGCCATCGGCGATTTGCTCGGCACCTTCAAGGGCGCAGCGATGAACTTTATCCTGCGTAGCGTGCAAAAGCAGGTGCCGGCGTTCAATCTGCGCGGCTCGGTGCGGTTCAATCAGGCCTTGAAACAGGGGCGCGGGCTCAATCATTTTCCGGTGGAAATGCACCTCGATGACCTGGCTTTCCTGCAATACACCGGCGGCACCACCGGCGACGCTAAGGGCGTGATGCTCAGTCATCGCAACATCATCGCCAATCTGCTGCAGGCCAAGGCCTGGGTCGGTGACCAACTGGACCAGCACAAGCAGGAAACCAACGTCACCTTGCTGCCGCTTTACCACATCTTTTCGCTGACGGTGAACTGCCTGATGTTCATGTGCCTGGGCGGGCGCAATATCCTGATTGCCAACCCACGGGACGTGAAGCGGGTGCAGATGATCCTGCGCAAGGAGCGCTTCAACGGCATTGCCGGGGTCAACACGTTGTTTAATGGCTTGCTGGAAAACAAGGCGTTTTGCGCGCGGGACTTTTCCGACCTGCGCATGGTGATCGCGGGCGGCATGGCCACCCACACCGCAGTGGCCAAGCGTTGGAAGGAAGTCACCGGACTGCCGATCATCGAAGGCTATGGCCTCACCGAGTGTTCGCCGGTGGTGAGCATCAGCCCGATCAATATTGCGCGCATGCGCGAGATGGAATTCACCGGCAGCATCGGTGTGCCATTGCCGTCGACCTGGGTGCGGTTTATCCGTGAAGACGGGGAGCTGGCCGAGATTGGCGAGCAGGGCGAACTACAAGTGCGCGGGCCGCAGGTGATGCAGGGCTACTGGAAACGCCCGGAAGCCACCGCCGAGGTGCTGGATGCCGAGGGATGGCTGTCGACCGGCGATATCGGTGTGATGGACGAGCGTGGCTATATCCGCCTGGTGGATCGCAAGAAAGACATGATCCTGGTCTCGGGCTTCAACGTGTACCCCAATGAAATCGAAGACGTGGTGGCGTTGCACCCAGGGGTGGCGGAAGTGGCGGCGATTGGGGTGGAAGATGGCGTGACGGGGGAGAAGGTCAAGATCATCGTGGTGCGCAAGGACCCGAACCTGACGCAGGAGCAGATCCTGGCGCATTGCCGCGAGTATCTGACGGGGTACAAGGTGCCAAGGTATGTGGAGTTTCGGACCACTGAGCTGCCTAAGACCACCGTGGGTAAAGTGCTGCGCCGAGCCTTGCGCTGACTCGAAGGTTTAGGTGATCCAAATGTGGTGGATTTTAGAGTGAGTTCACGGCTACCCAGCGTTCTTCCCTGGCAGCCAGGCGAATCGCCGTCGCCAACCGCTCAACCTCCCATGCCGCCTCAAAGTCAGTGCCATCCGTACCTTGGCCCGCCACGGCCAGGATCAACGCCTGCACCTCCAGCGTTTTCAACTCGTTGTACCCCAACTGGTGCCCCGCAGCCGGGCTGAACGCCGCATAGCCGGGCAGGGCGGGACCGGCCAACAGACGCTGGAAACCCTCCTGACCAACCCGGCAAACGCGCAACTCATTCAAGCGCTCCTGATCGAACGCCAGCGTGCCTTTCGTCCCGCTGATCTCGAAGCTCAGGTGGTTCTTGTAGCCATGCTTGAGCCAGCTACTGCTCACCGTGCCGCGCGCGCCGTTGGCGAAACGCAGCAAGGCATGCACCTGATCGTCCACGGCGATGGGTTTCACCTCCGTGCTCCCTTTGACGGCAGGGCGGCGGGCGTGGACGGTCTGGGTATCGGCACACACGCTGACTACATCCCCCAGCAGATAGCGCGCCATCGACAGCAGATGGCTGCCCAAGTCCGCCAGCGCGCCGCCGGCATGTTCCACTTCGCAGCGCCACGACCAAGGGGACGTCGGGTCGGCCATGAAGTCTTCGCTGAATTCACCCTGGAAGCTGATGATCTCGCCAAGCTCGCCAGTGGCAATCATCTGTCGGGCCAGGGTGATCATCGGGTTGTGCTGATAGTTGTAGCCGACCCGCGTGACCACGCCGGCCGCACGGGCGGCGCGGCGCATGGCGTCGGCCTGCTCCAGGCTGACCGCCAGGGGCTTCTCGCAGTAAACCGCCTTGCCTGCCGCGATGGCGGCCATGGCCATTGGGTAGTGCAAATGGTTGGGGGTGGTGATGGCCACTACACCGACGCCGGGATCATTGATCAACGCCTGCCAGTCGCCGTGGGCCTGGGCAAACCCCCAGGCATTGGCGCAGCGCTGCGCACGCTCGGTGTCGGCATCGGCCAGGGCGGCCAGCTTGAGCTGTACCGGCAGCTCAAATACCGCTCGCGCATTGTTGAACGCCAACGCATGGGCGCGGCCCATGAAGCCTGTGCCGATCAAGCCGATTCCGAGTTCGCGCATTGCCGTGGTCCTTTGCATTATTGTTTTGAGAAAAGGTATTAATGGAATAAAAATTCACTAAATTCAATAGGTGGAATAAAAATTCATTAAGCCGCTGAAGATCACCTCAGCGAATGCAGCTATATTCAGGTGATGGGGAAATGGCATCAGTTAACAAAAGATAACGTAGCGCCGATTGTCAGACGATTCGAAAGCCCGATAGGATGGCCCCTGCTTCCTCCAGGCGCTCTAGATTGCAGGTTTCAAGGCCCCGGAAGGCAGGCGATAACAATAATAAATGGGAGAAAGGTCTATGAGTGAGCCTGTCATGGGTTGGGTTGTTTGCCGCCCACGCGCCGCACGCACGGTTGCGTTGTTGGCCACAGCGCTCTCGTTGCTGGTCGGTGGCGTGTTGTCCACGTCCGCACTGGCAGCCAGCGATACCACCGCAACGCCTGCGTTTGCGATTGAATCCCCCAAGGCCGCCAAAGGCCTGATGATCGACGTGGTCCATGCCGGCAAGCGGCTGGTGGCCGTTGGGGATCGCGGGCATATCCTCTATTCCGATGATCAGGGCAGCACCTGGACCCAAGCCAAAGTCCCCACCCGGCAACTGCTCACGGCGGTGTTTTTTGTCGATGAGAAGCAGGGCTGGGCGGTGGGCCATGATGCGCAAGTTCTCGCCAGTTCCGATGGCGGCGCTACGTGGACCCGGCAGTATCAAGACCTCAAACACGAAGCCCCGTTACTCGACGTGTGGTTCAACAACGCCAATCACGGCCTGGCCGTCGGCGCCTACGGTGCGTTGATCGAAACCACCGACGGCGGCAAAACCTGGAACGACGTCAGCGACCGCCTCGACAACGAAGACCAGCTCCACCTCAACGCCATCGCCCATATCAAGGACGCCGGCCTGTTCATCGTCGGTGAGCAAGGCAGCATGTTCCGCTCCAGCGACGACGGCCAGACCTGGGAAAAACTCGAAGGCCCTTACGAGGGCTCGCTGTTTGGTGTGATCAGCACCGCCCAACCGCAGACCCTGTTGGCTTATGGCTTGCGTGGCAACCTTTACCGCTCCGCGGATTTCGGCAGCACGTGGGAACAAGTCGAGCTGAACGCGGCGCGGGGAGCGCTGGAGTTCGGTTTGTCGGGCGCGACTTTGCTGGATGACGGTTCCATCGTTGTCGTCGGCAACGGTGGCAGCGTGGTGATCAGTCATGACGGCGGGGCGACCTTCAGCGTGTTCAACCGTCCGGACCGTATTTCGCTGTCGGCCGTCACGGCGGCAGGCAATGGCAACTTGATTCTGGTCGGGCAGGGTGGCGTTCGTGTTGCCATGCCCACCGGCGCTGAACCGACAAAACAATAAGAAGGCGGGCAAAGAATGAGCAGTCATCACAACGATAAAGCGACCTTTCTTGAGCGCCTGATCTTCAACAACCGCCCGGCAGTGATCGTCATCTGCCTGCTGGTGAGTATTTTCCTGTTCTGGCAGGCGACGTTGATTCGCCCGTCCACTAGCTTTGAAAAGATGATCCCTCTCAAGCACCCCTTCATCGAGAAGATGATGGAGCACCGCAACGACCTGGCCAACCTGGGCAACACGGTGCGCATTTCGGTGGAGGCCAAGAACGGCGACATCTTTACAAAGGAGTACATGGAGACCCTGCGCCAGATCAACGACGAAGTGTTCTACATCTCCGGCGTCGACCGTTCGGGCCTCAAGTCGCTGTGGAGCCCCAGCGTACGCTGGACCGAAGTGACCGAAGAAGGCTTTGCCGGTGGTGAAGTGATTCCGCAGAGTTACAACGGCTCGCCGCAAAGCCTTGATCAACTGCGCAACAACGTGCTCAAGTCCGGCCAGGTCGGGCGCCTGGTAGCCAACGATTTCAAATCAAGCATTGTCGATATCCCGCTGCTGGAGTCTTACCCGGATCCGCAGGACCAAGGCACGTTGCTGGCCCTTGACTACCGCAAGTTCTCCCATGAGCTTGAAGACAAGATTCGCGACAAGTTCGAAGCGCAGAACCCCAACGTCAAGATCCACATCGTCGGTTTTGCCAAGAAGGTCGGCGACCTGATCGATGGCCTGGTGATGGTGGTGCTGTTCTTTGGCATCGCGTTTGTCATCACGCTGATTCTGCTGCTGTGGTTCACCCACTGCCTGCGCAGCACCATTGCGGTGTTGAGCACGACATTGGTGGCGGTGGTCTGGCAGCTCGGGTTGATGCACTTTTTCGGTTTTGGCCTCGATCCGTATTCGATGCTGGTGCCGTTCCTGATCTTCGCCATCGGTATTTCCCACGGCGTGCAGAAGATCAACGGCATCGCGCTGCAGTCCAGTGAGGCGGACAACGCGCTGACGGCGGCGCGCCGCACATTCCGGCAGCTGTTCCTGCCGGGAATGATCGCGATCCTCGCCGACGCGGTGGGCTTTATCACGCTGTTGATCATCGATATCGGCGTGATCCACGAACTGGCCATCGGCGCGTCCATCGGGGTGGCGGTGATCGTGTTCACCAACCTTATCCTGCTGCCGGTGGCGATCTCCTATGTCGGCATCAGCAAGCGCGCCATTGCCCAAAGCAAGAAAGACGCGCACCGCGAACACCCGTTCTGGCGCCTGCTGTCGAAATTCGCCAGCGCCAAAGTGGCGCCAGTCTCGATCCTGCTCGCGTTGGTCGCCTTTGGTGGTGGCCTCTGGTACAGCCAGAACCTGAAGATCGGCGACCTGGACCAAGGCGCGCCGGAACTGCGCCCGGACTCGCGCTACAACAAAGACAACAACTTCATCATCAGCAACTATTCGACCAGCTCTGACGTGCTAGTGGTCATGGTCAAGACCAAGGCCGAAGGCTGCTCGCGCTATGAAACCATGGCGCCCATCGACCAGTTGATGTGGAAGATGCAGAACACTGAAGGCGTGCAGTCGGCGATCTCGCTGGTGACCGTGTCCAAGCAGATGATCAAGGGCATGAACGAGGGCAACCTGAAATGGGAAACGCTGTCGCGCAACCCGGATGTGCTGAACAACTCCATCGCCCGTGCCGATGGCCTGTACAACAACAACTGCTCTGTGGCGCCAGTGCTGGTGTTCCTCAACGACCACAAGGCCGAAACCCTCGACCGCGCGGTGCATGCGGTGCAGGACTTCGCCAAGGAAAACAACAAGGATGGCCTGGAATTCATTCTAGCGTCTGGTAATGCCGGGATCGAGGCAGCTACTAACGAGGTGATCAAGGAATCGGAGTTGACCATCTTGATCCTGGTGTACCTGTGCGTGGCGACCATGTGCATGATCACCTTCCGCTCCTGGGCCGCGACCCTGTGCATCGTGCTGCCGCTGGTGCTGACCTCGGTGCTCGGCAACGCGCTGATGGCGTTCATGGGGATCGGCGTCAAGGTCGCGACCTTGCCGGTAGTGGCCTTGGGCGTGGGGATTGGCGTGGACTACGGCATTTACATCTACAGCCGCCTGGAAAGCTTCCTGCGTGCCGGCCTGCCGCTGCAAGAGGCGTACTACCAGACGCTCAAGTCCACCGGTAAAGCCGTACTGTTCACCGGTTTGTGCCTGGCGATTGGCGTGTGCACCTGGATCTTCTCGGCCATCAAGTTCCAGGCCGACATGGGCTTGATGCTGACTTTCATGCTGCTGTGGAACATGTTTGGTGCGCTGTGGCTGCTGCCGGCGCTGGCGCGGTTCCTGATCAAACCGGAGAAGTTGGCGGGGCAGAAGGGCAATTCTTTGTTTGCTCACTGACCGATAGAGACCATTGCCGCAAGGCACTGCGGGGGAATTGACCTATCATGTGTCTTTTCCCCCGCAGTGACTTCACATCATGACCGACGCAGCACCCAACCTGAGCACCGCCCTCAAAGACAGCGACATGCTGATCATCAACGGGCTGCACGCCTTCGACTTCACGTTCGATCAGCACTTGCAGATCGAAAGCATGGACGGCCGGGAACTCAAGCGTTGGACGTTCAGTCCAGATCAACTGAACGCCGCCACCTTTGATGGCAGCTTGCAAAGCTGGCTCTTGAGCAACGAAGACGGTGAACACCGTCTGGTCTGCCTGAGTGCGATCAAGGGCGACAACAACAACGACGAGGATGAAGCGGATGATGCGTAAATTCTGGCCCCTGCTGATGGCCGGCAGCGTAGGCGCGATGTCGGTGCAAGCCGCGCCGGCCGACACCTATGAACTGCTGGTGGGCACCTACACCGCTGGCACCAGCCAAGGCATCTACCGCCTGCAATTCGACAGCCGTACCGGCACGTTCCAAGGCCAGCCGGTGTTAGCGGCCAAGGCGGCGAACCCGTCGTGGCTGACGGTCTCCAAGGACCAGAAGCACCTGTTTGTGGTCAACGAAAACGGGCCGGGCCAACAGGATGCGGTCGGCCGCGTGAGCAGCTACAGCATTGATCCGCAGAATCATCAGTTGACCTTGATCAACCAGGTCCAGAGCCTTGGCAACGAGCCCACCCATTCCAGCGTGGCCGCCGATGGGCGCTACCTGTTTGTGGCCAACTACTCGGTAGTGGAAGATCCGGGCGGAAGCCTGGCGGTGCTGCCGGTCGATGCCGAGGGCAAGCTGTCAGCCCCGGTGCAACTGAGCGGCCACCCGGCCAGCCGCGTCAACCCGGAGCGCCAGGCATCCAACCATGTGCATTCGGTGGTGTCGTCGCCAGATGGCAACTACGTGTTCGTGCAGGACCTGGGCGCGGACAAGGTGTTTGCCTATCACTACGACCCCAAGGCCAATCATGAACTGCCATTGACCCCGGCCACTCCGGCCTCGGTGCAACTGCCGCCGGGCAGCGGTCCGCGTCACTTGTTGTTCAGCGCTGATGGCAAGCATGCCTGGCTGACCACCGAGATGAGCGCACAGGTCGCGGTGTTTGACTACAAAGACGGCCAACTGACCCAGACGCAACGGGTGGATTTGGCGGCCGAGCAACCGGTGTCCGACAAGGCCAGCGCCGCGCTGCATGCGTCCAGTGATGGCAAATTCCTCTACGTGAGCAACCGTGGCACGGCCAATCAGTTGCTGGTGTTCAGCATCGACCCGGCTACCGCGCACCTCAAGGAACTGCAACGCCGTTCAGTGGACGGCGACCACCCGCGCGAGTTCAGCCTGGACCCGAGCGGCAAGTTTTTGCTGATCGCCAACCAGAAAAGCAACGAAATCGTGGTGGTTGAACGCGACCCCAAAACCGGTCTGCTGGGTAAAACCGTGCAGAAACTGGCGATTGATGCCCCCAGCGACCTCAAGTTCCTGGTGCGTCAATAAGCCACAGGCCCCGCACTGTGGGGCCTGACCCGGTGTATTAATTTTATTAATAGCGGCTACTGTTTCAAAGCATTTCTAAGGTTTAACCCTCGGGCGTAAGTTTGGTTCCAAGGCCTTCCAAGGCCACTCAACCAAATGAACACAAGGGTTACCGACATGAACTTGAATCTCTTCTCCATCATCGCCGCTTCCGCAGTTTCCGCCACTGTTGCCCTGCCAGCGGCGGCCAGTGTGGAAGTCTCCGGCAAAAAATCCAGCACCAGCGCCTACACCCAGAAATACCTGCAACAAAGTGCCAACTTCTACGCCGCACTGGATCACAAGACTCAGCAATAACCTGCACAAAAGCAGACGCCAAACCACTGGAACGAAGCCTGGCTCGTTCCAGTGGTTTGGCGTTTGTGCATCTGCAGAATAAAAATGATTGATATCACATTGCCATGTGTTTAAATTTGACGCTCAAATATTGACGCATTTATTCCTGGAATCGACAGCATGGCACTCCGACTCGCCGCACTCATCCTGGTTCTCTACTCCGCCCCCATCCTGTCCTCCATACAAGGGGTGGACGGTGAGCCGGAGATTGCCCGTGAGCGGTTGCTTAACCTGGTTGAAGGCTAAGCCGAATTGCAGTAGTGAGCGGGCTTGTCCCGCGCTGGGCTGCGAAGCAGCCCCAAAACCAGGCGCCGAGGAATACCTGACACCGTGCGGCGTTTTCGATGGGGCCGCTTCGCAGCCCCGCGCGGGGCAAGCCCGCTCACTACAGAGCCCTGTCGGGTCAGTTCTTTGCCATCACGGCAATGAACAGCGGCGATTGCAGGAAGCGCTCCAGCCACTGCTGTAACCGGGGATACGGTGCACCGGCAAACCATTCCCGATCCACATGGGCGAACTGCCGCACAAACGGCGCCAGGGCCATGTCTGCCAGGCTTGGGTGATCGGCGAATAGGTACTCGTGATTCGCCAATAATCCCTCAAGTGCGCGCAAGAACACCTCGCCCTCGGCCCGATAATGTTCCATCGGTTGTTCCGGATAGCGTTCGGCATACTTGTATCGATTCAAGTGATACTTGAAGCCCACATCGTTCTCGGCAATCAACGCCAATACCGCCGGGTTACCCGGCAGCAGCCAATCCTGCGGATCGTGCTGAGCCAGCGCCCATTGCATGATCGCCAGGCTTTCATCGATCACCTCGCCATTCACGCTCAACACCGGCACCGTGCCTTTGGGTGACAGTGCCAGCATCTCGGCCGGCTTGGCCTTGAGGCTCACTTCGATAATGCGCACGGGCGCCCCCGAATAGCGCAACGCCAGGCGCGCACGCATCGCATACGGGCAACGTCGAAACGAATACAGCAGCGCCTCGCTCACTTGACCTCCAGCGTGCTCAAGCCATTGCCCTGGCGCTTGACCTGGATCTGCACCGGAATGCGCTCGTGCATTTCCTGCACGTGGGAGATCACCGCCACTTTGCGGCCCTGGGCCTGCAAACCGTCCAGTGCGTCCATGGCCAACTGCAGCGACTCGGGGTCCAGGCTGCCGAAGCCTTCGTCGATAAACAGCGACTCGATCTTCAACGTGCTGGAGGCCATCGACGCCAGGCCCAAGGCCAACGCCAGCGACACCAGAAACGTCTCGCCACCGGACAACGAATGCACCGAGCGCAGTTCATCGCCCATTTCCGTGTCCATGACCAACAGGCCCAGCATGCTGCCGCCGCGCTTGAGGCGGTAGCGACGCACCAATTGGCGCAATTGCACGTTGGCGTGGTGCACCAGCAGGTCGAGGTTGTAGGCCTGAGCGATCTTGCGGAAGGTGTCGCCCGTGGCCGAGCCGATCAGCGCATTCAGGCGTGCCCAGCGTTGCCATTCGTCATAGGCCTTGGCGATCTGCTCGGCGAAGGCCTGATTGGCATCCTGGCGGCGCTGGTCTTCGGATTGGCGCGCGCGCAATTCGGCGCAGGCTTTCTCTCCCTCGGCCAACTGCTGGTTGAGCGCGGCCAGGGCGCTGTCCAGTGCTTCGGCGTCGAGGTTGCCATTGTGCAGGGCCTGGTGCTCGGCGAGGCGTTGCTCGCGTTCCTGCAGCAGGACCTTGGCTTGTTCGACGGCTTTTTCGCTGTGTTGCAACTGCTGGCGCAACTGGCTGACCTGGGCGTCATCGTAGGCCAGCAGACGGTTGAGGCCGTCGTCATCGAGTTCCGGGTGCAGGGCGCGCCACTCGCTGAGGCGTGTGTCCAGCGATTGCTGCTCGGCGTGTAACGCTTGCTGACGCTCCTGTTGGGCCTTGAGATCGGCGGCCAACTGGATCAATGCGTTGTGGATCTCTTGCAATTGCTTGTTGGCGTCGGTTTCACTCTGGCGTGATTGGGTCACGGCCTGATCCAACTGCTGTTGCCAGTGTTCGACACTGCTGTGCTCGCCCAGCAATGCGCGGAGTTGTTCCTGAGCTGCTTGTTGCTGGGCGGCCAACTCGTTGACCTGCTGATTCAGCGCATCGAGTTGCTGCTGACGATGCTGCTGATGGGTCTGTTCTTTCTCGATCGCCTGTTGGCGTTCTTGTTGCTCGGCCAGCTCATCGCGTTGATGGCCGAGCTGTTCCAGGCGTTGGCTGACCTGCTGGTCCAGCTGCATGAAGGTTGCGGCCGGTTCGGCACGCAAACCTTCCTGGGTTTCGGCGGGCAACAGGCTGGCGAAGGCAGTCAGTTCCTGCTCAAGACGTTCGCGGTCGCTGGCCAACTCGCGTTGCTGATCCACCAGCAATTGACGCGCCTGCTGGCTTGCTTCCTGGGCGGCTTGCAGTTGTTGCTGCAAGCGCCCGGCGTTTTGTTGCAGGTTGAGCAGGGCGCCTTGGCGTTGTTCGTCCTGGGCGATGCTCTGGGTCAGTTGACTCAACTGTTGATCAAGCCAGGCGCTGCGTTTGGCCGCCTCCTGGTTGAACAGCGCGGCCGACAGTGGGTGCGCATCCAGGCTGGGCTTGAGTGCTTGTTGTTGCGTCGCCAGTTGCTCCTGCTGTTGCAGGTATTCCTTTTGCTGGGCGATCAGACCGCCGACTTCGCCGCGCAGCTCGGTGAGCTTTTCCTTGAGTGAGTCGACGACTTTCTGCGCCGTGGCTTCCTCGTTTTCGTCATGGCGACCGAGGCTCTGAAGCAGCGCTTCGGGCTGGTGGTACGGGTGTTCGTGGCTGCCGCACACAGGGCAGGGCTGGTCGTCCTGCAACTGCTCGCGCAATTCCTCGACACTGGCGCTGCGGGCCAGGCGCTGGCGCTCAAGCAGTTGCTTCGTGACCGCCAGGGTTTGTTCGGCAATGGTCAGCTCCGCTTTGGTTTGCAGGCCGGTCTGGTTCAGTTGCTCGCGTTGCTGTTGGGCATCGGCGAGCTTTTGCGTCAGTACGCTGGCCTGCTGGTCCAGCTGTTGCTGGCTGTCCCACAGGCGCGTCAGGTCTTCGAAGGCGCGTTGTTGTTTGCGATTGTCTTGCAGCAGGCTGGCCAGCAACTGGATTTGCTCGGCCACGGCATGGGGTTCGGCGCCGGCTTCCTGATAGAGCAGGTCCAACGCGTCGCGCTGTTGGGAGAATTGTTCAGCGGCAGCGGTAGCGCGTTGTCCCAGTTGCGGCAGCTCAGCCTGGCCTTTGTTCAGGCGGTTGCCGATCAACATCAGCTGTTGCAAGCGATCGCGGTAGGCGGTCCAGGCGTCGCTCAAGGGGGCGAGGGCGGCGCTGCGATCGAGTTCGGTGACCAGGCGTTGGAGGCGTTCGGCGACTTGGTTCTGCTTTTCCAGCAGACCGTTAAGCCGGGCCTGGCCTTCGGTGCAGGCGTGTTCGTGCTGCTTTTTGTCCTCGGTGCGCTTGGCCAGCTCTTTGGTCAAGTGGGTGAGGGTGCTCTGCTCTTCAAACGCCTGGCGCAGCAAAGGCACGGCATCGGCCTGGTTTTTCAGCGCCTCGGCCAACGCGGTTTGCGCGCTGGCTTGCTGTTGCTCGGCCTGCGTCTGGCGACCATGCAGTTGGCCCTGTTGTTCGATATGCAACTGAATCTGCACGGCCAACGGGGCAAGCACGCTGTTGAGTTCGGCCTGGCGGGCGAACTGATGACGTTGTGGCGCCAATTGCTCCAAGCGACTCAGGTCCTGGCGTTGCGGGCCCTGGGCATCCCAATCAGCCTGCGCGCGCTGCAGTTGTTCGGTGGCGGCGAGCTGGCGTTCCTGCCATTCGCGCAGTTCCTTGAGCCAGGTGTGTTGCCGCTCCAACTGCTTGAGTTGGGCCTGTTGGGCCTTGAGCTGGGCGTTTGCGGCGTCGAACTGCTGATCCAGTTCGGCGCGGGCTTCAGGGGCCAGGGGCACCACGCCGGTGGCTTGGTCCTGCAACTGCTTGTGCGCGTCCCTGGCGTCTTTGGCCTTGTCGAACGCGCGTCGGCCAAGCTGGGTGTAGAGGGCCGTGTCGGTGAGCTTTTCCAGCAGTTCGCTGCGCTCGTTATCGTTGGCCTTGAGGAAGGCACTGAACTCGCTTTGCGCGAGCAATACGGCGCGGGTGAACTGCTCGAAGTTCAGGCCCAGGGCCAGTTCCAGCTGGGTCTTGTATTCGGTTTTCTGGCTGGCCAGCAGTTGCTCGCTGTCCAGGTCGATCAGGCTCTGGCGGCTGTTCTGCAACTTGCCACTGGCCTTGTCGCGGGCGCGGTTGGCTTCCCAGCGCGCACGGTAGCGACGGCCGCTGACGCCGACAAAATCCACTTCGGCATAACCACCACCGGTGCCCCGACGGATCAAGGTGCGCGGGTCGCCAATGGAAATGTCGCTGTCGGCGTCCGGCATCTTGGCCTGGCCGGTATCGCCCAGGCGCGGCACCGCACCAAACAGCGCCAGGCACAGTGCATCGAGCAGGGTGCTTTTACCGGCCCCGGTGGGACCGGTTATCGCGAACAAACCCGCGCTGGCCAGGGGCTCGGCGGTGAAGTCGATCTCGAACGGGCCAGCCAGGGAGGCGAGGTTTTTCAGGCGAATGGCGAGGATCTTCATGGCTGTTGCTCCTCCTGTTGCACTTCCTGGAGCAGCACGGCGAAATCCTTCAAGGTCTGTTCATCCACTTCACTGCCGTAACTGTCCTGCCAGGCGCGGCTGAACAGTTCCTGGGGCGTGAGCTGGTCGAGTTCGATCAGGCGCTCGTCGTCCGTGTTGTCGCTGGCGCGTTTACCCGCGTATTCGGCGGCGATGCGCACCAGGCGCACGGCTTTGCCTTGCAGGGCGGTTTCGATTTGCTGGCGCAGGTCGGGTTGCGGCTCGTCGAGGCGCACGCGCACTTCCAGCCACGGGTGGCGTTGGGTTTCGGCGAGCAGGTCGATGTCGGGCAGATCCGCCAACTGCTTAAGGATATCCGCCAGCGGCGCAGCCTCCAGGCGTTGCAGGTCAACCGAGCGCGGGATCAGCAGTGGTTCGACACTCACCAGGCATTGGCCCTGGAACGTCACGTCGAGAATCTGGTGCTTGTAGCCGATTTCGGAAAACGACAGCGGAATCGGCGAGCCGCTGTAGCGAATCCGCTCTTCGCCATTGACCTTCTGCGGCTTGTGCAAATGGCCGAGGGCGACATAGCCGACACTTTTATCGAACAGGCTGGCCGGCAGCGCCTCGGCATTGCCGATGATCAGGCTGCGCTCGGAGTCTTCCGACACCGACCCTCCGGCCATGTGCGCATGGCTGATGGCAATCAACGGCTGGCCTTTTTTACGCTTGGCGTTGGCGGCGGCGATCAGCCATTCATGCACCTGGCCGATACCGCGCAGGTAGTCGTCACCCAGGTGTGCACCGGTGACTTCCGCCGGGCGCAGGAATGGCAAGGCCAGGCACCAGCCGGCAATCTTGCCCTTGGCATCCGGCAGGGGGATCAGCAGGCGTTCGGCATCCAGTTGGCCGTCATCCAGCCACAGCACGCGACCGAGCGCATGGGTGCGCAGGCGACGCATCAATGGCGCAGGCAGTTCGATGCGCGAGCCGGAGTCGTGGTTGCCGGCGATCATCACGATGGTCAGCTTGGGGTTTTGCTCGTGGGCGCTGATGATGAAGTCATACAACCGCTCCTGAGCCTTGAGCGGCGGGTTGACGGTGTCGAAGATATCGCCGGCGATGAGCAGCACATCCGGGCGCTGGGCATTGAGTTGGCCCAGCAGCCACTCGAGGAAACAGGCGTGTTCGAAATCGCGTTCCTGGCCGTGGAGGTTTTGGCCAAGGTGCCAGTCGGAGGTGTGGAACAGACGCAAGGCGAACTCCGTGGAAGAGATGAAAAGGAGGGGAGTTTACCCGTAAAAGCACACACGTTGCCTGCGGGTGACACAGATCAACTGTGTGCGGGCAAGCCCGCACCACAGGGGTTATGAGCCATGCAGGCAGTCCAGCGCTCGGTCGGCGAGTGTTTTGGCGCTGTTGATCAAGTGCTCGGTGGCGCCGGCCATGTTGCGCTGATCACTGCTCAGCCCATGGGTAGTGCCGACTGCGTTGGCGGCTGCGCAACGCAGCAGGTCGCAGATCTGGGCGAGGGCGTCTTCGAAGCTGAGGTCTTGGTGCACGACGGGGAGGGTGGTGGGTCGGGGATGAGTTTGTTCATGGATAAAGCTCCTGCTTGGATTGGGAGCCATTATTTTGCCGATCACACACGTCAAAAGGTGGAAGCTGTGTGCGGGTTGAGATACCGGAAAACAGGACCCCGCCAGACCGAAGTCTGCCCGCACACAGCCGCCATAGACGGTTGTAGCGCATTGCGCCTGCTAATAACGGGATCTCGCACCCGATCGCTGATATGCAGCGACGAAGCGAAGGCTAGCCACTGGTGAGCAGGCGCAAGGCCAAAGGACTGTCTAGGAAACGTCCTGCAAATTAAAGAGATATGGATTGCTGCCCTTTAACAATGCATGTCGAACGGACGGTGACGAACGAATTGGAACGGCAGGGTGAGTGGCGACCACTCACAAAGTGGATTTTTCAATCAATCCCTGAATGAATCAGGGGCCCAGCATGACATTTTCAATAAAACCACCTTCCACCACTGCTTTCACCGCTCTACCAGAGCAACTGGAGGCTGACAGTCGCTCAACCCAAGCTAACCACCGTCAGACACGAAGCGCTGAGACCCAGGCCAACGCTGCGGACGCGCGCTCATTCGCAAGCGTGACTGACCGGCAACTGATAGGGCTGGTCCGCGATCATTTACGCGAGTTCCCCGCTGGCGCGACCGACAGCTATGTGAACTTCAACGAGCTGAGGGAGGCCGCCGGCCTGATAGCTACCGACAGGACATCTTCACCAGAGGCCCACCACGCGGCCAAGGCGTTTCTCTCACGCCCAAAACTGCTGCGCAAGCTGGATATTGGCATCAGCCCCGGCAAGAAGGATGGCCGGTTCGATATGGACAACCTGAACTACCTGTACAAATTCCCCCATCGTGAATGGAAGGTGCCGCGTCGTAATCATTAAGTGCAGGCAGGCGTCCGCGCAGCGGCCCGCCAATCACGCAGCTAGGAGTAGCAGCCCGAAGCATCGCGCCGGACGTCGCAGGCCTATCAGACTTATACGACGAAATACCCGGAATCGTCTGACTTTACCCTAAGTAAGTCCCTCTCCAAAGTTTGGCTTGCCGCTGACTCTCTCGTTCTCGTTTACATCGGTATTGGTCTTGGCGGTGTGTCTTCGATGTTGGCTATACAGCAGGTGTGTAATGCGGATTCTGGGGCGGCTTGCGAGAGGGTCAAGCTTACGGAAGTAGGAAAATTTGTGGGGTCTACTTCTCCTGGGGCTTTGAGCGGAGTGATGGCTGGTGCTGCCAGTGGCTCTATTTGCATTGCAATGGGCGTGGCGACTGGAGGCTTTGGCGGGGTTATTTGTGTTGCCGCTATAGTGGGGGCGGGCGCATGGGTGGGTACGACGGGTGGGGGGATGGCGGGTGAAGCTATTGGAGAAAAACTCTACCAAGTAAATCAACCATGAGCAGTATCGACACTTGGCCTCTCTGGATCGCGATCTCTTTTCTAGGGGGGCCAATGTTGCTTGCAGCTTTGACACTTACATACAGCCTGTACCTGACTCATCGTCACATGGACGCCATAAAGGAGGCCTTAAAGCACAGCCGTTATATCTATATCTGGGGGCCAAGCCTTGGAAAACGAGGCTTGATTTGGTCACTCTTAGAGATGGGTAAAATCTCGGGAATGCTACTGTGGCCAAAAGCTTCTCTCATTAATGGAGAGCTGGACCCAACCGATCTTGAAAATTTCCCACCTCACTTAAAGCTACGAATTACCCTTAATCTGAAAACGATGATCATCGCCTTCATTTGGATGTTGATCGGGGTTGTTCTGCTGGAGTTCAGGTAGTTCTGCGGTGAAATTTTTAACTTGAAAGCTCTCGGCACTTTCCACCCATGCCCCTGACCCATCATTGGGTTCCCGATGGCTGTGCCGAGGCAAATACCTGAGCAGCACCCGTGCATCCTGGGACCTATTCCTGGAAGAAGACATCCTCTGCCGCCTGCGCGGTATCGAGCGCTGGCAGGGCGATGGGATCATTGCTGACTTCGATGACCCGCTGATTGGCGGTGCGGCAGGTGGTGCGTTCGCGAGTTATATGTCTACAGGTATAGGCGGGGTCGTATGTGCTGCTGCTTTAGTAGGAGCTGGCGCCTGGGCGGGTACGACTATCGGTGGGAAGGTCGGCGAAGTCAGCGGAGAAATGTTGTACGAGAAAACACTGCCATGACATCGGGAGATTTTTGAACCTCCTGGTTGGCTTTCTGGATTGTTGGAGGTGTACCGGGCCTGCTCGGCATGGCTGGTATCGCATACAGTCTGTACCTGAGTCGGTGCCACCTTAAAGCCACTACACAAGGAGGCTCTGAAAAATAGCCATTACATTTATCTCTGGGGCCAAGCCTGGGAAAACGCGGGGTGATTTGGTCGCTCCTGGAGATATTTAAAATTGCTGGAATGGTAGTGTGGCCGAGGGCTTCGCTCATTATTGGAGAGATAGACCCGGTGGATCTTGCCAGTTTTCCTCCGCGTCTGAGAAGGCATCTGATCATCAAGATGATGCTCATGTCGACTTGTTTCCTTTGGATGGCAGGTGTAGCGATTTTGTTGGCGTTCAGGTAGATCGAGCGGACGTGCCCCGGCTGCACTAAACGCAGCCTAACCCTGTGAGAGCTGGCTTGCCTGCGATGGCTGAGTATCAGCCAACACATCTGCCAACTGTTACACCGCCATCGCGGGCACGCCCGCTCCCACAGGGTTTTGTGGTGGGTTATTTGGGGTAGAGCGGCGGCAAGCTGGTGGTGTCGGTGGCCGGGTCTTGCTCGCGTTCGGCCACGGGGATGGCTTTGATCGCACGCCACAGGTCTTCACCCAGCCAATAATGGCCGCCCTCGCTGTACAGCGCGCCGTTCAAGCCGTCCAACGCGTCCGACAGCGGCACAAACCGCGCGGCCATGTCTGCCAGGGTTTCCGGCTGTTGCCGTGCCCAGGCGTCGAGGGCCTGGCGGGTGGCGTGGGGGTCGTTGGCCTGGGTGGCGCGCTTGAGGTCGTCGAGCAGGGTGCGCGGGCTCGGGCCGGTTTGTGCGGCGCGCAGTACGGCGGGCTGTCGGCGTGCGCGCCACCACAAGCCAAAGCCCAGCAAGGTGGTGCAGGCAAGGAGCAGGCTGCTGAGTTGCCACAGCCACAGGTGGTTGTCATCGGGGGCGGTGATGACGGTGGGCGTGGCGGGAGTGTCGACCACCAGGCTAGGGTTGATCGCCACTTGCAGGGTGCGGGCCGGCAGGCTGGTGCGCTCAAGGTGATCTTCGTGGGTGTTCCACCACACCACTTCAACGGCAGGCAGTTCCAGTGCACCTGCGCGGTTGGGCACCAGGGCTTCACGGTCTTCGCGGCTGCCGATCAGGCCGCGGTCGTTGGTCTGGTTGCCGAGCACCGGTTGGTCCGGGTAGCGGCGCAGGCCGTTGATCTCGGTGCTAGGCAGGGCCGGCAGTTGCGCGCTGGACAGGCCTTCGGCCTTGACCGTGAGGCTGCGAGTCAGCGAGTCGCCGACCTGGACATGCTCGGGCTCCGGGTTCCAGTTTTCGCTCAGGGTCAGGCTGCGCGCCGGTAGCCAGGGCGTATCGGCGGGATACAGCGCCGGCTTGGGCTTGACCACCAGCGGCAGCTGCGCCGAGCTGACGTGGATCAGCTTGCCGGGTTTGGTGCCTTGCAGTGTGTTCTCTTGCGGCGGGCGCGACTCAACCAGCGTGGCGCTGAACGTCTGCGCCGCAATTGCCAACGTGCCGCTGTGCTGCGGGTAAATCGCGTAGCGGGTTTCGATCACGCCGTGGCGAATGCTGTTGATCACCTTCTCGTAGGTGCGTGACTCGCCCAATTGTTCGACGCGTGCGTCGGCAATCTGCAACGGTGTGAGGCTGCTGTCGTCATACAGCGACACCGAGTGGTACACCCGCACGGTCAACAGTGCCTGGGCCTGGACGTAGACACTGGTCTGGTCAAGATTGGCCTCGACAAACACCGGGGCCAGTTCGGCGGCTGTGTTCTGGCTAGCGGTTTCTATCACTTGCAGGCTGATCGGCTGGGTCTTGTACTCGCCTACTTGCAGGGGCGGGATGAGCACCGTGCCGTTTTCCTTGGGCAGCAGCGTGATGATCCATCGCGTGGTGGCGTGGTTATCGCCGCCCAGCGTGGTGAGTTGGTTGATCTGCCGCGTACCGCTGACTTCGAACTGCGCATCCAGCGGCGACAGGTCGGGTTTGCCGAACTGCGTTACATCGCTGGACTCTACCGTGAGCTCCACCGTTTCCCCGGAATTGAGGCGGCTGCGGTCGACGCTGGCAGTCAGGCTCGCCGCCTGGGCGTGGCCTGCCGAGAGTGCGAGCAGGAACAGTAGGGTGGTGCGACGGCTCATCGAGTCTTGTCCTGATGTTGTTGCTGTTCGTACCAGAATTTGCGGCGCAGCAGTTCGCCGGGGTTGTCCGGGATCTCCCGTAGCCATTGCTCCAGGGCCTGGCGACGTTCACCGTCGAGGCTGGCGTCGGCAGGAAGCAGCGGCGGGGTAGTGGTTTGTTCGTCGCCCAATTCGCTGCCCGGCACTTCATTGCCTGCGGTGTGCGGCGTATTACCGGCCTGTGTGTCGCCGGTGCCGGCTTTCCCCTGGCCTTGGGATGACTGCTCGCCACCCATGGTGCTTTGCCCACTCGCACCCGGTTGCGCAGTTTGGCCGGGTTGGGTGGTTTCGTCATCCTCGTTATTGGCTGGCTTATCGGGTTCGGGCTGCTCTTTTTCCTGCATCAGGGTTTCCACCAGCGCTTTGTTTTTCAGGGCCGGTTGCAAGTCGGGTTGTGCTTCAAGGGCCTGTTCGTAGGCGTCGATGGCGGCCTCCAGCTCACCGGACTTGGCCAGGGCGTTACCCCGATTGTAGTGGGCGTAGGCGTCATTGCTCTCGGCGAAACGCTTGATGGCCTCGGCATAGTTGCCGGCTTCGTAGAGCGCTACGCCCTGCCACTGAGGGTCTTCGAAGTGTTCGGCGGCTTCGGCGGGGCGTTTCTGCTTCAGCAGGTATTGGCCTTGCTGGTCGGGACGCAGCCACAGGTCCTGCAAGCCGAAGGCATAGCTGGGTTGTGGCGCGCTCAACAGCAGCAGGGGCAGGCAGAACAACCAGCCACGCCGACCGGCGCAGGCAGCGAGTAGCAACAGCGGCAGGAGCAGCCAGTAACCCTGGTCGGCCCAGGTATCGAGGTGCAGCCGTTGAGCGTCGTTGCGCAAGGTGTGTGGCGGGTCCAGTACACCGAGTTGGCGCAGGTCTTTGTCGTCCAGGCGGGCGGCGCGGTAGCGGCCGCCCATTTCGCTGGCGAACGCCTTGAGCGTCGGGCTGTCCAGACGTGGCACCAGGATCGCGCCGTGTTCGTCCTTGAGGAACTCGCCACTTTCCTGGGTCACCGGGGTGCCTTCCCGGCTGCCGATACCGAGGATCGACAGGGTCGGCGCCTGGCTACTTTGCAGCAGCAGCCGAATGCCCTGGCGTTCCTGTTTGGACAGCGACGAGCCGATCAGCAACAGACGCCCCTGGCCGAGGCCGCCTTGTTTGAGCAGGCCCAGGGCTTTCTCGACTGCCAGGTCGGCGCGGTGGCCGGGCTCCGGCATGATTGACGGGCGCAGGGCTTCGAGCAGGTTGCGGCTGGTGCCCAGGTCGTCTGACAGCGGCACCAGGGTGTGGGCGCTGCCGGCGTAAACGACGATGGCGGTCTGCGCATCGGTGCGTGCCTGCAACAGGTCATACAGCTTGCGCCGCGCCTGTTCCAGGCGGTTGGGCGGGCTGTCGGTGGCGAGCATTTCCGGGGTCAGTTCCAGCAGCACCACCAAAGGATCGGAGGGTTTCTGGCTGGACTGCTCAACCCTTTGCCAACTGGGCCCAAGCAGCGCCAGTACGGCCAAGAGCCAGGCAACGCCGAGCACCACCCATGGCGATTTGCTTTCGCGCCCGTTGCCACCACTGAGCAACACGGCGTGGAAGGCCGGCGGCAGGATCATCTGCCAACGCCCGGCGCGCTTTTGCCGATGCCACAGGTGCCATAGCAACCAGCCGAGCAATGGCAGGAGCAACAGCGACCAAGGGCGGAACCAGTGTGGCCACAGGTCGATCATCGACGCCTCCGCAAGCGCAGGCGTGTGAGGCGCTGGCGCCATTCCGGGTGCTGTTGCAGGAAAATCCCCTTGCTCGACAATTTGGTGAGCCACCGATGCAAGGCGTTGTTCGGCCAGCGTTCCTGGATCACCAGCAACATGCTCAGCACCAACGCCAAGGCCAGCGGCGCGCTGTACAGGGCCAGGGCCGGGCGTGCCTGGGTGGGTTGCTGCTCAACGGGCTCGAGCGTGTCGAGCGTTGCCTTGATCGCTTGCAGCTCTTCGCCATCACGGGCGCGGAAGTACTGACCGCCCGTGGCCTCGGCGATGGCCTTGAGTGCCGGTTCGTCGAGGTCCAGGCTCGGGTTGACGCCGAGGATGCCCAGGGAGCCGGTTTGTTCCGGGTCGGCGCCGATACCGATCGGATAGATCTTCACGCCTTCTTCAGCGGCGAGGCGCGCGGCGGTCAGTGGGTCGATCTGCCCGGCGTTGTTGGCGCCGTCGGTGACCAGGATCAGTACACGGCTCTGCGCCGGGCGCTGACGCAGGCGTTTCAAGGCCAGGCCAATGGCATCGCCAATCGCGGTGTTCTTGCCGGCAATGCCGATGCGCGCTTCATCCAGCCAGGTGCGCACGGTGCGGCGGTCAAAGGTCAGCGGTGCTTGCAGGTAGGCCTGGCTGCCGAACAGGATCAGGCCGACGCGGTCACCTTCACGGCCTTCAAGAAAGTCGCCGAGCAAGTGTTTGACCAGGCTCAAGCGGCTGACGTCCTCGTCTTGCCAGTTCATATCGGGAAAGTCCATGGAGCCGGACACGTCCACCGCCACCAGAAGGTCGCGGCCACTGGCGGCAATCGGCAGCGGCTCGCCAAGCCATTCTGGGCGGGCGGCGGCGGTTAACAGCAGCAGCCACAGCACCACAAAGGGCCCTTGCTGGCGCCAGCCGGGCAGGTTGACGCGGGCGCGGCGGCGAGCGAGGCCCTCAAGGTCGCTGAGGTAGCTAACTTTCAACGCCGGCTCACCGCTGTCGGCTGCCGGCAACACAAGCCGCATCAACCAGGGCAAGGGCAACAGGGCGAAGATCCACGGCCAGGCGAACTCAAACATGTTTGCGAATCCAGGTGTCGACCGCTTGGGTCAGGCCGGCGATGGCCTTGTCGTCGAGTTTGCATTCGGGTTTGTAGGCGCCTTCCACCAACACCATCCAGCGTGTGAGGCCAGCGGCGGGACAGCGGTTGTCGAGGAAGGCCAGCCATTTTCGGCCGTTGAGGGTATGGCTCTGGCTGTAGGGATAGTCGTTGCGGCACAGGCGTTTGAGCAGGCCGTTGAGTTGCTGCAACCACGCGCCGGCCGGGGCCCCGTCGTAGGGTTTGGGCATCCGCGCCAGTTCCGCGAGGGCGGCGATGCGCAATGGGTCCAGCGGTTGCTCGGCGCGGGCGATGGGGCGACGCGTTGGCAGGAAGCGTCGCAGTGACCAAAGCCCCCAGCCGAGCAGTGGAATCAGCAGCAGCAACAACCACCAGCCCGGCGCAGGTGGCCAAAAGCCGACGGCTGGCGGGGCGATCAGCGGTTGCAGTTGGTCAAGGCTGCTCATTGTTTTTTAACCGGACGCTGCGGGTTGAGGTACTCGCGCAGTTGCTCGACCATTTCGCTCTGGGTGCTCAAGGGCATCAACAAGATGCGCAGCTTCTGGGCGAGCAGTTCCCAGCGGGCGATGCGCGCTTCGGCTTGGGCCTTGTAGGCCTGGCGCAAATCGACGTTGAGCGTATCCAGTTCCAGCTGGGCACCGCGTTCTGCGAAACGAAGCAGCCCGGCAGCGGGCAGGGCGTGGTCCAGCGGGTCGGAGATGGGCAACAGCAGCAGGTCGCAGTGCCGTGACAACAGGCTCAATTGCTGCTCGGCACCTTCGGTGAGCGCGCGTTCATCGCAGATCACAATCACCAGGCTGCCTGGGCGCAACACTTCGCGGCCACGGCGCAGGGCCATGCCCAGTGCGTCAGCCTCGGGGCGGCTTTCGGTGTTCAGGCTCTGGTTGACGCGCACCAACCGGTTAAGCAGTTGCAGCAGACTTTGTTTGCTGCGGCGCGGTTTGATTTCGTAGTGCTCGCTATCGCCGAATACCAACCCGCCCACGCGGTCGTTGTGCCCCAGCGCCGCCCAGCCGATCAGGCTGGCCGCCTGGGCCGCCAGCACCGATTTGAACATCTGCCCTGAGCCGAAAAACAGCCGGCAGCTTTGCTCCACAATGATGAAAATCGGTCGCTCGCGCTCTTCGTGGAACAGCTTGGTGTGCGGTTCCTGGGTGCGCGCGGTCACGCGCCAGTCGATGGTGCGCACATCGTCGCCGGCCTGGTACACGCGCACCTGGTCGAAGTCGACACCGCGCCCGCGCAGCCTGGAGTGATGCAGGCCGATCAGCGGGCTGCGCTGGCTCGGCGTGGAAAACAGCTGCACTTCGCGCACACGGTGGCGCATCTCGATCAATTCGCTGAGCGTGACGCGGATTCCATCGCTGGTGTTCATGGGTTTCAAGCCACGGCAACGACGTCAAGAATGCGTTGCACCACGCGGTCCTGGTCAATGCCGGCGGCTTCGGCCTCGAACGACAGAATGATGCGATGGCGCAGCACGTCGAACAGCACCGCCTGGATATCTTCTGGGCTGACGAAGTCGCGACCGGCCAGCCAGGCATGGGCGCGGGCGCAGCGGTCGAGGGCGATGGAACCGCGTGGGCTGGCGCCATAGGCGATCCACTCGGCCATCTCCGGGTCGAACTTGGCCGGGGTGCGCGTGGCCATCACCAGTTGCACCAGGTATTCCTCTACCGCATCAGCCATGTACAAGCCGAGGATTTCCTTGCGTGCGGCGAAGATCGCCTGTTGGCTGACGCGGCGCTCAGGCTTGGTTTCGCCGTTCAGGGCTTCGCCACGCGCCTGTTGCAGGATGCGCCGCTCGACGGCGGCGTCGGGGAAGCCGATCTTGACGTGCATCAGGAACCGGTCGAGCTGGGCTTCGGGCAGCGGGTAGGTACCTTCCTGCTCGATGGGGTTTTGCGTGGCCATGACCAGGAACAGCGGCGACAGGTCGTAGGTGCTGCGTCCCACGCTGACCTGGCGCTCGGCCATGGCTTCCAGCAACGCCGATTGCACCTTGGCCGGCGCGCGGTTGATTTCGTCGGCCAGCACCAGGTTGTGGAAGATCGGCCCCTGTTGGAACACGAAACTGCCGGTTTCCGGGCGATAGATCTCGGTGCCGGTGATGTCGGCGGGCAACAGGTCGGGGGTGAACTGGATTCGATGGAACTGCGCCTCTATGCCTTCGGCCAGCTCTTTGATGGCCTTGGTCTTGGCCAGGCCCGGCGCGCCTTCTACCAGCATATGGCCGTCAGCGAGCAAGGCGATCAGCAAGCGATCGATGAGTTTTTCCTGGCCGAGAATCTGCGTAGAAAGAAAAGTTCGCAGCGCAAGCAGCGCTTCACGATGTTCCATCGATGACGGTTCCTGGAGAGATGAGCGCAGGCGTCGAGTAAAAACCGCCGGGCTTGGGGGGCTTACTTTAATCCATCGAGGGGGCAGGCGACTAACGACGTAACGGGTATTTTTGGCAAAACTTGTAGGATTTTTGTGTGTCCGCGAGGAATGAGGGCTGGACCGGGTGTTTAGTGAGCGGGGCAAGCCCGCTCACTAAACAGTGACTTAAGTCCGGGAGAAGGTACCGGTGCCCTTGAGGATGTTCTGCAGGGTTTCTTCAACTTCGGCCATGTCCGACACGGCCGTGGCATGGGTGATCTGCAACTGATCCTTGCCACCCAACGCGTCGGCATCGCCGGCGGCGAGTTCTACCAGCACGGTCGTCTCACTCAGCGTGACCTTCAACCCATCCAGGGTCGACGGCGCGTAGTCCCAGGTTAGTTCCACCTCATCTTCATCGGGATAACGGGTGAGCATGAACATCTCGCCGTTTTTGCCGTGGCAGCAGAGCATGGCCATGTTGTCTTCTTCGTCGTCGCACGGGGTGACCATCAGGGCCTCGGTTTTCAGTTGCAGCATGGGGAATCCTGTCTGGGGTAGGGCGTGATGGGGGCAATTGTGCCATTGCGACGAATTTTGTGCTGCATCCAGTGTCAGATCCCGTGCATGACCTGGCCGGCTGAATCAGTCACTTCTGGTACTCGGGGGATTGAAAAGCGTCGGTTTTTCTACCTGGAAATCCGGGTTGCCCAAGTCGCAACCCCAAGCCTGCTTACCGATGACCGAATATGTCGCAGCGTCGCAAGCAGCTGTCTTCCTACACTCGTTAAGCTGCGCAACGGATGTGCACCCGCCAGGCGCCTGACCTGCCCGTCGTACCGTCACCCGGCAAGGTGCGCATCTTATGGAAGTTGTATGTGACCTGATTGTCTTGTCCAGCTTCACCCACCTGTCACTCTGATTCGTTTATGGTGTTTCCAGAATTCCCAGCGAACAGAGCTGACGGTCCCCCAAGGGGATAACACGCGACGCTTCCATCAATAACAAGCCCAAGCGGAGTACCACAGATGGCGTTCTTCACCGCAGCCAGCAAGGCCGACTTCCAGCATCAACTGCAAGCGGCACTGGCCCAGCACATCAGTGAACAGGCACTGCCACAAGTGGCGCTGTTTGCTGAACAATTCTTCGGCATCATTTCCCTGGACGAACTGACCCAGCGTCGCCTTTCCGACCTGGCCGGCTGCACCCTCTCTGCGTGGCGTCTGCTTGAGCGCTTTGACCACACCCAGCCGCAGGTGCGTGTCTACAACCCCGATTATGAACGTCATGGCTGGCAGTCGACCCACACCGCGGTCGAAGTGCTGCACCATGACCTGCCGTTCCTGGTGGACTCGGTCCGCACCGAACTGAACCGCCGTGGCTACAGCATCCACACCCTGCAAACTACCGTGCTCAGCGTACGTCGTGGTGCCAAGGGCGAGTTGCTGGAAATCCTGCCGAAAGGCACCCAGGGCGAAGGCATCCAGCAAGAATCGCTGATGTACCTGGAAATTGACCGCTGCGCCAACGCCGCCGAACTGAGCGTGCTGAGCAAAGAGCTTGAGCAGGTGCTCGGCGAAGTGCGCGTGGCCGTGGCTGATTTCGAACCGATGAAAGCCAAGGTCCAGGACCTGCTGGCCGGTATCGACGCCAGCCAGTTCAGCATCGACGGCGAAGAAAAAGCCGAGATCAAGAACTTCCTGGAATGGCTGGTGGGCAACCACTTCACCTTCCTCGGTTATGAAGAGTTTGTGGTACGTGACGAGGCGGATGGCGGTCATATCGAATATGACGCCGATTCCTTCCTCGGTCTGACCAAACTGCTGCGCGCCGGCCTTACCGCCGACGACCTGCGCATCGAAGACTATGCCGTGGCGTACCTGCGTGAGCCGACCGTGCTGTCGTTCGCCAAGGCTGCGCACCCGAGCCGCGTGCACCGCCCGGCGTATCCGGACTACGTGTCGATCCGTGAGATCAGCGCCGACGGCAAGGTCATCAAGGAACACCGTTTCATGGGCCTGTACACTTCCTCGGTGTATGGCGAAAGCGTGCGGGTGATCCCGTACATCCGCCGCAAGGTCGCGGAAATCGAACGCCGTTCCGGCTTCCAGCCCAAGGCTCACCTGGGCAAGGAGCTTGCTCAAGTCGTTGAGGTGCTGCCGCGTGATGACCTGTTCCAGACTCCGGTCGACGAGCTGTTCAGCACCGTGATGTCGATCGTGCAGATCCAGGAACGCAACAAGATCCGTGTGTTCCTGCGCAAAGACCCGTACGGTCGTTTCTGCTACTGCCTGGCCTACGTGCCGCGCGACGTCTATTCCACCGAAGTGCGCCAGAAAATCCAGCAAGTGCTGATGGATCGCCTGAAGGCCTCGGACTGCGAATTCTGGACCTTCTTCTCCGAGTCCGTGCTGGCGCGCGTGCAGTTGATTCTGCGGGTTGACCCGAAGAACCGCCTGGACATCGACACGCTGCAACTGGAAAAAGAAGTGGTGCAGGCCTGCCGCAGCTGGCAGGACGACTACTCCAGCCTGGTCGTGGAAAGCTTCGGCGAAGCCCAAGGCACCAACGTGCTGGCCGACTTCCCGAAAGGCTTCCCCGCCGGTTACCGCGAGCGTTTTGCTGCGCATTCGGCTGTGGTCGACATGCAGCACCTCAACAGCCTGACCGAAGCCAACCCGCTGGTGATGAGCTTCTACCAGCCACTGGGCCAGGTCTCCGGCCAACGCGAGCTGCATTGCAAGCTCTACCATGCCGACACCCCGCTGGCGCTGTCCGACGTGCTGCCGATCCTGGAAAACCTCGGCCTTCGCGTGCTGGGTGAGTTCCCGTATCGCCTGCGTCATGCCAGTGGTCGTGAGTTCTGGATCCATGACTTCGCGTTCATCGCCGCCGAAGGCGTGAACCTGGATATCCAGCAGCTCAACGACACCCTGCAAGACGCGTTCGTGCACATCGTGCATGGCGACGCCGAGAACGATGCGTTCAACCGCCTGGTACTGACTGCTGGCCTGCCTTGGCGCGACGTGGCCTTGCTGCGTGCCTACGCCCGTTACCTGAAGCAGATCCGCCTGGGCTTTGACCTGGGTTACATCGCCAGCACCCTGAACAACCACACCGACATCGCTCGCGAGTTGACCCGGTTGTTCAAGACCCGTTTCTACCTGGCCCGCAAACTCACCGCCGAAGACCTGGAAGACAAGCAGCAACGCCTGGAACAAGCGATTCTCAGCGCCCTGGACGACGTTCAGGTGCTCAACGAAGACCGCATCCTGCGCCGCTACCTGGACCTGATCAAGGCCACCCTGCGTACCAACTTCTACCAGGCCGACGCCAACGGTCAGAACAAGTCGTACTTCAGCTTCAAGTTCAACCCGCACGCGATTCCTGAGCTGCCTAAGCCAGTGCCGAAGTTTGAAATCTTCGTGTACTCGCCACGGGTTGAGGGTGTGCACCTGCGCTTCGGCAACGTGGCGCGTGGCGGGTTGCGCTGGTCCGACCGTGAAGAAGACTTCCGTACTGAAGTGCTTGGCCTGGTAAAAGCCCAGCAAGTGAAGAACTCGGTCATCGTGCCAGTGGGGGCGAAGGGCGGCTTCCTGCCGCGTCGCCTGCCACTGGGCGGCAGCCGGGACGAGATCGCGGCCGAAGGCATCGCCTGCTACCGCATCTTCATTTCCGGCCTGTTGGACATCACCGACAACCTGAAAGACGGCGCCCTGGTACCGCCGGCCAACGTTGTGCGCCATGACAACGATGACCCGTACCTGGTGGTGGCTGCGGACAAGGGCACTGCGACCTTCTCCGACATCGCCAACGGCATCGCCATCGACTACGGCTTCTGGCTGGGCGACGCGTTCGCCTCGGGTGGTTCCGCCGGTTACGACCACAAGAAAATGGGCATCACCGCCAAGGGCGCGTGGGTCGGTGTGCAGCGTCACTTCCGTGAGCGCGGCATCAATGTGCAGGAAGACAGCATCACTGTTGTGGGCGTCGGCGACATGGCCGGTGACGTGTTTGGTAACGGCCTGTTGATGTCCGACAAGCTGCAACTGGTCGCGGCCTTCAACCACCTGCATATCTTCATCGATCCAAACCCGAACCCGGCCACCAGCTTCGTTGAGCGCCAGCGCTTGTTTGAGCTGCCGCGTTCGGCCTGGACCGACTACGACACCAGCATCATGTCCGAAGGCGGCGGTATCTTCTCGCGCAGCGCGAAGAGCATTGCCATCTCGCCACAGATGAAAGAGCGCTTCGCCATCTCGGCCAACAAGCTGACCCCGACCGAATTGCTGAACGCCTTGCTCAAGGCGCCGGTAGACCTGTTGTGGAACGGCGGTATCGGTACCTACGTCAAGGCCAGCACTGAAAGCCACGCCGATGTGGGCGACAAAGCCAACGACGCACTGCGCGTCAATGGCAACGAGCTGCGCTGCAAAGTGGTGGGCGAGGGCGGTAACCTCGGCATGACCCAACTGGGTCGTGTGGAATTCGGCCTCAATGGCGGCGGTTCCAACACCGACTTCATCGACAACGCCGGTGGTGTGGATTGCTCCGACCACGAAGTGAACATCAAGATCTTGCTCAACGAAGTGGTGCAGGCCGGTGACATGACCGACAAGCAACGCAACCAGTTGCTGGCGAGCATGACCGACGAAGTCGGCAACCTGGTGTTGGGCAACAACTACAAGCAGACCCAGGCCCTGTCCCTGGCTGCGCGCCGTGCCTACGAGCGTGCCGCCGAGTACAAGCGCCTGATGAGCGACCTGGAAGGCCGTGGCAAGCTGGACCGCGCCATCGAGTACCTGCCGACCGAGGAGCAGCTCGTCGAGCGCGCCGCGAATGGCAAGGGCCTGACCCGTCCGGAACTGTCGGTGCTGATCTCGTACAGCAAGATCGACCTCAAGGAAGCGCTGCTCAAGTCTCGCGTACCGGATGACGACTACCTGACCCGAGACATGGAGACCGCGTTCCCACCGAGTCTGGTCGCCAAGTTCGGCGAGGCCATGCGCCGCCACCGCCTCAAGCGCGAAATCGTCAGCACCCAGATCGCCAACGATCTGGTCAACCACATGGGTATCACCTTCGTTCAACGGCTCAAAGAGTCGACCGGCATGACCCCGGCGAACGTAGCCGGCGCTTACGTGATCGTGCGTGACATCTTCCATCTCCCGCACTGGTTCCGCCAGATCGAAGCCCTGGACCACCAGGTGTCGGCTGACGTGCAACTGGAGCTGATGGACGAGCTGATGCGCCTGGGTCGTCGCGCCACGCGCTGGTTCCTGCGCAGCCGTCGCAACGAGCAGGACGCTGGCCGTGACACCGCGCACTTCGGTCCGCACCTGGCGGCGTTGGGCCTCAAGCTCGACGAACTGCTGGAAGGCCCGACCCGTGAAGGTTGGCAGAACCGTTACCAGGCCTACACCGAAGCCGGTGTTCCTGAGCTGTTGGCACGCATGGTTGCAGGCACGGCTCACCTGTACACCTTGCTGCCGATCATCGAAGCCGCTGACGTCACCGGGCATGACGCCGCCGAAGTGGCCAAGGCCTACTTCGCCGTTGGCAGCGCCCTGGACTTGCCATGGTACCTGCAGCAGATCAGCGATCTGCCGGTGGCCAACAACTGGCAGGCCCAGGCCCGCGAAGCCTTCCGCGATGACGTGGACTGGCAGCAGCGTGCAATCACCATCTCCGTCCTGCAAATGGCCGACGCGCCACAAGACATGGAAGCCCGCGTGGCCCTGTGGCTTGAGCAGCACAAGGACATGGCCGAGCGTTGGGTGGCGATGATGGTTGAGATTCGTGCTGCTGTGGGTACGGACTACGCCATGTATGCCGTGGCCAACCGCGAGTTGCTGGACCTGGCGTTGAGTGGTCAGCCGGTGCTGCAACCGGCTTGATCAAGCGGTAAAACAAAAGCCCCCACATCGTGAGATGCGGGGGCTTTTTGTTGCAGCGCTATTTATCAAACACTGAAGGGCACATTTTGATCTTCATTCACTTAGGTGCAGTGGTGTTTTACTAGTTTGCTTTGCAGATGATCCAAGTGCTGCATCATGAGGTTCACCGCAGTGGTTGAGTCACGGTGCTCCACCGCATCCACAATCGCCGCATGCTCCTGCCACGCGCAATACGTGCAGGCTTTTGCTTCGTATTGGGCAATGATCAACGACGTCAGCGGCACCAAACTGTTAAGGAACTGCGCCAGCGGTGCATTGCGCGCCATCGCTGCCAATTGCAGATGAAATTCCCCCGACAGCCGAATCGCCGGTCCACGCTGGTCGCGCTCGATGCACTCGCGCTCGCGGGCAATCAGCTCGCGTAACTGGCGCACCTGGGGCGGTGTGGCGTGTGCGCAGGCCAGTTGCACCACAGTTATTTCAGTCAGGCGCCGTGCTTCAAGGATTTGCCGGGTTTGCTGCGGGTCCGGCGCGGCGACCTGGGCCCGTTGGTTGGGCCGCAGGATGATTACTTGCTGATGGGACAGTTTTGCCAGGACCCGGCGAATCACACTGCGACTCACGCCAAAGATTTCGCCCAGGCCTTCTTCGGTAAAACGGCTGGCTGGGGCGATGCGTTGTTCGAGGATGGCGTCGAACAGGCGCGGGTAGATGTCGTCCACCGAAGGCTTTTTACCAGCGACCAGGCGCAGGGCAGGGAGGATAGGGTCGCGTTGCAGCGCGTGAGCGGTCATGGCCTGTCTCCAGAAAGTCAGCTGCCCAGATGGTCGTCCGGGATGTTCAAACGGATGCCCATGCGCAGACCTTCCTGAAGGATGTGCCGACGCATTTCCGCACTGGCCAGGGCGCTGTTCTTGTTGCGGATGGCGCGCACCACGGCTTCGTTTTCCCGCAGGCGCTCCGCCAGGTGCTCGGGCGAGTTGCGCAGCACTTGGGCGCTTTGCTTGAGGGCGTTACTGGTTTGTTGCACCACGTTCTGGAAGATCGGGTTGGAGGTCAGGGCGAACAGTTCTTCATGGAAGCCGATGTAGGCGTTCATGCCAGCTTCGGCGTCGCCGGCGTCGAGGGCTTCGCGCATGTCCATCAAGGTCAGGCGCAATTGGCCGACCTCTTTGCTGCTGATGGATTGGGCCACCAGACCGACAATGAACGGCTCGAGGGTGTAGCGCAGTTGCAGGATGTCTTCGAGGCTGGCGTCGGCCACGGTGTCGCTGGAGTGCGCGTCGCTGACGCTGGTTTCCAGCACCACCACACCTTTGCCGGGCATGGAGCGCACCAGGCCAAGGGTTTCCAGGACGATCACGGCTTCGCGTAGGCTGGGGCGGCTGATGCCCATTTGTTCGGCCAGTTCGCGCTGGCCGGGGAGCATTTCGCCGCGGCGCCACTGGCCCCGCGCCAGAGCGGCTCGGAGTTTTTCTACGACTGAATTGACGACGGTTGAGGTGCTGATCACGTCGTACACTCCTTTAAGTTGCCAATACAATAATTAAACTGGCATTGAGCCAATGTGGGCGCTGGCTTGTCGGGTCGCCGCATCGCTGCGCTGGCTGACTATCGGCTGATAGCTTTGTAGGCTGACCCACCGCTATCGCAGGCAAACCAGCTCCCACATTTAAACGGTGTCGCTTGCTCAGAACTCCTGATGCGCGGGCAGCACCGGTTTCTTGGCCTGGAAAGCGTAGCCTTGGTGACCATCGAGGACCTTGTTGGCGCGCTGGATATCGATGTCTTTCTCCCAGCGTGCAATGGCCACGGTGGCGACGCAGTTGCCGATCAGGTTAGTCAGGGCGCGACCGATGCCCATGAACCAGTCCACCGCCAGCACCAGCACCAGGCCCACCACCGGAATCGCCGGGATCGCGGTAAGGGTCGCCGCCAGGATCACCAGCGCCGAACCGGGAATCCCATGGGCGCCCTTGGATGTAATCAACGATACCAACAAGATGGTCATCAGATCGGTCATCGACAGCGGTGTGCCGGTGGCATTGGCGATAAACACGATGGCCAGGGTCAGATAGATCGAAAAGCCATCGAGGTTGAACGAATACCCAGTTGGAATTACCAGGCCCACGGTGGAGCTGCCGATCCCCAGGTGCTCCAGCTTACGCATGATTTGCGGCAGCACGGCGTCGGAGGAGGCGGTGCCCATCACGATCAGCAGTTCTTCGCGCAGGTACTTGAGCAGCGGCAGCATGCGCAGGCCCGACAGGCGCATTACCAGGCCCAGGATCAGGCCGACGAAGGCAAAGCACGTCAGGTAGAACAGGCCGACCAGGCTGCCCAGGTGTTGCAGCGAATCAAGCCCGTAGGTGCTGGTGGTAAAGGCGATCGCGCCGAATACACCGATCGGGGCCAGGCGCACGATCATGCCCATGATGCGAAAGATCACATGGCTCAGTTCGTTGATCAGCCGGGAAATGCCCGACGCCGCTTCGCCCACCAGGTTCAACGCGCTGCCGAATAGCACCGAGAACAACAGCACTTGCAGCACGTTGTTCTCGGCAAAGGCGCCGATGACCGAGTTGGGGATCAGGTCCATCAGAAACTGGCTGGTGCCCTTGATGTGCTGGCCCTTGTCGGCCAAGTCATTCAAACCGGCAGACGACAACTGCTCCAGATGGATATTGGCGCCAGTGCCGATACCGGTGCTAAAAGCCATGATGAGTCCGATCACCAGGGCGACCGTGGTCAGGACCTCGAAGTAGATCACCGACTTGAGGCCGATGCGTCCGACCTTTTTCAAGTCGCCGGCGCCGGAGATGCCGCTGACCACCACGCAGAACACGATCAGGCCGATCAGCATCTTGATCAGCTTGATGAAGCCGTCGCCCAAGGGTTTGAGTTGCGAGGAGAATTCGGGAAGGGCCAAGCCGCAGATTACGCCTAGCATCAGGCCAATCACGACTTGCAGGAAAATCGAACGCGAGCACCATCTGAGCATGGGAGGGATCTCTATTCGGTGCCCTGGTGATTCCAGGGCTTAATTGTTGTGGTCATACCGGTAAGTCCAGTGCGGGGCCAGTCTAGGCCAGGTATTTTTGAAATAACAAGTCATTATTTAGCGTTTGACGGGTCCCGGTCTGACCAGTTGGTCGGTGAGGTCGATGCTTGAGCGGTTGGCGGGGTGGGATTTTTTTCGCTTATCATCCGTCGCTCGGCATACGAGGTGATAGATGGACCCGCCAGGACTGACCACTGACGACACCGGGTGCACCCATTGCACCTGGCGCACCGCAGCGCCGGAATACCCGCATTACCACGACTGTGAGTGGGGCGTGCCGGTGGCGGACGATACCCAGCTGTACGAGAAGATCTGCCTGGAAGGTTTTCAGGCAGGCATGGCGTGGATCACCATCCTGCGCAAACGCGAGCAGTTTCGCGCGGCGTTCGAGGGGTTTGATTTTCGCCGGGTGGCGCAGTACGGCGCGGCGGATATAGAGCGGCTGATGCAGGACCCGGGCATCGTGCGTAATCGCGCGAAGATCGTGTCCACCATCAACAATGCGCGCAGGGCGTGTGAGTTGGTGGAGGAGACCGGCTCGCTGGCACGGTGGTTGTGGGCGTTTGAGCCCGCTGACGATGAGCGCCCGGCCGTGGTGGACATGGCTTACTGGACAGGTAACCCCACCTCGCCGGCTTCCGAACGTTTGTCGAAAGCCCTGAAGAAGCGGGGTTGGACGTTTGTCGGCCCGACCACGATGTATGCGCTGATGCAGGCGATGGGGATGGTGAATGATCATCTGGAAGGCTGCTGCTGCCGGCCGCGAATTGAAACGCTGCGGCAGCAGTTCAAACGGCCCTGAATCCCTGGTTCCAGACTGTCAACACTGTGGGTGCGGCGGTGTCTGGGCTATCAGGACAGGAAACCACCGTCCACATTCAGCGACACACCCGTGGTGTAGCTGGACGCATCGCTGGCCAGGAACAACACCGCGCCGGCCATTTCGCTCGGATCCGCCACACGCTTGAGGGGGATCTGCGCCAGGGCCATTTTCAGGATTGCGTCATTCTTCACCAGGGCCGAGGCGAACTTGGTGTCGGTGAGGCCCGGCAACAGGGCGTTGCAACGAATGCCGAACTCGGCGCATTCCTTGGCAAACACCTTGGTCATGTTGATCACGGCGGCCTTGGTCACCGAGTAGATGCCCTGGAAGACACCCGGCGAAATCCCGTTGATCGACGCCACATTGATGATGCTGCCGCCACCGTTTTCGCGCATCAGCTTGCCGGCTTCCACCGACATGAAGAAATAGCCACGGATGTTCACGTCAACGGTCTTCTGGAACGCACCGAGATCGGTGTCCAGCACGTTGCAGAATTGCGGGTTGGTCGCAGCGTTGTTCACCAGGATATCCAGGCGACCAAACTGCTCGCGAATGCCGGCGAACACTTGGGTGATCTGCTCCATTTCGCCGATATGGCAGGCCACGGCGGTGGCCTTGCCGCCGTCGGCGATGATTGCATCAGCCACGTGCTGGCAGCCTTCCAGCTTGCGGCTGGAAACGATCACGTGAGCGCCTTGTTGGGCCAGCAACTTGGCGATGGCTTCACCGATGCCACGGCTGGCGCCGGAAACAAAAGCAATCTTGCCATCGAGGTCGAACAGGTTGGTCTTGGACATGAGGGTTCCTTGGTGTGTGCGATCAGAGCGCTGATTTGCCGATGACATTCAGGCTCATTTGCTCCAGCAGCTTGTTCATTTGAATGAACTGCGCAAAGCGTTTGTCCTGGGTCTGGCCATGGAAGAAGCGGTAGTAGATCTGCTGCACGATGCCCGCCAGGCGGAACAGGCCGTAGGTGTAGTAGAAGTCGAAATTGTCGATCTGCAGGCCCGCGCGTTCAGCGTAGTAATCGACGAACTGGCGGCGGGTGAGCATGCCGGGGACGTTGCTTGGCTGACGGCGCATCAGTTGCACCGGCGCAGGGTCGGCGGCTTCGATCCAGTAGGCGAGGGTGTTGCCCAGGTCCATCAGCGGGTCGCCGAGGGTGGTCAGCTCCCAGTCCAGCACGCCGATGATCTGCATCGGGTTGTTTGGGTCGAGGATCACGTTGTCGAAGCGGTAGTCGTTATGCACGATGCTCGACGTCGGGTGGTCGGCGGGCATTTTTTCATTCAGCCACGCGCGCACGGCGTCCCAGCGCGGCGCGTCGGGGGTCAGGGCTTTTTCGTAGCGATCACTCCAGCCACGGATCTGGCGCTCTACGTAGCCTTGCGGCTTGCCCAGGTCAGCCAGGCCGCAGGCGCTGTAGTCCACTTGGTGCAGTTCGACGAATTTGTCGATAAAGCTTTTGCACAACGCCTCGGTCTTGGCCGCATCCAGGCCCAGTTCGGGCGGCAGGTCGGAGCGCAGGATGATGCCGTTGACGCGCTCCATCACATAGAACTCGGCACCGATCACCGACTCGTCGGTGCAATGCACGTAGGCCTTGGGGCAATAAGGGAAGCCGTCTTTGAGCTGGTTGAGAATGCGGTATTCGCGGCCCATGTCATGAGCGGACTTGGCCTTGTGACCAAACGGTGGGCGACGCAGCACGAATTCCTGACCGGGGTATTCCAACAGGTAGGTCAGGTTGGACGCACCACCCGGGAACTGGCTGATCGTAGGCGTGCCGCTCAAACCGGGGATGTGGGCCTTGAGGTAGGGATCGATCAGGCTGGCATCAAGTTCTTCGCCTGGGCGAATCTGGGTCGATTGGTCGTTCAGCGCCATGCTTATCCCTTCTGCTTATTCTAAAGGCCTTGGACTATTTCCTAATCTAATGCGCACCACCGCCCAGCGACAAGGTCGTGGCGGCTTAATAGGTTAGCGTGTTGGGTGATGATCAGCGTGCCTGATCGGTCATTTATTGGGCGGGGGCAGGGCGACCGGCGTGAGCACTGGACGCCCGGCGAAGTATTCCACCAAGTTGTCCGCTACGCGCTGCACCGTGTCATGGGCGGCTTCCGGCGACAGGCCCGCGACATGGGAGGTGAGCACGGTGTTGCTGAGTTTCTTGAGCGCGTCGGGCACCTTGGGCTCGTCGTCGAACACATCCAGCGCGGCGCCGCCGATGCGGCGTTGCTCCAGGGCGGCGACCAGGTCGGCGGTGACCACCACGCTGCCACGGCCGATGTTGACCAGATAGCCATTCGGCCCCAGGGCGTCCAAGGCAAAGCGATCGATCAGGTGGCGGGTGCTGGCGCCACCGGGCGTGGCCAGGATCAGGAAGTCCGAGGTGCGCGCCAGTTCCACGGCGGTGGCGCAGTAGGTGTAGTCCACGTCGTCGCGCGGTTGGCGGTTGTGATAACTCACCTCCATGCCGAATCCCAGGGCGGCACGCTTGGCGATCTCCAGGCCCACCGCACCGAGTCCGAGAATGCCCAGCTGCTTGCCGCCCAGCGACGGGCGCATCACTTTCGGCCATTCACTGCGGCGCACGGCGGCGTCGGTCTGCGGGATACCGCGCACCAGCGACAGCAGCAACGCGATGGCGTGATCGGCCACCGACGGCGCATTCACTCCGGCGCCATTGGTCACGACAATTCCGCGATTGCTGGCGGCCTGCAGGTCGACATGCTCATAGCCGGCGCCGATCACGCAGATGATTTCCAGCAGCGCCAGGGCGGCGATTTCCTCGGCGTACAAACCCAGCGGGCCACGAGTCAGTACGGCGTTGATCTGGCTGCCGTGGGCTTTGATGGCTTCGGCGCGTTCGGCAGGTGTCGGCGCCAGGATCACGTGAAAGTCATTGCTCTCGATGATGGGCAGGTAGTCGTTGATGGTTTCTACCAGGACCAGAACGGTGGCGGTCATCGGAAGGCTCTTGCTGAAGGGTTTGAGGGCATGAGTATGCAGTATTTGCGTTGTCAGAAGCGGACCTCAGCCGCTCTCGTGCGCTTCACAAACGCCCCAGCCAACGTCGCGTTGTGATGCTCGATAATCGCCTCTGCCTTCAGTGCCGCAGTGTCCATGCAGGTATGGCCGTCTTCCGGCAGCACCACCGAAAAGCCCAGTTCCACCGCTACCCGACAGGTGGTGTCGATGCAGAACTGGGTTTTCATGCCCACGATCACCAATTGACTGACCTGCGCCGCCCTCAGTTGCTGCTGCAAGTCTGTGCCCAGGAAGCAACTGGGGCGGGTTTTGTTGAACACCAGATCGCCGGACTCGTCGACATCCAGGCCATGCCATAGCTGCCAGGGCGCGCTGCCGGCTTCAATCGGCGAGCCTGTCGGACCAGTGTGGCGGGCGACGAAGATCGGTGCGCCTGCAGGGCGGGCACGCTGAATCAGTTGGTTGATGGTGGCGAGGACACGTTCGCGCTCGAAGGGCTTTTCCGGACCGTCGTATAAGCCAGTTTGCATATCGATGATCAGCAGGGCGTCAGTCATGGTGTTGCTCCTTGCAATGGCCAGATGGCGGAGCAATAAAAAGGCCCCGTCCATTGCTGGCGGGGCCTTGGGTTGAATCTGTGAGGTGTTTAGCGTGAACACCCACCGCAACCGCACGACCCGCCTGAGGCGGTCGTGGTGGTGGTGGTGGTGGTGGTGAGGTTCAGCTGAATACGGTTCATGGCTGGATCATGCTGAGAGCGGCGCCTAGTTGTCAACGAATGTATTTGAGTTGCGCGCGGCGCGTCGATGTACCACGCCACCGTTCCTCAGCTAAGTCTTTGCTTATTCAACAGAATCCCGGACAATCCGGCCCCTTCTATGGTCGGGGCGCTGCCTGTCAGGTTTTCTGACTCGTCCCGGCCGTGTAAAAGCGGAGATCCGATCGGATGAATGATCAGGCCAGTAGCGTCGACCAACGCTATGAGACGACACCTGCAACCCTCACACGCTGGAGCCGCCAGGACACCACCTGGATGCTGGGCCTGTTCGGCACCGCCATTGGCGCCGGCACGCTGTTCTTGCCGATCAACGCGGGCCTGGGAGGCTTCTGGCCACTGGTGATCCTCGCGGTACTGGCCTTCCCGATGACATTCTTCGCCCACCGTGGCCTGACTCGTTTCGTGCTGTCCGGCCGAGAAGGCTCCGACATCACCGACGTCGTCGAAGAGCACTTCGGCATCAAGGCCGGTGCGCTGATCACCTTGCTTTACTTCTTTGCGATCTTCCCGATCCTGCTGATCTACAGCGTGGCGCTGACCAACACCGTCGCCAGCTTCATGGAACACCAACTGCACATTATGCCGCCACCACGGGCGATTCTGTCGTTGGTGCTGATCCTCGGTCTGCTGGCCGTGGTGCGTTGCGGCGAGCAAGTGATCGTCAAGGCCATGAGCCTGATGGTGTATCCGTTCATCGTCGCGTTGCTGTTCCTGGCGGTGTACCTGGTTCCGCATTGGAATGGCGGCATCCTCAGCACCGCCAGCGTAGTCCCAGCCCCGTCGGCACTGCTCAATACGCTGTGGCTGGCGATCCCGGTGATGGTGTTCTCGTTCAACCATTCGCCGATCATCTCGGCCTTTGCGGTTGACCAGAAGCGCCAGTACGGTGTCCATGCCGATGAGCGCAGTTCGCAGATCCTGTCCCGCGCGCACCTGTTAATGGTCGGGATGGTGCTGTTCTTCGTGTTCAGCTGCGTGCTGACCCTGTCGCCGGCGCAGTTGGCCGAAGCGAAAGCGCAGAACCTGTCGATCCTGTCCTACCTGGCCAACCACTTCGATAACCCGACCATCGCGTTCGCAGCCCCCCTGATCGCGTTCGTGGCGATTGCCAAGTCGTTCCTGGGCCACTACATCGGAGCCAGCGAAGGCCTCAAGGGGCTGGTGCTGAAAACGGGTCGCCGCCCGGGTGCCAAGAGCCTGGACCGCATGACTGCCGCTTTCATGCTGGTGGTGTGCTGGATGGTTGCCACGCTTAACCCAAGTATCCTCCGCATGATCGAGACGCTGGGCGGGCCGATCATCGCGTCGATCCTGTTCCTGATGCCGATGTACGCCATTCGTAAGGTTCCGGCCATGGCCAAGTACCGTGGGCAGGCGTCGAATGTGTTTGTCACCGCCGTAGGCCTGGTGGCGATTACTGCGTTGGTGTATTCGTTTATTGCTTGAGTCTGATGCGGTCTAGCTGACTGCACGGCACTAAAAATGTGAGAGTGGGCTTGCTCGCGAATGCAGTGGATCGGTGAATAAATCACTGACTGACACACCGCATTCGCGAGCAAGCCCACATTTGTTTTGGGGTGTCGCTAATACTGTATTGCAGGCATAAAAAAACGCCGCGTACCTTGCGATACGCGGCGCTTCTTCACATCAACATATTAGGCTTGAATCACCGGGATGTTGGCGCTTGCTGCGATCTTGCGAAACTCAGCGATCTGGTCGAAGTTCAGGTAGCGGTAGACGTCACTGGCCATGGTGTCCAGTTTCGCCGCGTAGCCCATGTACTCTTCGACGCTCGGCAGACGACCCAGGGTAGACGCCACTGCTGCCAGCTCGGCCGAAGCCAGGTAGACGTTAGCGCCATCACCCAGACGGTTCGGGAAGTTACGGGTCGATGTCGACACAACGGTCGAATTCGGCTCTACACGTGCCTGGTTACCCATGCACAGCGAGCAGCCCGGCATTTCCATGCGCGCGCCAGCCTTGCCGTAGATGCCGTAGTAGCCTTCTTCGGTCAGTTGGTGAGCGTCCATCTTGGTCGGCGGCGACAGCCACAGACGGGTTGGCAGCTGGCCCTTGACCTGCTCCAGCAGCTTGCCGGCAGCGCGGAAGTGACCGATGTTGGTCATGCACGAGCCGATGAACACTTCGTCGATCTTCTCGCCGGCAACGCTCGACAGCAGACGGGCATCGTCCGGGTCGTTCGGTGCGCAGAGGATCGGCTCGTTGATGTCGGCCAGGTCGATCTCGATGACTTCGGCGTATTGCGCGTCGGCATCGGCTTCCATCAGCTCCGGGTTGGCAACCCAGGCTTCCATCGCTTGGGCGCGACGTTCCAGGGTACGCGGGTCACCGTAGCCTTCACCGATCATCCAGCGCAGCAGGGTGATGTTGGAGTTCAGGTACTCGGTGATCGACTCTTTCGACAGCTTGATGGTGCAACCGGCAGCCGAGCGTTCGGCCGAGGCGTCGGACAGCTCGAAAGCTTGTTCCAGCGTCAGGTCGTTCAGGCCTTCGATTTCCAGGATGCGGCCGGAGAACGCGTTCTTCTTGCCTTTCTTCTCTACAGTCAGCAGACCCGATTGGATTGCGTAGTAAGGAATGGCATGAACCAGGTCACGCAGGGTGATGCCAGGTTTCATTTTGCCTTTGAAGCGCACCAGGATCGATTCCGGCATGTCCAGTGGCATTACGCCAGTGGCTGCGGCAAACGCGACCAGGCCAGAGCCGGCCGGGAACGAGATGCCCATCGGGAAACGCGTGTGGGAGTCACCACCGGTACCGACGGTGTCCGGCAGCAGCATGCGGTTCAGCCAGCTGTGGATGATGCCGTCGCCTGGACGCAGCGATACACCGCCACGGGTCATGATGAAGTCAGGCAGGGTGTGGTGGGTGGTCACGTCGATCGGCTTTGGATAGGCAGCGGTATGGCAGAACGACTGCATTACCAGATCGGTCGAGAAGCCCAGGCACGCCAGGTCTTTCAGTTCGTCACGGGTCATCGGACCGGTGGTGTCCTGGGAACCCACGGTGGTCATCTTCGGTTCGCAGTAGGTGCCAGGACGAACGCCTTTGCCTTCTGGCAGACCGCACGCCTTGCCGACCATTTTCTGTGCCAGGGTGAAGCCTTTGCCGGTGTCGACAGGCGCTTCAGGCAGCTTGAACAGGTCGGTAGGGCCCAGGCCCAGTTCTGCGCGCGCCTTGTCGGTCAAGCCACGACCGATGATCAGCGGAATACGGCCGCCGGCGCGGACTTCGTCCAACAGCACCGGGGTCTTCATTTCGAAGGTGGTGATGACTTCGTCGGTGCCGTGTTTGCAGACTTTGCCAGCATGCGGGTACAGGTCGATCACGTCGCCCATGTTCATGTTGGTAACGTCGAATTCGATTGGCAGTGCGCCAGCATCTTCCATGGTGTTATAGAAGATGGGAGCGATCTTGCTGCCGAAGCAGAAGCCGCCAGCGCGCTTGTTCGGCACGTAAGGAACGTCGTCACCGAAGAACCACAGTACGGAGTTGGTCGCGGATTTACGCGAGGAGCCTGTACCAACCACATCACCGACGTAGGCGATCGGGAAGCCTTGGCCGCGCATCTCTTCGATCTGCTTCATCGGGCCGGTCTTGCCTTGCTCGTCCGGCACGATGCCTTCACGCGCCATTTTCAGCATGGCCAGGGCGTGCAGCGGGATGTCAGGACGGGACCAGGCATCTGGCGCAGGGGACAGGTCGTCGGTGTTGGTTTCGCCGGTGACCTTGAACACGCGCAGGCTGATCTTGTCGGCCAGGGTAGGGCGGTTGCTGAACCACTCGCCATCAGCCCAGGACTGGATCACGGCTTTGGCGTGCTCGTTGCCGTTCTTGGCTTTTTCGGCCACGTCGTGGAACGCATCGAACATCAGCAGGGTGTGCTTGAGTTGGGCCGCGGCGACAGGTGCCAGTTCGGCGTCGTCCAGCAGCTCAACCAGGGTCACGATGTTGTAGCCGCCTTGCATGGTGCCAAGCAGTTCAACGGCGCGTTTCTTGTCGATCAGGGGGGAAGTGGCTTCGCCCTTGGCCAGGGCAGACAGGAAGCCGGCCTTGACGTAGGCAGCTTCGTCAACGCCTGGTGGAATGCGGTTGGTGATCAGGTCAACGAGGAATTCTTCTTCGCCAGCCGGAGGATTTTTCAGCAGCTCAACCAGGCCTGCGGTTTGTTCGGCGTTAAGCGGCTGGGGAACAATACCCAGGGCTGCACGCTCTTCGATATGTTTGCGGTAGGCTTCAAGCACAGTTATTACCCTCATCAGTGGTCCCACGGGACGCTCATCCAGCAATGAACGGCACGCATGCGCTCGGGGGCTTTTTGGGCCACAAAGCCAGCGCTGCCGGCATTTCTCACAGAAGCTGCTTTCAAAGTTTTACGCCTGCAGAACGGAGCTGATGAGGGTTGGCGAGGGCGTTGACCTACCGAGTCATTCACCATCGCCAACACCGTTCTGAAGGAACGACTGTGCTCGTGACGCTTTGAAAACAGCTTCCAGCGGATTATTGGCGCCTTACAAGGCCGGATGATTCTACGGCAAAAAAAATCTAAAGGTAAGTTGCCTCGCCAAGTTTGCAGGGTGATAGCCGTTAGACAAAGGGCTAACATGGCGCATTGTTTTGCTTATCTGCGTGTCGTTGCCCATGTCCAACCAAACCATCAAGACCCCCTGCGTCGGCCTGTGCTCCACGGTTTACGGCGATCTCGTGTGCCGTGGCTGCAAGCGTTTCCACCACGAAGTGATCCAGTGGAACGGCTATAACGAAGAAGAAAAACGCGCGGTCTGGCTGCGGTTGGAGCAACTGTTGGTGCAGGTAATGGCCGGCAAACTCGAGGTATTTGACCCCAAGACCCTGCGTGGGCAGTTGGAGCAGCGCAAGATTCGCTTCGTGCCACATCAATCCGAGTATTGCTGGGCCTACCAGTTGATCGCCCGTGGTGCGCGGGTGATTTCCAACGTGGAGGCTTACGGCATGGTGCTGTTGCCGGAATTTCGCGATTGGCCCTTGCCAGACCTGCGTGACGCCATTGATCGAGAGTTCTTTATCCTGTCGGAGGCGCACTACCAGCGCTATATCGCGCCAAGCTTTCTCAAAGATGCATTTTCCAGCGGATGACACAGAACCCAATGTGGGAGCAATCGTCCGAAGGACCCCGTCAGGCCTTGCTGGCCAGTTACTCCAACTGATCCATCAGCGTGTCAGGCTTGAGCACCAACACATCACTTTCCACGGCATCCAGTATCACCTCCGCCGTATTGCCGATCAGCGCCCCGGTAATCCCTGTGCGCGCCACGGTGCCGATGATCGTCACCGCCGCCTGCCACTTATGGGCGGCGAAAGGGATCAGCACATCCGCCGGGCCTTCCTCAATGTGCAAGTGTGAGTCGTCAACATCGAACTCTGCCTGAAACGCCTTACATTGCTCGCGATAACGCGCCTCGATGGTTTCCTTGAGCTGGAAGGTCGGGTCTGCCGCCGACAACATCGGCGACGGGTGGGCGCTGATGACATGCAACTGCGCCTTGGCCAGGCTGGCGATATCAAAACCATGGTCGATGATTGAATTGTGCAGCGCTCGATGGTCTGCATCAATGTTGCCCACATCGATCGCCGCCAGGATCACACCGCTCGTCCACGGCTTAGCCGTCTTGACCAGCAGCACTGCCGACGGGCAATAGCGCAGCAGCTTCCAGTCCGCGGGCGTCAGCAGGGCTTTTTTCAGCGGGCTGTCGGGGAAATGCTGCTTGATCACCAAGCCACAACCCTCGGCTTGCTGCACATCAATAATGGTTTCATGCAGGCTGTCATTCCAGGCCTGCTCGGTGCTGACGCTGTAGCCATCTTCCTGCAAGCCCGACTTCAGCAGCGCCAGCAGCGCCGAGTGCTCATGCTTTTTGTCGCAGACCAGCAAATGCAAGTGCGCGCCAGTGACCCCGGCGATCAGCTTGGCGCGCTTGAGGGCAAGGCTTTCCGAATGCTCGGGTTCGATGACCACCAGGATGCTGCGGATGGCTTGCATGATCGGATCTCCAAAAGAGGCGGGGGCTGGAACAACTATAGTTGCTGGCTGGCGCACGTCATGTTGATGCACATCAAGGCCCGTGACTGGTGGTCTGCGGCGGGGTCGGTATAATCGCCGGCCTTTTGTGATCCTTTTACCCGTGAGCCCGATGAACCTGCCAGAAATCCATGAATTCCTCGGTTGCCGCACCCCTGACGCTTGGGTCCAGGCCGCGCTTGCCGATCAGGAAACCCTGCTGATCGACCACAAGAACTGCGAATTCAAAGCCGCCAGCACCGCGCTGAGCCTGATGGCCAAGTACCACGGCCATGTTGACCTGATCAACATGATGTCGCGTCTGGCCCGTGAAGAGCTGGTGCACCACGAGCAAGTCATGCGTTTGATCAAAAAGCGCAAGGTCGAGCTGCGACAACTGCACGCCGGGCGCTATGCCTCGGGTTTGCGCAAAGTCGTGCGCAGCCACGAGCCGGTCAAACTGGTCGACACGCTGGTGGTGGGTGCCTTTATCGAAGCGCGCAGTTGCGAGCGTTTCGAAGCATTGGTGCCGCATTTGGACGAAGAACTCGGCAAGTTCTACTTCGGCTTGCTCAAAAGCGAGGCGCGGCACTTCCAGGGTTACCTGAAGCTGGCGTACCAGTATGGCGACGCCAAGGACATCGCCCAGGTGATCGAGCGGGTGAGGGCGGCCGAGCAGGAACTGATCGAGTCACCCGACATCGAGTTCCGCTTTCACAGTGGCGTGCCAGCCTGACGCGACGGCCACGCCGATCAGCGCGGTTATTGCGGTCAGCAGCAGGATCACCGTCTGGGTGCTCAAGGGCGCGGCGAGTACGGCAATCGCCAGGCCGGCCAATGGCTGCGCCAGGTTGTTGAGCAAGGTGATCACGCCCACTGTTTTGCCGAAGTCTTGCACCGGAATGACCCGTTGACGGGTGCTGCGCATGTACACGTTGAACATTTTGTCGAAACCGGTGACCAGCAGGAAACCCACGGTGTAAGCCCAAAGCGTGGGGCTGACCGCAATGACCAAGGCCCCGGCCCCGATCATTGAATACGACAGCCCGCCCAGCACTTTCAACGCCAGGGTGGCGCGTGCCAGGTAAAACAGAATAGCGATGGTGACCACTGCGCCGGCAGCCTGTAGCAGCGCATAGGCATCCTTGCCGGCGGCGAATTGCCCGGTCACCATCGCCGCCGACGTGGCCAGCGTCACGCCGATGATCAGGTTCACGCCGACTGCGAGGGCAATGATGCGCTTCAGCTCTGGCAGGTTGCGGATATGCCCGAATGCGATGCGCAGCGGTTGCAGCCAGATGTCCTGATGCTGTTCAAAGCTCTCCAGATTCACCGCAGTGTTGCGCTGCCAGGTCCGCATCGCCAGATCTGCTAGCACAAACAGCCCGGCAACCCCCAGCACCACCCAATGCCAGGCCCACACCTCCAGCATCAATGCCGCTACCAGCGGCCCCAGCACCAGGCCGCTCTGGTCGGCTATTTGTGAGTAGGACAAGGTCTTGGCGTAGGTGTAATGCTTGAAGATGTGCGGCATCACGACTTCGCGGGCCATGATGCCTTGAGTCGTCAGCACGCCGCACAGCGCAGACAGGGCTACCAGCCAATAGATACCGTCAAACACCCCGTAAAGCGCTACGGCCACTACGCACGCCAGTGCGCGGTAAACCTGGCTGATATGCAGGATGCGCACCGGCGAGAATTTATCGCACAGCGCTCCACAGACTGGAAAAGCCAGGTAGCGCGGCAGCGATTCGACGAAAAACGCAAGCCCGGCCCATGCGACGCTGTTGGTGGTCTGGAACACAAGCAGCGGCACGATAAACAGCAGTATCTGGTCCGCCAGCCGTGACAGGAACAGTGAGATAAAAAAAGCCAGGTAATCCTTGCGCATGCAACTCCCTGTGGATGGCGTTAAAGATTGCAGGTTATTTGTTAAAAACTCTTAAAAACATGAAGCTTGGTCGGCCGGTGTGAGCCCGCTGCGTTTGTTGCCCAGCTTGCCACCTATAATCCCCGCTCTTCAATCCGCATCTGCACACTGAGAACTTATGGAAAACCTGGGGTTGGGCAAGGTCTTGCTCGTTGAGGACGACGAGAAGCTGGCAGGGCTGATCGCGCATTTTCTGTCACAGCATGGTTTTGAGGTGCGCGTGGTGCACCGGGGCGATGAGGCCCTGGCGGCGTTCCTGGACTTCAAACCGAAGATCGTCGTGCTCGACCTGATGCTGCCCGGTCAGAGCGGCCTGCATGTGTGTCGCGGGATCCGCGCGGTGTCCGACACGCCCATCGTGATCCTGACCGCCAAGGAAGATGACCTGGACCACATCCTCGGCCTGGAGTCTGGTGCTGACGACTATGTGATCAAACCGATCAAACCCCCGGTGCTCCTCGCACGCCTGCGCGCCCTGCAGCGGCGGCAGGCGCCAGAACCGACGGTGCGCGGCGCCCTCGCTTTCGGGCGGTTGGCCATCGACCGCAGTTGCCGGGGCGTCAGCCTGGGGGATGACAAGATCGACCTCACCACCATGGAGTTCGAGCTGTTGTGGCTGCTGGCGAGCAACTCGGGGACGATCCTGTCCCGTGATGACATTCTCAACCGCATGCGCGGTATCGCGTTCGATGGCCTCAACCGCAGTGTCGATGTGTACATCAGCAAACTGCGCGGCAAACTCAACGACAACCCGCGCGAACCGGTGTGCATCAAGACCATCTGGGGCAAGGGCTACCTGTTCAACCCGTTTGCGTGGGAGGTCTAGATGCTGCGGCTCTACATCCGCCTTTACATCATCCTGGCGCTGGGCCTGGCGGGGGCAATCTGGCTGGTTAACTACACCTTCGATGAGCTGCTCCCTGAGGCCAACGAAACCTATAACCGCGAAGCCCTGCGCGGCCCCGCCTATGGCCTGGTGGAGCAATTGCGTCCCGTGCCGGCCGAGGCCCGCGAGGTGCGCCTGAGCGAATTGCAGCAGCATTACGGTCTGCGTCTGGATTTGGTGCAACGCGATGAGTTGGCGCTGAGCCAACGCGAGCAGCACTTGCTCGCGGCCGGCCAATTAGTGGTACGGGGCGACTTCATGGAGTTCATCGCCAATATCGATGGCGGCCCGCAACTGCTCAATATCAAGCTGCCTGAAGAGCCTAAATGGTTGTACCTGTGGGCCTACGGTTTGCTGGGGTTGTGCTTGGCAATTGTGCTGTATTTCTGGGTTCGTCCGCACTGGCGCGACCTGGAGCATATTCGCCTGGCGGCACAACGTTTCGGTGACAACGACCTCAGTTCCCGCATCCTGCTGCCACGCCGCTCCACCGTGCGCGAGCTGGCGGGGCACTTTAACCAGATGGCCGAGCGCATTGAAAGCCTGATCGCCAACCAGCGCGAGCTGACCAACGCCGTGTCCCACGAGCTGCGCACGCCGATTGCGCGCCTGTCGTTCGAGCTCGACCAGCTCAAGCAACAGACCGACCCGCGCCAGCGCAGCCAATTGATTACCGACATGTACGCCGACCTCGGCGAGCTGGAAGAAATGGTCTCCGAGCTGCTCACTTATGCCAGCCTGGAACGTGGCGCCACTCAGGTCACGCGCGAGCGCATCGAGGCCCACAGCTGGCTCGACAGTGTGATCGGCAGCGTGGCCCTCGAAGCGGAAGCGGCCGGTATTCAGCTGTCGCTGCGTACGTGCGAGGTGGACTTTATCCAGATCGAACCGCGCTTTATGGCGCGAGCGGTGATCAACCTGCTGCGCAATGCGATCCGATACGCCGAGCGCCGTGTGGAGGTGTCGCTGGTCACGTTCGGCAGCGGCTATGAAGTGCGGGTGTGTGACGACGGCCCGGGTGTTCCGGAGGAAGGCCGCTCGAAGATCTTCCAGCCCTTCATGCGCCTCGACGCCAGCCGTGACCGTCGCACCGGCGGCTTCGGCCTTGGCCTGGCGCTGGTACAACGGGTGTCGCAGTGGCACGGCGGCCAGGTGCAAGTGCTGGATTCGGAATGGGGCGGAGCGTCGTTCCGGATGACGTGGGCGTATGCCGATTAACGACCCTGAAATCGATTGTAGTCAGCGGCATCCTGTCGGCGTTGTTTGTGCCTGGTAGCCGGCCGGAGCGATTCTTCAAAGCCTTGACCAGTGGTGCTGATGCAGTGATCGTGGATTTTGAAGAAACGGTTGAAGAACCGCTCAAGCGCCAGGCGCGCGATAACCTCGGGGCGTTTTTGACGGCCAACCCTACTGCCCAGGTATGGGTGCGCATCAATGCGCCGGAGCATGCCGAGCATTTCGAGGATGTGACGTTCTGCAAAGCCCATCCGAATGTGGCGGGCGTGCTACTGCCTAAGGTTGAACGTGCAGCACAGGTCGCCGTGGTGACGGCGACCGGCAAACTCATCTGGCCGATTATCGAGAGCGTGCGTGGCCTGTTGGTCGTGGCCGAAATTGCCCATGCGCCGCTGGTGGAGCGCCTGTCGTTTGGTGGTCTGGACCTGGCGCTGATCGTGCATTCCCGCGCTGCCGGCCTTGTCGCACCGCTGAATGGGGTGCATCCGGCCATCGATGACCCAGAGGGGCTGTGCCGTTCGATTCGGCATGCCTATGAAATGGGGTTTGCCGGTGCGCTGTGTATTCACCCCAGGCAGGTAGCGGTGATTCACCAAGCCCTGGCGCCGAGCGCCGAAGACTTGGCCTGGGCAAAACGGGTGGTGGACGCGGGTGCGCATGGGGCAGGGGCCTACCAGATCGATGGGCAGATGGTGGATGCGCCGGTGTTGTTGCGGGCACAACGGCTATTGGGCTGCACAGTAGTAATTGACGATGCGCGCTCGCACATTGGATCTGTGCTGTGTCTCAGATTTGGGGGCTGCCTGGCTGAACGCAGGTATCTAGAATCCGAAATTCACTACACGCCTGGCATCAGGCAACTTGCCTTGCAACACAACAATAAGAAGCTGATTTCCATGCTCAAGCTCTCTAGGGCGCTGCTGTGAAGCCGCCACCCTGTTTGTCGCGGACTTGGCCCAGGCGGCGGACCCGATTGTCATCGAAATTGGGGATTGTCCCGATTCACCTGAGGATCGTGATGGTGGTGAACATGGAAGTTGGCCTGGTGCACCCACCGGCGGGGTTGAACCTGTTTGGGACATCAGCGGTGACTGGATTGACGCTGGGGCAGACCATTCGTGCGGCGTTGCCGTGGCTGATGATTCTGTTGGTGTTCTTGAGCATGGTTACTTATCTGTCATTCATTGCGCTGCCGCATTGGCTGGGGATGTAGAGGCTAACTCACGAAGCCGTCGACGAGGTGCGGGTCGATGGTTTCCCCTTGGAGGTTCTCGAAGCGAATTTCCCGATAACGCGGCGCTGTCAGGTGCCAGGCAATATTTCCGCGCCACTGGTTTTGCAGGGCTTGCGCACAAATCATCATCTGTTGCACCGATTGCTCGTCATAGCCGTAGCTTGCCAGGCATGCAGGCAACCGTTCCTGGGCATCGGTAAACGCGTGGGCCCATTGATCAATGCGTCGTGATACTTCGCGGGCAGCCGCCTCAGGGGAGTAACCCTGGGTGTGCCGCAGATGGGTCAGCAGGTTATAGATGTCATCATCGGGGTCTTCCATGATTCGAAACGACAGTAAATCGTTGACAGCCTTGAAGAGGTTCAGTGCCAGCAAGCACAACTCTTGCCAAGGCTTGCTGTAGTAGAGGGAGGAGGGCAGGTAAATATTCTGTACCCAGTAGATGAATTCTAGACAGAACTGGAAGCCTCCGGCGTCCCGCCAAAGGCTATCGTAGCCTTCGATTCCTGGCTGGGTGTGATGAACTCGATGCATCAACGCTGTCATGCAGGGGGCAATGTAAGAGGCATACCGCTCGCCAGCCCGTTCTTTCCAGAGAGGCGGTGCCAAGCGTGCGGAGCGCCTGATTATATCCTTGAGCCCTGAGGCAAGCAGCCCTGGTTGGGGGGCGTAGCATGTGAACGCACTGCTGTGAACTCCCCGAAGCAATTGTTCCAACGTGTGAGGGTCCTTGCAGTCTTCGTCTGCGAGATCATCTTGGCAACTGAACCACCCCACCACGTCTGACAAAATCAACAACAGGTGCCGCGGCGCGTCTGGCCACATATAACCGGCATATGTGCCAGGGACGTAAATGTCCAATTGGCGGGCTGCGCGCGGTGTGTCTTCCAGGCCGATGCTCTTGAGCCATTGACGCGTGTGATGTTGTGCCTCTTCGGCATAAGGATTTAGCGGGTAATGCGCTTCAGCCAGCCAGCGAGGGAGTTCAAAAGCCCCGCCGACTATCGGCGTCTGAAGGGCCCTCTGAGCTTTAGGGGCCCATCCTTTGATGCCTGCGGCTCCGGCACCTTTCACGATGGTACGCAACCAGGCCGTGAATATTTTTGGCGTGTGTTGCAGCTCATCCTGTAATTGCTCAGGCTCCACCCAGCGCCATGCTTTGGCTTCATCCGGATTGGCAATGGGGTCAGTCGCGCAGCAGCCTACGAACACGTGATCGTATTCATATTCCGTCATGGTTTTCGACACGCGTTCCCGATAAACCAGCGTGGAGTATTGCTCAAGCTCGCAGGTCAGCCCCATTTCTTCATACAAACGGCGCCGCGCTGCGTCTGGCGTCGTCTCGCCCTGGCGTGGGTGCCCGCAACAGGTATTACTCCACAGCCCAGCAGAGTGGTACTTACTGTCCGCTCTTTGTTGCAGTAACAGTCTGGAGTGAGGGTCAAAAATGAATATTGAAAAAGCTCGATGAAGCAGCCCTTCTTCATGCACCTGTTGTTTGCCAGCGAAACCTGTCGGCTGATCATTCACGTCAACCAGAATGAGGACGTCTTCCATAGCCGCTCTCCTGAGCTTTATATGCAGGACGGTAAGGCGGTCCATTTCAAGGGTGTCTGACACGTTCAGGGTGAGAGCATAGATCGAGTGATCAAGGGGTGAACGCTTATTCGTTATACTTATTCGCACTCAGGGCTATATCAAAGAATCAAAGAAAAAGTATTTCTTTTTTTCAGGCATCCGCTACGGTTAAGGCGCTGTCCTCGTAAAGTGGTGTCCATTGCAGTTCCGGTCTTTTACGTCTAGGTAATCCATGTGCCGCACCGCAGGTAAGCGTTAGAGCCTTGCGGGTCGCTCGCAAACTAGAGGCCGCTACGATGATCACTGCCGACGCGCTGACAGAAAGAACTGACTATAAAGTTGCGCACGCTCAATGGCGCGAAGCGTTTGAATACCAAGCGCGCGCGGGTGGCAAGAAAGTGCGCAGCGCGATTGCTGTGGCGCTGTCAGCTGTCTATAAACTTGCGCCCCATCAGACCCATGTTTTGTGCGAAGCCATAGAACTTCTTAACACCTCCACGTTAATACATGACGATGTGCTTGACGGCGATCATATTCGCCGCGGGCTTCCGTCGGTGTGGGCTAAATTCGGCGTTGAAATCGCTCTGAATTCCGGCATGTGTGGGTACCTTGTCGGTCTGCAACTCCTTGCACAGTCTTTCAATGCTGGCGTCCTGCAGGCCGCGCTCACCAGTCTTGAGCACCTGCACGTGGGGCAGCACTTGGATCTACAGTTCAGCAATGGCGATGTCCTGCCGACCTGGGAAGAATATGAATTAATCGCTCAAGCCAATACGGGTTGTCTGTTCGTTTTTCTACTGGACGCGTGTCAATGCCTGACGCCCATCGATGAAGCGACGTATCTGGAACTCTACGTGTTGCTTCTCGAATTGGCTGTTTATTATCGTTATGTCAACGACTACTCGGATGTAAACCACACTGCGCATTACAAAAAAAAGGGCTTTGCTCCCGACCTTGAAGGCGGACCCAAGTCAATTTTAATGATGCTTGCCAATGATCCATTGAGAAAAGGCAAAAAAACCAACGCACAGAAAAAGAAAATAATCAAAGCCTATGGTCGCGCCGGCGTGTTTGATGCCGCCTTGGTGTTAATAGATGCTACTTACGCAACCATTGAACGACGCCTGGAAACCCTCACGCGTCTACATCCTGAACATGACCTGCGTCCTTTAATGGGGGTGTTGAGTGACATTCGATTTGAGCATGGCCCAGTTGATAATTACTATCAGCAGTGTCTGGCCGGCGGTCGTCCGCTGCAGGGGACGACCTGAGGTCACGGGCGTCAATGCTTCACGGATTCAGCGCGCTGAAGATTGCATGCGCTACTTTCACCCGTTCCGCATTTGGATAGTTCTTGTTCGCCAGGATCACCACGCCTACATCCTTGCTCGGCACATACGCCACGTAGGCGCCAAAACCACGGGTCGAACCGGTTTTGTTGTAGAGGGCGTTGGTTGGTTGCACCTGAGCGGGATTCAGCCAGTTCACCTTGTGTGGCTCCATCGCCATCGATGTAGAGTTGCCATCAATCAACGCTTGTAACTTGATCGGGTAGGGGTAGTACTCCCAGCCGAGCCCTTGGGTCATGCCATTTACGGTGTAGTAGCCGGTATGCGTGGTGGCGATTGCCTGTTGCAACGGTTTCCCCAGCGTTTGCGGGTGCATGTTCACCCTCACATAGTGCGCCAAGTCCTGGGTGCTGGTTTTGATGCCATAGGCTTCGCTGTCCAGCGCCCCAGGGCCGACGTGCACGGGTTTTTGGTCCTTGTCGTAACCTTGGGCATAGAGATTGGCTTTGTCGGGCGGCACGCTGACATAGGTGTTCTTCAGGCCCAGTTGGGGCAGTAGGGTTTTCTCCATGGCCACGTTGAACGGCTCGCCGAGGCTTTGTGCGCTCAGGTAGCCGAACAGGCCAATGCTAGGGTTGGAATAAAGACGCTGCGCACCGGGCGCGTACGCAGGTTTCCACTGCTGAAAATAGCCGAGCATGGTGCCCGCGCTGTCGGCAGCGTCCGGAAACTGCAGCGGCAGGCCGCCTGGCGTGTAGGTAGCCAGTTGTAGCAGGCTGATGCGGTCGAAGGCGCTGCCCTTGAGTGCTGCAAGGTGCTGGCTGGCGTTGTCCGACAGCTTGAGCTTGCCACTGGCCTGGGCGTAACCCCCCAGTGTGGCGGTGAAGGTTTTGCTCACCGAACCGATCTCAAACAACGTGTCTTGGGTGACGGGTTGCTGGGTGTCTTTATTGGCGATGCCGTAATTAAAGTATTGCACCTTGCCTTTGTTTACCACAGCGACCGATAGGCCAGCGATGCCGTGTTGCTGCATCAGGGGTTCAACGCTATTGTCCACGACCTTGCGCAAATCGGTGTTGGCCATGCAGGTGCCGGAGGCGAACAAAAAGGCCGAAAATAAGAAGCTTCGTACGTTTAAGTGAGATCTTTCGCACATAGTAATTGGCGTCCATGTAAGTGATAGGCTAACGATCAGTGCCTGCGCAGGCGCCGCAAATTTAGGCGGATTCTTGCCTCTGGGCAAACAATGATATTTCGCACCAGCCATTAGAAAATTTGGGGTCAAACATGCTGCGTTCCCATCTACCCCTCAATGCCCTGCGCGCATTCGAGGCTTCAGCTCGGCATTTGAGCTTTACCCGCGCAGCTATCGAGTTATGCGTGACTCAGGCGGCGGTCAGCCATCAGGTCAAGAGCCTGGAAGCGCAACTTAATGTCACATTATTCAAGCGTCTTCCTCGAGGCCTGATGCTCACCCGTGAAGGCGAAACCTTACTGCCGGTAGTGCGTGAGTCGTTCGACCGCATCGCCCAGACGCTCAGCCAGTTCGAAGGCGGGCACTACCGCGAAGTGCTCACCGTGGGCGCAGTGGGCACCTTTGCGGTGGGCTGGTTGCTGCCACGCTTGGCGGATTTTCACGCGCGTTACCCCTTTATCGACCTGCGGTTATCCACCCACAACAACCGCGTCGACGTGGCCGCCGAAGGCCTCGACTACGCGATCCGCTTCGGCGCGGGAGCCTGGCACGGCACCGATGCCTGCGAACTGCTGGAAGCGCCCCTCACCGTGCTTTGCGTGCCGCAACTGGCCGAGCAACTGCACACCCCTGTCGACCTGTTGAAACACACCTTGCTGCGCTCCTACCGCGCCGATGAGTGGAGCCTGTGGTTCCAGGCCGCTGGCCTGCCCGCCGACACCCTGGTGCCGCGCAGTATCGTGTTTGATTCCTCGTTGGCAATGATGGAAGCGGCCTTGCAAGGAATGGGGTTGGCATTGGCGCCGGCAATGATGTTTTCGCGCCAACTGGAGAATGATGTGATTCGCCAGCCGTTCGACGTCGGCATCACCACCGGCAGCTATTGGTTGACGCGTTTGCAGTCGCGGGCCGAGACGTCGGCGATGTTGGCGTTCAAGGGGTGGTTGCAGGAAATGAAGATGCAAGGCTGAACGTGCTTATTTTTGAAATATAATGAAACATTTGCTCAGGGCCTTCGCTCTACAGCAACACCTGTACTGAGTTATTCCATGAAAATACCACGCCCCTGCGCCCGTATGCCCCACCTGATCCAATTGCGAAACCTCAAGATGGCGCGCTCTGCTCACGCCTACGTACGTGGCAGCACGGTGCAATTCTACGAGTGGCTGCACAGCCAGACGGGTCGACGTTTGCCCCACGGCCCGGCGATCTGGATCTGCGGCGACTGCCACGCCGGTAACTTGGGCCCTACGGGAGACACGAAGGGCCGCATCGATATGCATATCCGTGACCTTGACCAGGCGGTGATCGGTAACCCGACTCACGACCTGGTGCGCTTGGCCTTGTCCCTGGCCACTGCTGCGCGCGGCTCGGACCTGCCTGGAGTAACCACTGCGCGCATGCTTGAAGAAATGATGGGCGGCTACGAACAGGCGTTCAAGGACAAACCCGACGCCGCGCCGCCGCGCCCGTCCCAGGTCAAGGCGAGCATGCGCACCGCGGTGGAGCGCACTTGGAAAAACCTCGCGCGTGAGCGTATCGAGAACGCTCGGCCGACCATCCCGCTGGGCAAGCACTTCTGGTCGTTGTCACGGGCCGAGAAGGTTGCGCTGGAAACCCTCTGTGCCTCGGATGAAGTCCACCAGTTGGTCACCTCGCTCAAGGGGCGGCCCAAGGACGCCAGGGTTGAACTGCTGGACTCGGCCTACTGGGTCAAGGGTTGTAGCTCCCTCGGGCTGCTCCGTTATGCCGTACTGCTCGGCGTGGGTGACAAGGGCGATGAGGAATATTGCCTGATTGATATCAAGGAAGCCGTCGGCGCTGCTGCACCCCGCGCGGCACGGGCGAAGATGCCCAGGGATAATGGTCGTCGAGTGGTGGAGGGCGCGCGTCAGCTCTCTCCGAGCCTGGGTGAGCGCATGATGGCAACGCGTTTTCTGGATCACGGATTCTTCATCCGCGAACTGCTGCCCCAGGACATGAAGTTGGAGCTGGACGAATTGAACGAAACCGACGCCATGCACGCCGCCGGTTACCTGGCGCGGGTCGTGGGCATTGCCCATGCTCGGCAGATGGACCGCGATACGCGCAAGGACTGGATGGCGGTGCTTCAGGAAAACCGCTCCAAGCAACTCGATGCGCCGTCCTGGCTGTGGACCAGTGTGGTGCAACTGGTGGGTAGCCATGAGCAGGGGTACCTCAACCATTGCCGCAGATATGCCCTCGAACATTGACCCAACAATGTGTCGGCGCTGACACGCTAGCGCCTACACGGTGTTGGCATCAAGCAAGGTACTTGCGAAACCATCCCAACGTCCGCTCCCACGCCAGATTCGCCGCCGCCTCGTCATATCGCGGCGTCGAGTCGTTATGAAAACCATGATTGGCGCCTTTGTAGGTATACGCCTCATAGTTCGTGCCTGCAGCCTTCAGCGCCGTCTCATACGCCGGCCAGCCCTCATTGATCCGCGTGTCCAACTCACCGAAATGCAGCATGATCGGCGCCTTGATCCGTGGCACGTCCTTGGCCTCTGGTTGGCGCCCATAAAACGACACGGCCGCGCCCAGTTCCGGATAAGCCACCGCCGCCGCATTGGCCACGCCGCCGCCATAACAGAACCCAGTGATGCCGACTTTGCCGGTGCTGCTGTCGTGGTGCATCAGCCATTCGATGGCGGCGAAAAAATCGTTCATCAGCTTGGTCGGGTCAACCGTCTGTTGCAGCGCCACGCCTTTTTCGTCGTTACCGGGGTAGCCGCCCACCGAAGTCAGGCCATCCGGCGCCAGGGCGATGAAGCCAGCTTTGCCCAGGCGCCGGGCGACGTCTTCGATATAAGGGTTGAGGCCACGGTTTTCATGCACGACCACCACGGCTGGCAACTTGCCCGCGGCCTTGGCCGGGCGCACCAGGTAGCCGCGCACGGTGCCGTTGCCTTTGGGCGAGGGGTAGGTGATGTAGTCGGCAACGATGTCCGGGTCGGTGAATTTCACCTGTGCGGCCAGTGCGTAGTTGGGGCTGAGGGCTGCGAGCAGGGCCGAGGCGGTAAGGCCACCCAAGGTGAACAGCGCGGCGCGGTCGAGAAATTCGCGGCGGTTGATCTTGCCGTGGGCGTAGCCGTCGTAGAGTTCCAGCAGTTCGGGGGCAAAGTCTTTCGCGGTGAGACGAGTCATCGGTGCGTCCTCGATTAGCGGTGGCAGTCAATGTAGATCAGGATCAGCCCTCACGCCCATGGGCGGCCGCTGCCAATTGGCCGGTATCGACGCGCACGAAAACCGAGTCGCCCATGGCGGTGAGCACGTCGCCGGCGTACACCTCGCAGATCACGCGGGTCTTGCGCCCCACGTCACCCTCGACCCGTGAGCGCAGGGTGAGGGTGACGCCCATGGGCGTTGGCTTGATGAATTTGATGCCCAGGTTGCCGGTCACGCAGTCAATGCGGGGCAGGTTGCCGGGTTCGCGCCCCTCGGCGCGGTAGTGGTAGGCCATGGCGGTCCAGTTGGAATGGCAGTCCACCAACATGGCGATCAGGCCGCCATAGACCAGGTCGGGCCAGCCGCTGTATTTTGCGTCGGGCCTATGCTCGGCGATCAGGTGGATGCCGTCCGCGTCCCAACGGCTCTTGATATGCAGGCCGTGGGGGTTGCTGCCACCGCAGCCATAGCAGATGCCGTCCGGCGCGGTGAGGTCCTGAAGCGAAGGGGAATGCATGGAGCGTCCTTATTATTCTGGGGCGACTACTCTGTTTAGCAGGACAAACGCCTGATGGGAATAAATCCCTGTTAAAGCGTGTTGGCTCGGTGCCTGTGTCTTTTCCTCTGCGGAGCGTTGCATGAAACGTCGAATGCCCTCGGTTGCCATACTGGTCCTGATCCTCGCGTTCTATTCCAGCGCCCAGGCGGTGGAGTACAACGACGTCAACCGCACCGCCAGCCAGATCAGTTTTACCTATAAACAGTTGGGGCAGCGGGTGTACGGCACCTTCAGCGCGTTCGAAGGCTCCTTGACGTTCGATACGCAAAAGCCGGAAGCCGGGCATGCATTGCTCAAGATCCAGCTGGCCAGCATCGACGCCGGCAGCCCGGACGCGAATGACGAGCTGCAACGTGCGTCGTGGTTTGACACCGCGACTTATCCAGTGGGCGTCTACGAATCCACCGGCGTCGCGGTCCTGGGGGATAACCGCTACACGATCAGCGGCAACCTCACCATCAAGGGCATCACACGCCCAGTGGATGTCGACGTGGTGCTCAAGGAGCAAAGCGGTATCGGCGTGTTCGACGGCGAATTCATCCTCAAACGCGGCGATTTCAAGATTGGCGAGGGCGAGTGGGCCGGCAACAGCGTGGTGTCGAATGACATCAACATCAAGTTCAAGATGGTTGCCCCGCAGCGTTAACGGGCGAACTTCTTCGCGCCCGCCACGCAGCCGATCACCGCGACCGTCACCAGCACCATGCCCAGGCTGACCTGCTCATGCAGCAAGCCCGCCGCCAATGCCAGGCCGAAAAACGGTTGCAGCAATTGCAACTGGCCGACGGCGGCAATGCCACCCTGGGCCAGGCCGCGGTACCAGAACACAAAGCCAATCAACATGCTGAACAACGCCACATAGCCCAGGCTCAGCCAGGCGGGCAGGCTGATGCCGCGCACGCTTGGCGGTGCCAGGAGTAGGCTCAAGGGCAGCACCACCGGCATCGCCACCACCAACGCCCAGCAGATCACCTGCCAGCCGCCCAGGCTGCGCGACAACGTGGCGCCCTCGGCATAACCCAGGCCGCAGACCAGCACCGCCAGCAGCATCAGCAAATCGCCGGCGGGTGCGGCGTTCAAACCCTGGGCAACGGCATAACCCATCACCAGCACGCTGCCCAGGATCGAGAACAACCAGAACACCGGACGCGGGCGCTCGCCACCGCGCAGTACGCCAAACACCGCGGTCGCGAGGGGGAGCAGGCCGATAAACACGATGGAGTGGGCCGAGGTCACGTACTGCAGCGCCAGTGCGGTCAACAAGGGAAAGCCGATCACCACGCCAAGAGCAACAAGAGCGAGTGGCGCCCATTGGGCGCGCGCGGGGCGTTTTGCCTTGAACCACCACAGCAGGCACAGCCCCAGGCTGGCGGCGATGGCGGCACGGATCATGGTGAGGAACACCGGGTCGAACTCCATCACGGCCAGCCGTGTGGCGGGTAAGGAGCCGCTGAAAATCACCACGCCAATAAAGCCATTGACCCAGCCTTGGGTACGGGTATCCAGGGTGCTGAAGGGGGATGTAAGTTCCATGAGGAGGCGCCCGAATAATGAGGGGGTTGCGTTCAAGCCATCCTAGGGGTGAGCATTAAGACAATCAAAAAATTGTCATGGATACATCCCTATGCCGCGCGCCCGCTATAAAACGTTGGTCGACACGTTTGCCGAGGGCATCCGTTCGGGGAAAATGCCGCCGGGTACGCGTCTGCCGACACACCGGCAACTGGCTGCCGATCATGGCCTGGCGCTGGTGACCGCAAGCCGGGTTTATACCGAACTGGAGGCCATGGGGCTGGTCAGCGGTGAAACCGGACGCGGCACCTTTGTGCGCGAGATCTCGCTGCCGCCAGGGCAGGGCAGTGGGCAGATGACGGTTGCGGCGGGCATGCTCGACCTCAATTTCAACTATCCCTCACTGCCAGGCCAGGCGGACCTGCTGCGCACGGCGTTGCGCCAGTTGGCGCTGTCCGGCGACCTCGAGGCCCTGTTGCGTTACCAGCCTCACGCGGGGCGTTTGCATGAGCGGGCTGCCGTCGCACGGCATTTACTGAGCCGAGGCCTGACGGTAGAGGCCGGCCAGGTGTTGCTGGTCAGCGGCGCCCAGCATGGCTTGGCGGTGACGATGATGGCGTTGCTCAAGCCGGGCGATGTGATCGCGGTCGATGCGTTGACCTATTCCGGGTTCAAGGTGCTGGCCGAGACCCTGCATTTGGAAGTTGTCGCGATCCCGGTTACGCCCACCGGCACGGACCTGAACGCCTTGCAAAACCTGTGTCGCAAACGCCCGGTGCGCGCCGTGTACAGCATGCCAACCCTGCACAATCCCCTTGGCTGGGTGATGGACAGGGACCAGCGCGAGCAGTTGGTCTCCATCGCCCGGCAACACAATCTGATGATCATTGAGGACGCGGCCTACGCGTTCCTGGTCGAAAACGCACCGCCACCCGTGGCCACCCTGGCGCCGGAACGCACGGTGTATGTGGGCGGGCTCTCAAAAAGTGTCGCGACCGGTTTGCGCGTGGGGTTTGTCGCGGCGCCAAGTGACTGGGTTAAGGCACTCGAGCGCACCATCATGGCCACCACCTGGAACGTGCCCGGTGTTATGAGCGCCATTGCCGTGGCGTGGATCGAAGATGGCACGGTGGCGCAACTGGAAGCGCAAAAGCGCCAGGACGCCCAGGCGCGGCAAGCCCTGGCGGCGCAGGTGTTAAAAGGGCTGGCCTACACCAGCCACCCCTCATCGTATTTCTTGTGGTTACCCCTGCCGGAGGACGCGCGCGCCGACCAGATCGCCATGGCCTTGCAGTGCGACAATATCTCGGTATCCACCGCCGAGCCGTTTGCCGTCACGGCTTATGTGCCCCACGCGCTGCGCCTGGCGCTGGGTTCGGTGGACATGCCGGCGCTGCGCGAGGCATTGCTGACAGTACGCAAGGTGGTGGAGTGGTGAGCCGGCGCACGCGGCTCACCGCTGGTCATCAGTACTTGTAAGCCTGGCGCCCTATCAGCAGCCACTTGCCTTTCTGCTTCTGCCAGACCTGGAAGTTGTCGATATCGGTCGGCACATCAACGCCACTGTTCACGGCCTGCGCGTGGAAGTGGTTGCGCACCAGGGCGGTGTCGCCTTGCAGGGTGACGGTCTGGTTCTGCATTTCCAGGGTCTTGAAGGCGCTGGTGTGGGTTTCCAGGTCGGCGATGAATTGCGCTTTGTTCTGCACCTTGCCGCTGGAGTGGCCGTAGGTGAGTTTGTCGGACGTCAGCGCGTCAAGTTGCTTGAGGTCCAGGTGCAGCATGGCTTGGGTCAGTTGGTCGACCGCTTGGGCCACCTCCTTTTCAGCAGGAGCGGGCGCTGCGGCGACGAAGCCGGTAAACAGGCACAGAAAACCGATCAGTACGTTGACTTTTTGCATGGGTGTTTCCTTATTGTTGTTGGGGTGGCGGACAACACGTTAGCGCTTGTGTCGTCGTACAACATTGCTATATCCACGCTTATTTTGGAAAGTACATTTTCGATTATTTACATATCTTCAGGTTTACGTGTGTTTTGAAATTTCATTGTTCTTGTACGATGTCCCATCACTGGTTAAGAATGGTGTCCCGTCTAACAATAAAATAACGGAGACACACGATGGATCTTCCCCCTTCGCCTGCTCGGACCGACCACAGTCGCCGCGTCTTCCTCAAGCGTTCCTTGGCGGTTTCCGCATCGGTCGCGGTGCTGGGCAACCTGCCTCACCTGGCAGAAGCCGCCGAGCCGTTGAGCCAGCGTTATCCAGACCCACTGATCAAAGTGCTCGATGACAGTTTCCTGGCGTTGCGCCTGTTCAACGCCAGTGTCGAACGGCTGGCTACCGGTTTGCGCTGGGCCGAGGGGCCGGTGTGGGTCGGCGATGGCCGCTACCTGCTGGTCAGCGATATTCCCAACAACCGTATCGTGCGCTGGGACGAAGTGACCGACACCCTGTCGGTGTACCGCGAAAACGCCAATTTCTCCAACGGCATGTGCCGCGATCGCCAGGGCCGCCTGTTGGTGTGCGAAGGTTCGACGACCACCCGCGAGGGCCGGCGAATCACCCGTACCGAACACAACGGCAGCATCACCGTGCTGGCGGACAGCTTTGACGGCAAGCCTTTCAATTCGCCCAATGACATCGTGTGCAAGCGGGATGGGTCGGTGTGGTTCAGTGACCCGCCGTTCCAGACCGGCAACAACTACGAAGGGCACAAGATCACGCCCACCCAACCCCATGGCGTCTATCGCATCGACGGGGAAAGCGGCACGGTCACGCGGGTGATTGACGACCTGAACGGGCCCAATGGCCTGTGTTTTTCACCTGATGAAAAAGTCTTGTACGTGGTGGAAGGTCGGGCCAAACCCAACCGGTTGATCTGGGCCATCGACGTCAGGGACGACGGCACGCTCGGCGCCCGTCGCAAGCACATCGAAGGTTTTGATTACGCAGCGCTGGACGGCATCAAGTGCGACGAGAGCGGCAACCTGTGGTGCGGTTGGGGCGGCAATGGTGACCCCAAGGCTGACCTGGAAAAACTCGATGGCGTGCGCGTGTTCAATCCACAAGGCAAGGCCATCGGGCATATCTCGTTACCCGAACGCTGCCCCAACCTGTGTTTTGGCGGCCGCGAAGGCAACCGCCTGTTCATGGCCGGCAGCCATTCGATCTATGCGCTGTTCGTGAATACGCGAGACGCGGGTTTCGGCGGGTAACTCAAAAAAACCACGCTGAACGCCGGTTGACCGGCGTTCAGCGTGGCCTTTTGACGCTATGCTGTAGGCTCCTGAGGCATCAGAGCGTCAAGCAAATGGACTTCAATTGGCACAGCGATCCCATCACTCGCAGCACCCCCGTGACCTCACGCTATAAAAACACTCAAAACGTACGCCGCTTCATGCTCGAGCACTGCGGTCCGGGGTTCAAGTTCGACCGTCCCTTCATGGCCTGGATTCGCAACGGCCAGCCCAAGACCCTGGGCGACGTGGTGGATGAGTGGCAACGCCGAACCGAGGGTTCACGCCCCTGACACCTGATGAAAAATACCAGGCCGCCCCGCAACGCCTTGGCTATCAGCTGGACGAATTCAAAATCGGCGGCAACTACACGCCGTTGGTTCGCGACGGCAACCACCTGTACATCAGTGGTCAGATCCCCCGCGTCGGCGATGTGATCGTGCTGCCGGGCAAGGTTGGAGCAAGCCTGACCGCGGCGCCAGACTTGTCGCCGCTTATCCTCTGGTCCAAGGGGCATTGCGCGTCAGGCCTTACGGTCGGATCGTCGTCATTTACACTCGCGTCAACGGCGGTGTGCTCGGCGGAATCTGGCGTTTGCTGCCCGTCGCTTCATACGCGTAAGCAAACCGCAGCAGCGCCGAATCATCATAGGCGCGCCCGGCGAATGTCAGCCCTATCGGCATGCCGATATCCGCCATTACGCCCATCGGCACGGTAACGGTCGGCACGCCCAAGTGGCGGATGGCGAGGTTGCCGTTGGCCACCCAGACGCCGTTGCTCCAGGCGATATCGGCCGAGGCTTCGTTCACGTCGGCATCCGCCGGGCCCACGTCGGCCACGGTGGGGAACAGCACCGCGTCGAGGCCGAGCTTGTCCATCCAGGCTTCCAGGTCGATTCTCCGGGTTTGCTCCAATCCGCGCAGGCCATCGGGGACGGTGCTGATCTGGTCCCACGGGGTGATGCCGCGCTCGGCCATGCGCACGTATTCGTCCATGCCGGCGGCCAAGTCGTCCTCACGGTTGGGCAGGGTGCCCGGGTCGTGGGGGAAGATCTTTGGCCCGTCCACATCCGCCAGGCGGTTGAGCGCCGGGTCGTTGTTGGCGCGCAGGAAGTCGTCAAACGCCCAGGCTGACAGTTCCCACAGTTCATCGTGGAGGAATTCCTTGGACACCAGCCCCCGGGTGAACACGGTAGGTGCGCCAGGGCGGTCGCCTTCGCAGTTGGACACCAGCGGGAAATCCACATCAATCACTTCCGCGCCGGCCGCTGTCAGCACCTGGCGTGCGTCTTGCCACAGGTCGATCACGCTGGCGCGGGTGTTGATTTTCTGCCCGGTCGGGCCACCGATTCCGGGTTTTTCGCTGGTGCCTGCGTCGGGGTCGGCGTTGATGTACATGCGCGGCACGCCAAAGCGTTTGCCCGCCAGGGACTCGGCAGGCGCCGCCAATTCAGCGTAGGAAGCAGGGCGCACCGAGGTGACGCTCGGGATCGGCACCCACGGCTGCAGGCGCCACAGGTCGCCACGGGTGTCCGGGTCTTCGGCGACCACCACGTCGAGCACTTCCAGCAGGTCGGCCATGGTGCGGGCGTAGGGCACCACCACGTCCATGGTCGGCGTGAGCGGCCAGTTGCCGCGCACCGAAATCACCCCGCGCGATGGGGTGTAGGCGCACAGGCCATTGTTGGACGCCGGGCCGCGCCCGCTCGACCAGGTTTCTTCTGCCAGGCCAAAGGCCGCAAAACTCGCCGCCGTCGCGGTGCCAGCGCCGTTGGACGAGCCGGAGGCGAACGGCGCGGTCAGGTAATCGGCGTTATACGGGCTTTCTGCGCGGCCATACACGCCACGTTGCATCCCGCCATTGGCCATCGGCGGCATATTGGTCTTGCCCAGGCAGATGGCACCGCCGGCGCGCAGGCGCTCGATGGTGAACGCATCACGCTGCGCGACCAGCTTGGCAAATGCCGGGCTGCCGGATGCCGCAGTCAGGCCCTTGACCAGGTAGCTGTCTTTGGCCGTGTAAGGAATGCCGTCCAAGGGCCCCAAGGTTTCGCCTTTGGCCCGGCGTGCATCGCACGCTTCGGCTTCTTTCAGCGCTTGGGGGTTGCGCACCACCACGGCGTTCAAGGCGGTGGCGGTCTGCGGACCGTCATAGGCATCGATTCGCGCCAGGTACGCCTGGACCAGTTCAACGGCCGTGGTCTGGCCGGACTCAAGCGCCGCGCGCAATTGGGCAATGGAGACTTCGGTAACTTGCATCACGTGTTTTTCGCCGCCTTCAAGTGGGGGTATGGCGGCAGTCTACGTACAGATATTTCACAAGACCAGCGCCGCATAATCCGCATAGGCGCCGCGCATCACCTGCCACGTGGCGTCGTCAGCGGGAATCAGGTGTTCGATACGCAGGGAGGTGAGGGTGATGTCCTGGGGCATGCCGAAGGTAGTGAAGGTGGACAAAAAGCTCAGCTCGCCCTGGGTTGAGCGCAGGCGGGTCAGCACCAGCGGTGGCAGGTGCGCGGGCAGTTCAGCGTTCGTCGGGGTTGGCAGGCTCGCCAGCAGCGGCGCCAGGTCCGGGTTGCCCAGCGCCTCGCGAGTGGCACGCTGCCAGGCCAGGGTGCGGATCTCATCGGGATTGAGCAGATGATCGCCGAGGCCGCCGGCTTGGAGGAGCGTGGTCAGCAGGTTCAAACCTTCAGCCGCCTCGGACGGGATACCCACCAATGCAAACAGCACGCCGGTACTGGCATTCGCCGCGAGCACTTGCCACTGGCTGTCCAACAGGATCGCAGGCGCTGGGTTGTTGGCGTGCAATACATGGCTGACCGCTTCGCGAATCGCGGCCATGGCGGGCGAGGCGAGCGGTGTGGCGGTGTAGCGCGGAGCGAATCCGGCCGCGAGGAAGACTCGGTTGCACTGGTCCAACGGTGCCTCCAGCGCCGTCAGCAGGTTATGCAAGGTGGCTGGGCTCGGCTTGGCTCGGCCTGTTTCGAGGCAACTGAGGTGGCGCTGGGAAATACCGGTGATGAGCGCCAGGTCGAGTTGGCTCAGCTTGGCCTGTCGGCGCAATTGGCGCAGTTGTTCGCCCGCAGTAGAAGGGGTGTCCATGGCGTGGTCATGACCTCCGAGGTCATTGCGAAGGGCTGAACCTTATCACTAACTTAAGCCTTCATCATTCCAAGGAAGCGACCATGAGACGACCCTATATTGCCCTGGCGGGCTTGCTGGGATTTTCGCTGTACACCCTGGCGACGATGCTGACGGCGGAGCAGTCGCTGCTGGCATTTGGGCTGCAACTGATGTCGCGGCCGGACACGGCGCAGGTGGTGATAGACCTGTACTTGATGGCGGTGCTGGCGTGCGCATGGATGTACCGGGATGCGCGCCGGCGAGGGCGGTCGGTAGCTTCGGTGGTGCCGTACTGGGTGCTGACGGCGGTGCTTGTGTCGGTGGGGCCGTTGCTCTATCTCGTGATGAATGGGTACCGAGATGAATGAGCTCTCTTAAGGCAAACCTTTACCTCCACACGAAGCGGGTTGAATGTGGGAGCTGTCGAGCTTTAGCGAGGCTGCGATGCAGGCGCCGCGGTTCATCAGGTACACCGAGGTGATCCCTTCGCAGCCTCGCTAAAGCTCGACAGCTCCCACATTTGATCTACGGTTACATCAAGGCGCAAGCAACGGCACCGTTACCCGAAACTCCGTACCCCACTGCGATGTTGACGTGACCTCGATCGAACCCTCATGGGCCGCCACGATCTCAGACGCGATGAAAAGCCCCAGTCCAAGGCCTTCCGCAGGGCCATGTTCAATCACCGAGCGCTGCGAAAAACGTCCCATGGGATTGAAAATGAACGGCAGCACATCCTCCGGAATCGGCTCGCCTTGATTGTGAACGGTGAACAGCAGGCGGCCATCTGAAACCGCGAGTCGTACCGTGATCGGCAGGCAAGCATCGCCGTGCTGCACGGCGTTACTGATGATATTGGAGAACACCTGCTCCATGCGCGCGCCGTCGAACGCACCAAGTGCGGGCGCTGTTGTTTCATATTCGAGTTGCGCGTGTGGGTGAAACGAGCGCATTTCTTCGACGATGCGTTCGCAAAAGGGGGCCAGGTCAATGTCCATGCGTTTCACGGGGATGCCGGGGCCCATCTGGCAACGGGTCAAATCCAGCAGGTCGCTGACAATTTGGCTCGCCCGTTGAACACTGGTGTAAATCTGCCCGGCGACTTTGTTGCCGCGCTCCCCGACCTCTTCCGCACGCCGGAGCATGTCGGCGCCTAGCAGAATGGCGCCCAAGGGCGTGCGCAAGTCATGGCCGAGGATACCCAGGAACACATTGCGCGAGGCTTCCACCGCCCGCGAGTAACTGGCAATGGACTCCGTGAGGGCTTGATCGATGGCTTCATGAAAGCGGTTCATGTCATCGATATCCCGTGGCGTACCGTGTTTGGCCTGCCGGAGCCACTGGCTGAGCACGCTGGTGCGCAGCGCGCGGTATTCAGACACCATCTGATCAAACGAAAAACCCGCCATCAAGCGCGTCATGGCATGGGTTTCGGCCGGGCTTTCGTGTTCGTCCTGCGGTGCGAGGCCCTGGGCCTTGTCGATTTGCTCCTGCGCGGTCTGTGCGCTGCGCAGATCCTGCGCAATGGCCCGCAGCATCTGTTCGGCATGATCACGCAGGTCTATACGGTTGAGATCGGCCCCGGGGGTCTGAATGGTCCGGGCAAAGTCCTCCCAGGCCTGAAGGATCGGCTCGAGGTTCTCAATAATGAAATCTGCCAGGCGCATACGGGTGTTCCTTGGTGGGGCGGCAAGCGTGAACGCACAGGAAGCCGCCAAACAAGGATTTAAACATGGATTGGTCTGCTCAGCATGCGCAGGCGTTCGTGCCTGCGCATGCCGTAGACGTCAAACGCCTTTGGTTGACGGCAACACTATCGTCAGGATGCCGACCAACGGGAGGAACGAGCAGATTTTGTAGACGTATTCGATACCGTGGCTATCGGCCAGCAACCCCAGCAACGCTGCACCAATCCCGCTGAAGCCGAACATCAGGCCGAAGAATATCCCGGCGATCATGCCCACATTGCCCGGCACCAGTTCCTGGGCAAACACCACGATGGCCGAGAACGCCGAGGCGAGCACAAAACCGATCACCACGCTCAGTACCGCCGTCCAGTACAGGTCAACGTAGGGCAGCGCCAGGGTGAATGGCGCGGCGCCGAGGATGGAGAACCAGATGACCTTCTTGCGGCCGATCTTGTCGCCAATCGGGCCGCCCGCGAAGGTGCCGACGGCAACCGCACCAAGGAACAGGAACAAGTACATCTGCGAGCTGGCGACGGACAGCTGGAATTTTTCAATCAGGTAAAAGGTGAAGTAGCTGGTCAGGCTGGTCATGTAGAAGTACTTGGAAAACACCAGCGCAGCCAGCACCACCAAGGCAAAGGTCACACGGCCTTTGGACAAGCCATGGGAGGCTTGGCCGCCTTGCTTGAGCTTGAACAGGTTGAGGTGGTTACGGTACCAGCGGCTCAAACCGTAGAGCACCAGGATCGCGAACACCGCGAACAGCCCAAACCAGGCGATATGGCCCTGGCCGTAGGGAATGATGATTGCCGCCGCGAGCAATGGACCCAGGGCGCTGCCGGTGTTGCCGCCGACCTGGAACGTCGACTGCGCCAGGCCGTAGCGCCCGCCAGAGGCCAGGCGTGCGACGCGCGAGGTTTCCGGGTGGAAGGTCGACGAGCCGACACCGACCAAGCCGGCGGCGATCAGGATGGCCGGGAAGCTGCCGACAAACGCCAGCATCAGGATGCCCATCAGGGTGCACACCATGCCCGCTGGCAGGAGCCACGGTTTAGGGTGGCGGTCGGTGTGGTAGCCGATCCACGGCTGCAGCAACGAGGCGGTCAGCTGGAAGGTCAGGGTGATCAGGCCCACCTGGGTAAACGACAGGCCGTAGTTGGCCTTGAGCATCGGGTAGATCGACGGCAGCACGGCCTGGATCAGGTCATTGATTAAATGCGCCAGGGCGCAGGCGCCAAGGACGCGCATGACCAACGGGCTGGCCTGGGGCGCAGTGGTTGCAGCGGCGGGTGACGCAGTGAGGGTCGACATGCAGGCATTCCATTCAAGGCGGCGAACACAGGTGGCAACTTCTTAAGGTCGCCATCCAATACAAAATGATTCGGGAGCTATGCTAGATTCGCCGCAAATGCCTGTCTCGCGAAATTCGGGAGGCAACTATCGCAAAAAGGGCGAAATGATCAAGTCACTGGACGTTTTTCTACAGGAGATCGACGAGGGCGATTGGGCTGTCATCAGTTCGGCCACCGATTATCCGGAGAACTGGGTGATCCCCGACCACAGCCATGAGAAGCATCAACTGCTATACGCCACCGAAGGCGTGATGGTGGTGCACTCGGCGCAGAACCAGTGGACGGTGCCGCCCAATCGCGGCTTCTGGATGCCCAGTGGGCACGTCCACTCCTTGCGTTGTGTAGGCCCGTTGAAGATGCGCAGCGTCTTTGTCCGTCCCGACAGCTTTCCCAACTTGCCCACCGATACCAAGGCCGTGAGTATTTCGCCCCTGCTGAGTGAGCTGATCAAGGCGTCGGTGAGCTTGAAACCACCGTATGCCGAGGACTCCCGGGATGCGCGCATCATGCACCTGATTCTGGACGAGCTGGCGTTGTTACCGGCGTTGCCGCTGTTGCTGCCGCTGCCTGCCGACCCGCGCGTACACCGGATCTGCCTGGCGTTGCAGGATGAACCGGGCGACGCCTCGACGGTCGCGGACTGGAGCGAGCGCTTGAACCTTGACCAGAAAACCATCCAGCGCCTGTTCCGCAAGGAAACCGGCATGACGTTCGGCCAGTGGCGCCAACAAGCAAGGCTGCTGCTGGCGCTGGAGCGCATTGCGGTGGGCGAAAAGGTGATCGATATCGCCTTGGAGCTGGGGTATGAAAGCCCGAGCGCGTTCACCAGCATGTTCAAGAAGCAGTTCGGCAAGACGCCCAGCCATTTTTTCAGGTAGCGCCCGGCGTTATCCCTGCACGATGCCGGCGTGCACGCCCAACAGGCGAGTGAAGGTTTCGATATCCAGAGGGTGACTGAGGAAATAGCCTTGGCCCTCTTCACAGGCCACGGCCTTGAGCAATGCCAGGTGTTCAGCCGTTTCCACGCCTTCGGCCGTTACGGTCAGTGCCAGGGCCCGACCCAGGCCGACGATGGCCTGGATAATCGCCTTGTCATCATCACTTTCTTCCAGCCGGGTCAGGAAGCTGCGGTCTATCTTCAAACCGTCGAACGGGAACGTACGCAGGTAGCTCAGGGATGAGTAGCCGGTGCCGAAGTCATCCATGGCGATGCGTATGCCCAATTGCTTGAGCGTGCGCATGACCTCCAGCGCCCCGGTGGCATCTTCGAGCATGACGCTTTCGGTGATTTCCAGTTCCACGCGCGCGGGTTCGATACCTGAGGTCTTCAGGGCCTGCCGTACGCGCTTTACCAGGTTGCCACGCCTGAATTCCATGGGTGACAGGTTCACCGACACAAAAAGATGCTCGGGCCACTGGGCGGCGCATTTACAAGCGGTTTCAAGTACCCAGTCGCTCAGGGCCAGGATCAGCCCGGACTCTTCGGCGATCGGAATAAAGGTGTCCGGCGTGATCAGGCCGCGCAACGGGTGTTGCCAGCGCACCAGGGCTTCCGCGCCGACCATCTGGCCGTCGGCGATGCGATAGCGCGGTTGGAAGTGCAGGCGCAGCTCGGCATGTTTGATTGCAAAGCGCAGGTCGCTCTCCAGGCGTCGGCGTTCAATGATCCGCGCGTTCATATCGCCGGAGTAGAACCGCCAGGTATTACGGCCCGCAGCCTTTGCCTCGTACAGTGCAATATCGGCGTAACGCAGCAGCTCCGTGGCTTCGCGGGCATCGTTGGGGGCGAGGGCGATGCCAATACTGGCGCTGACGAACACCTCTTGCTCGTCGATTCTGATCGTGCGCTCGATCGATTCGATCAAGCGCTTGCACAGCGTTTCGACTTCGTCTTGAGCCCCTGCATCGGTCAGGATCAGTACAAATTCATCACCGCCGACACGGGCGACCAGATCACCATGGCGCACGCAGGCGGCCAGGCGGGCGGACACTTCGTTGAGCACCCGGTCGCCGGCAGCGTGCCCGAGCAGGTCGTTGACCGGTTTGAACCGATCAAGGTCCAGGCTGAGCATTACCAACGGCTGCGTTGAGGTGGACAACTCAGCTGCCGACAGCGCCGTACTCGACAGCGCCTTGAACTTGCCCTCCAGGAACGCTTGCAGCCGCGTGCGATTGGGCAGCCCGGTGAGGGCGTCATGCTGGGACAAGAACTCGATGCGTCGACGGGACTCGACTTCTTCCGTCACGTCGGTGGCCGTCCCGCGAAAGCCGCCACACGGCATCTGCCGCGCTGACAGCCGTGTACTGCGTTCCAGCCCCAGTGCATCGACGTAGCGGCACTGCACACTGATATCCGGGCGGCGTCCGGGGGTGCTGAGCCATTGCGAGAGCAGACCGGTCTCGGTCTCGAGCAAGTCGTTCATCGTCGCACCGATCCACGCATGCCGCGCCAACCCGGTGACGCCTTCGAAGCGCTCCGACAGGTAGGTAAAGCGCCAACTGGCGTCGATTTCCCACACCCAATCGGAACTCGCCTCTACCACATCGCGAAAGCGTGCTTCGCTGGTCGCCAGGGCATTCTGGCTGTTCTGCAGCAACGAATGGCTAGCGTCCAGGGCGAGCGCGGCCGCCGTGGTGCGGCGTGAAATGACCCAGCTCATCACGCATACCAATAACGCTGCCAGGCCAAGCAGGGGCAGGCCGACGCCCATCAAGCGCAAACCGGGTCGGGCCGGCTCCCAATGCAGGCTGCCGGCAGCACCGTTGTCGCCGAGGGGGAGCAGCAACGTCTGGCCGATTTCATCAGGGGTGGCGATGTGCAGCTTGGCCACGCCGAATTCATTGCCGATCACGGCCAGCTTGGCACTGTTGAGGATGTCGACGAAGATCAGGACCGAAGCGGGCCGGCCATCGGGCTTCACCGTGGGGTCTGTGCCGGGGGTGATGGCGGCTGCGGCCACCAGCGCGGGGCTGCCCTTGACGTTGATGAAGGCTGTGACGGAGGTTTCGCTGTCGGCGCCTGCACGAGCCTGCTCCACAATCCCGGCAAAGGGCTGGTCGAGCCATTGCGTGAGTTCGACATCTTGCAGCTTGCCATCGACGACCGCATAGACCGTGCGGTTGGCATCGTTGACCACAAACAGGCCTTGGAAACCGAAATCATCGAACAGCGTGGCGCCGATATTGCCCCGGACATACGCCCAATCACTGTCCACTTTAACGTGCAGGTGCTTGTAGGCATCGCTCCAGAAGGCGTAGTCCTTGACCGTCACCCGCAGGGATTTTTCCTGGGATTGCAAGGCTTTACGGGTATGGAAGGCGCTTTCCGCCTGTTCGGTGCGGTCCATCTCATAGGCAAGGTAAACCAGCGAATAAGCCGCCGCCGCAAAGACGACGGCGAGCAACGCCATGAACTTGAACAGTGAGGTACGTGCCAGCGAAAGGCTGGTGCGATCGGAAAGCGAGCGGACAATAGGGGCGAGAGTATTCGGCATTGTTTCCCGCAGGGCGTCGCTGCAAGTCAAGAGTTATCCCTTGTTATCGGCGAGCCCGGCGAAATATTTAGACCGCCACAGGTGATTACCGCTGGCGCGTGCTGCCAGCCAAGCCAGTAAGGCCGCGGCGCCCAGCACTGCCGCACCCAACTCGAATGTCGCCTGATACCCGCTCAGGCCAAACACCAGGCCTCCCACGATAGCGCCCGAGGCGATCGCCAGTTGAATGATCGCAACCATCAAGCCGCCCCCGGCTTCGGCATCGTCGGGCAGGGTTCTCGACCGTGCAAACAGGCTCAGAGTTTCCGGCAGGTTGGGAGCTCGGACAGCATCGCGCGAATCCAACCCTGGGTGACACTCCGATGGAGGGATTGGCATCTACCTATCTTTTGAGGGCGGGGTGGCCGGGGCCACCCCGCACATTCAGGCTTTAATTGATCCGCGGATGCTGCTGCACCAGGTTCTGGCGCTTGGCTTCCAGAGCCGCAATTTCTGCATCGATGTCTTCGATTTTTTGCTCGATATTGTCGTGATGTTCCTGCAGCAACTCCTTGGCTTCTTCCATGTCCGAAGCGGCCGGCGCTGCGCCGCGCAGTGGCTTGTTGGCGGTTTCCTTCATGGTCAGGCCGGTGATCAGGCCGACCACGGCAAACACCATCAGGTAGTAGGCGGGCATGAACAGGTCGTTGGTGCTTTCTACCAGCCAGGCCACGGCGGTTGGCGTGAGGCCGGCGATCAGTACCGAAACGTTGAACGCGCCGGCCAAGGCGCTGTAGCGCAGGTGGGTGGGGAACATCGCGGGCAGGGTCGAGGCCATCACGCCGATGAAGAAGTTGAGGATCACGGCCAGGATCAGCAAGCCGGCGAAGATCAGCCCGATCTTGCCGCTGGTGATCAGCATAAACGCCGGGATGGACAGGAACAGCAAACCGATGCTGCCAGCGATGATGAAGGGCTTGCGGCCGACCTTGTCGCTGATAAAGCCAATGAACGGCTGCACGAACAGCATGCCGACCATGATCGCGATGATGATCAGCACGCCGCTGTTTTCTTTGTAGTGCAGGTTATGCGACAGGTAGCTCGGCATGTAGGTGAGCAGCATGTAGTACGTCACGTTGGTCGCCGCGACGATACCGATGCAGGTCAGCAGGCTGCCCCAGTGCTTGGTTGCGACTTCCTTGAACGAGACTTTGGGGCCGTGGGTCAGGCCTTCGCGGTCGCCTTGCTCGAGTGTGTCCATGTGCTGTTGGAATGCTGGGGTTTCTTCCAGCGCATGGCGCAGATACAGGCCGATGATGCCCAGGGGCAAGGCGAGGAAGAACGGCAGGCGCCAACCCCATGCTTCGAAGTCCGCTTCGCCCAAGACGCTGGAAATCAGTACGACCACGCCTGCGCCCAGGACGAAACCGGCGATGGAACCAAAGTCCAGCCAACTCCCCAGGAAGCCGCGCTTGCGGTCCGGGGCGTACTCGGCGACGAAGATCGACGCGCCGGTGTATTCACCGCCCACCGAGAAACCCTGGGCCATTTTGCACAGCAACAGCAGAATCGGCGCCCAGATGCCAATCGAGGCATAACCGGGGATGAGGCCAATGGCAAAGGTGCTCAGGGACATGATCACGATGGTCGCGGCGAGTACTTTTTGCCGCCCGTACTTATCGCCCAGCGCACCAAAGAACAGGCCACCCAGGGGGCGGATCAGGAACGGCACGGAGAAGGTGCCGAGTGCAGCGATCATTTGTACGCTGGGCGAGGCGTCGGGGAAGAACACCTTGCCGAGCACATAGGCGACAAATCCGTAGACGCCAAAGTCGAACCATTCCATGGCGTTACCCAGTGCGGCGGCGGTGATTGCCTTGCGCACCTTGGTGTCGTCGACAATGGTGATGTCTTTCAATCCGATCGGTTTGACGCTTTTCTTACGTAATTTCATGCGGGGCACTCTAAAGCAGAACAGGGGAGGTGCCATCGCAGCGATGGCGCCGCTCTGTCAGTTCAGATACAAGCGGACACGAAATAATTCAGCGTTATTTGCTTTTTTTTGCAGGTGCATTGAACTTCTTCGGTTCACAACGGAGCGATCTCTATGCCAACGACTTTCTCCCGCCTGATCTACCGTCAACCACAGCCTGCAGACGTGCAGCGATTGTTCGCGATCTTCGGCGACCCGCAGACCAACCTGTTTAATCCTGCCGGCCCCATTGCCACCCTCGACGAGGCGCAACGCCTGCTGGATCGCTGGCTAGGGCAGTGGGCCGCTGAGGGTTATGGCTGGTGGGCGATTGCGCGAAATGAGGCGCCGGAACACATCATCGGCTTCGGTGGGATAGCGCCACTCAACTACTTGACCGAGCAGCGCGTCAACCTGGGTTATAGGTTTGCAGTGCAAGCCTGGGGGCAGGGCTACGCGACCGAACTTGGCCGCGATGCGCTGGCGCTGGCATTTGACACCCTGGGCGTGCCCGAAGTATTTGGCCTGGTACGACCGGATCACGCAGCGTCGATCCGCGTGCTGGAAAAGATCGGCATGCAGCCTTTCGGCGCGCTTGACGATGTGCCGGGCAAGTCGCCGAGCCTGGTGTTTCGTATTTGTCATCCTACAACTGGTTTTGCCTGACCTATCACATAGCCGCGCAATACCGTGATAAACGGCAATATTTCAGATTGACACCGTGTGGGCGTCCCGATATAAAAGCCGAAGTTGTACGATGACATATGACGTTACATATGTCCTGCCTAACAAAAATAAAAAGTGATGCCATGAACTTGAACGAGCCCATCCACGCCCACCGCGTTGGCCAAGCGGTAGGCAACTATCGCTGGACCATCTGCGCGATGCTGTTCTTCGCGACCACCGTCAATTACCTCGACCGCCAGGTGCTCAGCCTGCTGGCGCCGCAGCTGTCGACGCAATTTGGCTGGAGCAACACCGACTACGCCAACATTGCTGCAGTTTTCCAGTTTGTCTACGCGATCTCCATGCTGTTCGCCGGGCGCTTTGTCGACAAGATCGGCACCAAGGCAGCCTACGTATTGGCGATTGGTATCTGGTCCACGGGCGCCATCATGCACGCGTTCTCGGTGCCGATGGGCGAGGGCATCGCGGCGATCAGCGGCGCGATTGGATTGGCGGTGATTCCTGTGTCGATTGCAGGGTTCATGCTGTCCCGTGCAGTGTTGGCGATTGGCGAGGCGGGCAACTTCCCAATTGCGATCAAGGCGACTGCCGAATACTTCCCCAAGAAAGAACGCTCGCTCGCCACCGGCCTCTTCAACTCCGGGGCCAACGTCGGTGCCATCCTGGCGCCTATCTGCGTGCCGTTGATTGCCGGTTTATGGGGCTGGGAAGCGGCATTTATTGTGATCGGTGGGTTGGGGTTCGTGTGGGTGGCGGTGTGGGTCGCACTCTATAAGAAGCCGGACGAGCAAAAGCGTCTGTCTCCCGAAGAGCTGGCCTACATCCGCAGCGACCAGACCGTGCAGCCCTTCACGCCTGAACCCGCTGGCGCAGTGGCGAAAAAAGTCTCGTGGTTCAAGTTGCTCACTTACCGCCAGACCTGGGCCTTTGCTTTCGGCAAGTTCATGACTGACGGCGTGTGGTGGTTCTTCCTGTTCTGGCTGCCCACCTACTTGTCGGCGCAATACGGCATGAAGGGCCCCGACATCGTGCTGCCGCTGGCGGTGCTGTACAGCATGACCATGGTGGGCAGTATTGGCGGCGGCTGGTTCCCCAGCTACTTCATGGCGCGCGGCGATGCGCCGTATGACGGTCGCATGAAAGCGATGCTGGTGATTGCGCTGTTCCCGCTGGTGGTGCTGCTGGCGCAGCCGTTGGGTCACATCAGCTTCTGGATCCCGGTATTACTGATCGGCGTGGGCGCGTCGGCGCACCAGGCGTGGTCGTGCAACATCTTCACCACCGTGTCCGACATGTTCCCGCAGAAGACCGTAGCCTCGGTGGTCGGCATTGGCGGCATGGCCGGCGGCCTGGGCGGCGTGGTGATGACCAAGATCGGCGGCTGGGTGTTCGACTACTACAAGTCCATCAACGACATCCACACCGGCTACATGATCATGTTCGCCATTTGCGCACTGGCCTACCTGGTGGCCTGGAGCGTGATGAAGGCGCTGGTGCCGCGTCACAAGGAAATCACTGACCTGTAATTGGCATGGACGAGGCGGTGTCGGGCCTGGCTATCAGGATGATGCGCACCGCCATCACCACGCCGATCAGCACCGCCGCCAGGCCTGCTGCTTCCATGAGCGTCGGGCCCCGGCCTGCGAAGCCCAGGCCGAGCAGGGTGGCGAACAGTGATTCAAGGGCAATCAACTGGGCGCTCAGGACCATGGGTAAGCGACGCGTTGCGGCGTTCCAGGCCCACGCGCCGACCACGGTGGACATCACGGCGATGACCACGCCCCAGGCATACAACGGCGCGGCCTGTTCAAACCCAGCGCCGAGGACTGGCAGCCTCAGCAACCCCAGTGCCTGCATGATCGGCCACAGGCACAGCGCGGCGATGCCGGCGCCCGCCAGCATCAGCGCGGTCCATAGCCCGGTCGCCTGAGCCGGCAACTGCACTAGGTGCTGTTGGTTGAGCACGCTGAACAGTAGCCATAACGCCACGGCACCCAGTGAACAAAACAACCCCGCCAGCCACGAATCTGCACTCAACGACGGTTGATGAAGGCTGCCGACGTTCGCCAATGCCAGCCCTGTCATCAGGCACGACAAGGGCGTGATCAGTCGGTGCCATTCGACCGTCTTGTGCCGCGCATTGCCCAGCAACGCGAGCAGCACCGGCACCGTCCCGATCACCGCCGGCGTGAGCACCGGTCCGGCAAAGTGCACGCCGGCGGCGATACACACGCCATAACCCAGGCACCCCAACGCGCCCAACCCTGCGGCGAGTAACCGCTGGCCAGGCGTGATCAGGTGCAAATGGGCGCGACTCAGGAGTATCCAACCGCCGCCCAGCCCGCCGACGAACAGGAATCGCACGAGCATCAGGTCGTAGAGGCTGTAGTCGCCGGTCACGTAGGGGGTGATGAAGTTCAGCGCCCAGCCGAGGGTTGCCATCACCGCTAGGAACAGTCCGAGCAGTAGTGAAGCGGGTGCAGAATTCATCCGGGTCATCCATCAGGTAATGGATACGCATGGTGCCCAGCCGCGCGGCCGTGCTACAAACGAGTTCTCGGCCCTGGATACATAACCCAAGATTATGAACGCGCTCGGCAAAACCTTACCGCCCCTTGCCAGCTTGCTGCCCTTCGAAGCGGCGGCACGCCTGGAGAGTTTCTCCAAGGCGGCCGATGAGCTGCACATCACTCAGGCCGCGATCAGCCGGCAGATTCGTGGGCTCGAGGATAACCTCGGGATCAAACTGTTTCAGCGGCGCAATCGTGCCGTGTTCCTCACGCCAGAGGGGCGCGAGCTGGGGCGGGTGATCAGCGAGGCGTTGCGCAGCATTGGTGACAGCGCCGCCCGCCTGCGCGCGGTGCACCGCAGTAACCGTGTGGTGCTGCTCTGCCAGTTGTGTGAAGCGTTTTATTGGCTGATGCCGCGCTTATCGACGTTTCACCAGCAATACCCGCAGATTGAAATCCAGGTGGTGACCACCACTCGACCCTTGACTGAATTCAACGACCCCTTTGACGTTGCGCTGCAAAGCACACGGCGCGCCAGCGGGGCTCATCCGCTGATATTCACAGCCTCGGACGAAGTCTTTCCGGTGTGCAGTCCGCACTATCTAGCCGTAGAGCAAGCGCTGTCACTGAATGCATTGCAGCGTCATACGTTGTTGCACCACAGCGCGCCGCCGCCGCATCTGATGGAGTGGAATGAGTGGCTGCAGGTGTTTGGCCAGAGGTTGGCCGTGGACGCGCGCAGTGCCACTTTCGACAGCTACCCACTGATGTTGCAGGCCGCTGTCGAGGGGTACGGGATTGCCATGGGCTGGCGTCGCACCGCGAGCCGCTTGATTGAAAGTGGCGCGCTGGTGAGGCCGTGCGCCGAGAGCGTGCACTTGCCCGAGGCTATTTCGGTTTATCGGCATCAAGCAGCAGGGAAGCGGGATGAGGTGGCGGCGCTGCTCGCCTGGCTTGAGGCGCAATTGCAGGAGGAAGGATGACAGGGGCGTTGTCCGCCCCTGTCGTGCAGGGTTATGGGTTACGTGTCACTCGCCACACGGTATTGGCCAAATCATCCGCGATGATCAGCGCGCCTTTCGGGTCCACCGTCACACCCACCGGCCGGCCGCGGGTTTTGCCGTCGTCACCGCGAAAACCGGTGGCAAAGTCGATGGGTTCACCAGAGGGCTTGCCGTTGCTGAAGGGCACGAAGATCACCTTGTAGCCCACCGGGTTGTCACGGTTCCAACTGCCGTGCTCGCCAACAAATACGCCGTCGGCAAACTTCTCACCCATTTGCGCGATGGAAAAGTCCACGCCCAGTGCCGCCACATGGGAGCCGAGGCTGTAATCCGGCTTGATCGCGGCGGCCACTTTGGCCGGGTTCTGTGGCTGTGCGCGTGGGTCGACGTTCTGGCCCCAATAGCTGTAGGGCCAGCCGTAGAACGCGCCTTCACGCACCGAGGTGAGGTAGTCCGGCACCAGGTCCGGGCCGAGTTCGTCGCGTTCGTTGACCACCGTCCACAGTTGCCCGGTGTCCGGCTGAATAGTCAGCGCCGTCGGGTTGCGCAGGCCTGTTGCGTAAGGTTTGTGCGCGCCGGTGGCAGCATCGATCTGCCAGACCATCGCGCGGTCGATCTCCACTTCCATGCCGCGTTCGGTCACGTTGCTGTTGGAGCCGATACCCACGTAGAGCTGGCGACCGTCAGCGCTCACGGCCAGGGATTTGGTCCAGTGGTGGTTGATCTGCGCCGGCAGGTCGGTGACTTTGGTGGGCGCGCCGCTGGCCTTGGTCTGGCCGTCGGTGTAGTCGAAGCGCACCAGCGCATCCTGGTTGGCCACATACAGCTTGCCGTCGGCGAAGGCCAGGCCGTACGGCGCGTTCAGGTTATCGGCGAACACGGTCTTGAGTTCGTAGGTGCCGTCACCGTCGGCGTCGCGCAGCAGGGTCAGGCGGTTGCCGCCCTTGACCTTGGTGTTGCCTTCGGCCTTGATCAGGCTGGCGATCACATCCTTGGGCTTGAGCTTGGCCGCGCTGCCGCCACGGCCTTCGGCGACCAGGATGTCGCCGTTGGGCAGCACCAGGGTCTGGCGTGGGATGGCCAGGTCAGTGGCGATAGCGGAGATGCTGTAGCCGTCCGGTACCTTGGGTTTCTGCTCGCCCCAAGGCACGGGCTCGGCAATCTTCATGCTGGGTAACAGGCTGCTTTGCTGTTCCGGCAACTTGGGGTCTGGGCCGCGGGCCTGGGTCTTGTCGCCTTCGCCACCGCATGCGGTCAGCAACAGCGCAGCGCTTAATAGGGTCAGCGTGCTGGACGTTTTCATTGGGCAGCTCCCGAGCGCAGGTTAGTCAGGCCGATCCACGTTGCGACGAATGCCAGCAGCGTGACAATCGCCGACAGCACCAAGCCCGTGGGCATCATGGCGTACGCATCCTTGGCATGCTGAAAGGCATTGACCAGGCCCACTACCCAGGCGGCTAACAACAGCAGGAAATACGCGGCTGGTCGCCCGGATTTACGCTCGGCGCGCAATAAATTGATCAGCGCGAACAACAGCGCAAATCCACTGAACACCAGCGCGCCGGCAATCAGCCAGGACGCGAAGTTGGCCCACTGAATCTGGTAGGTCTGGCCGTAGGCAATGTCGCTGAGCAGTGCACCCAGAAACAGCGGCACGCTGCCGGCGAGCAGTATCGAATGCAGCGGGCCAGGTCTTGTCGCGTAGTAGGCGGGGAGGGTAGTCATGGGGGTAGCGGCTCCTTATTGTTCAGCGCTCCTGGCGTCAGGGCGCGGTGACTTCGCATAGCAGAGGAGCTTTTCGTTTATCAGAAAGTTCACTAGGGATTGGTGTCGAGATGTTTTTCGCACCATTCGGCACAGAGCGTGCGGCCTACCCTGCATTACTCCCAGCCCCAAGAAGTCTTGCAGGCGCCCGGTTTCGACGCCGAGCACGCTGGAAGTGGACGCACTGTTGAAGGTGGCTTACAAGCGCGACCTGTATGCCCACAGCGCACACATGTGGAACCGCTGGACCAACGACTATGCGCTGCAGTTTTTCGATCGCTTCGACATCATGCTGGAGTCCAAGGACAAGAATGTGGCAGCTTGGGCGTTTTATGGGCATTTCAAGCGACGTTCAGTTTAAAAAAGGGAACCTTTACTCATGCCAACCCTGCATCTGCTATGCGGCAAGATAGCGTCGGGCAAATCAACGCTCGCCAGCACCCTCAGCGCTGAACACGCGGCGATGCGGTTAAGCGAGGACCCGTGGCTTGCACAGTTGTATCCCGGCGAAATTTTGTCGGTGGCGGATTACCTGCGCTGCGCCCAACGCATCCGCGGGGTGTTGGGGCCGCTGGTGGTAGGTTTGCTGGAGTCGGGCCTCAACGTGGTGCTGGATTTTCCGGCTAACACGTTGGCTAACCGCCAGTGGCTGCTGGGACTGGCGCAGGCCGCCGGGGTGCCACACTGCTTGCACTACCTGGAACTGGACGACGACACCTGCCGCGCTCGACTGCATGCGCGTAATGCGCACGGTGAGCACGATTTTGCGGCGACGGATGCCGAGTTTGACCTGATCACACGCCACTTCTGTGTGCCGAGTGAGGAGGAGGGGTTGGTGATTGAGGTGCATCGCTCGTGAGTGCAGCGCATTTTAAAGGGGTCGACGCCGAAGGTTTCATCCTCACCGTCCTCGAAACGTCCGTGCAGAGCGAGTTTCAGCCATTGCTTGAGGAGGCCTGCACCGCTCTGTCGCAGGAAGCGCTGGGAGTGCAGGGTATCTACCTCTACGGCAGTGTGGCGCGCGGAGATGCCATCCCGGGTGTTTCCGATCTTGATCTCACGCTGGTGCTGCGCGAGTCGCCGACTTCACGGGTACTGGAACGGCTGGAAGTGATCCGGCGCGACCTGGAGCGGCGGCATTCGCAAGTCACCAAGGTGGATTTCGATATTGGCAGCCGTGGGGACGTCATGGCGGCGGAAAACCGCAACAGCTGGGGCTTCTGGCTCAAGCACCATTGCCGATGCGTGTGGGGTGAGGACCTTGCGCTGCACATTGAGCGGTTTCGGCCTTCGGTGGACATTGCCTTGGCCATGAACGGTGACTTTGAACCGGTATTGACCGCCTACCTCACACGCATCGCAGACGCCGACTCCGAGCGGGAGCGACTTCGCTGGCAGCGCGAAGCGTCACGCAAGCTGATCAGGGCGACCCATGTATTGCGTTCGCAGGATGCGGCGACGTGGCCGCAGACACTCGAAGAGCACGTTGCGCTGTTCGTCCAGTGGCATCCGACAATGATGGTTAACGTGGCGTTCTTCCTGTTTGAAGCCCGAAACCCGAGTGCCGACGGCGAAAAATTCTCAGCCCGACTTCAGGCCTTTCTGAGCTGGATGGTTTTACAGCGAGCGTAGTTCTGCTGGTGTTCGCCGGTATAGGCGAAATCCAAAGCAGATCTCCTGTGAGAGCTGTCGAGCTTTAGCGAGGCTGCGAAAGCGGTGTGTCAGGCGATCAATAGGTTGGCAATACCGCCGCCTTCGCAGCCTCGCCGGGGCTCGACAGCTCCCACATTTGATCGGCGCCGCTGCTGAAATTGCGTTCGCAGGTACAACCGAAGCACACGGGTCCTAAGACTTGAACCGTCCCACCAACCCATTCAACTCATCCGAAAGGTTGGACAACCGCCCCGAATCGTCCTGCGCCGAGTTGGCCAGGCTTTCCACCAGTCGTGCCTCGTCGTAGATCTGCTGGATATGCCGATTGATCTCTTCGGCCACGCTGTGTTGTTCCTCGGCGGCGGCGGAGATCTGCAGGTTCTGGTCGCGGATTTCGTTCACTGACAGTTGAATGCCTTCGAAGCTGTCCCGCGCGCTTTCGATGGACGACACGCTGTCCCGCGACAGGTCCAGGCAACTGCCCATCTTTTGCGTGACCTCCTGGGTCTTGTTTTCCAGGGTGCCAAGCAGTTGCTCGATTTCGCCGGTGGAGTCTGACGTGCGCTTGGCCAGTGCGCGCACTTCATCGGCCACCACGGCAAAGCCACGGCCTTGATCACCGGCGCGGGCGGCTTCGATGGCAGCGTTGAGCGCCAAGAGGTTGGTCTGTTCGGCAATCGCGCGAATGGTGCCGAGGATCTGGTTGATGCTGCGACTGCCGGCCTCCAGTTCAATCATGGCCTGGGACGATTCGGTGAGACGGCGGCCCAAGCGGTTGACGTTATCGGTAGTGACCTCGATCTGCTGCTTGCCCTCGGCCACGCGACGGTGCCCGTTTTCGGCGGACTCCGCTGCGCCGCTGCATGAGCGCGCGACTTCGTTGGCGGTGGCAACCATTTCGTTGAACGCGGTGGACACCAATTCAACCGCCTCACGTTGCCGGCCCGCCGCCTTGTTCATGTTGTGCGCGACCTCGCTGTTGACCTTGGAGGCGTTCTGCAGATTGGCCGACGCCGCGCCGATATGCTGGATCAGTTGGCGAATCGCTGCGAGAAACTTGTTGAACCAACCGGCCAGTTCGGCGGTTTCATCCTTGCCCTGCACCTGCAGTTCGTGGCGCAAGTCACCTTCACCCTCGGCGATGGACTGCAATCCCGTGCTGACCTGGCCAATGGGCTTGACGATGACCTTGGAGAACGCGGCTGCAATCAATCCGAAGATCAGTACCAGCACGCCGACGATGATCGCGGTGAGGTAGGTCATGCGGGTGGCTTCAGCCATGACTTCACGCTGCTCGATCAGCCCGATGTAGCGCCAGCCAAGACTGGGGGAGGTCCACACGTTGGCCATGTAGCGCACGCCGTCGATTTCCACTTCGGTGGAGCCTTGCGGTGTGTCGGCGAGTTGCGCATAGGCGGCGCCCAGGTCTTTGAGCGGTTTGAAACTGTGGGCGGCGTCGCGCGGGTCCACCAGCACCACGCCGTCTTCGATCAGCATCACGTAGCCGCTTTCACCCAGCTTGATGCTCTTGACCAGCTCGGTGAGGTTTTTCAATGAGACGCTGACCACAAACACGCCCTTGGCTTTGCCGTTATCCAACAGCGCCCGTGCGGTGCCGACCAACGCCACGTCGTCTTTGTCGTAATAGTAGGCGGGCGTACGGACGGTCTTGCCGGGGCTGGCCATGGCCGCTTTGTACCAGGGGCGCGTGCGAGGGTCGTACTTGGACAGTTGCGGGTCATCCGGCCATTTGGCATAGGTGCCATCTTCCAGGCCGATGGACAGAATCGCCGCCGCTGGGTGCGTGGCGCCAAAGCGTGCGAATCGGTCGATGACGGCTTGCGCCTCGGCCGGCATGGGCTGGCTGGCCGCGTCGGCGGGCTGGTAGTTTTTCAGCGTGTTAACTGATGTGTATACAGGATCGGTGGCCATTTGATCGACGTTCTGCAGGGTGCCGTCGAAGAACTGGCGGATATTGCCATCGATCTGACGGATTTCCCGGGTGCTGCCGTCGATAAACTGATCCACCGCCTGGGTCCGCGTGTTCATGACCGAGATCACAGCCACCAGGCTTACCGGTATAAACGCAACAGAGACGAATGCCAGTACCAACTTATTTTTTATTTTCATCGAGACGACCATCAGCGTAGAGGGCGGCCAAATCATCGTTCTCCATCACGCAAGCACGGCGATTTGCTATCACTGATGTTTCGGCCCTTCTGCGATAAAACTTTAGGGTTTTTTGTACACAATACAAACTGCTTATTGTTCTGTATCCAATCAATACACATCACGCAGATAACGCTTCTGTTCACTCAACTGCCGCCAGTAATCCACGGCGGCTTCCACGCCAAGCCCGCCGTGGGTTTGCGCGACCTGACGCAGCGCCTGGTCGACGTCTTTGGCCATATGGCTGGCGTCGCCGCAGATGTACAGCTTGGCGTCGTCCTGCAGCCATCGCCACAGCTCGGCGCCCTGTTCGCGGATGCGGTCCTGCACGTAGACCTTCTGCGGCTGGTCGCGGGAGAACGCCAGGCTCAAGTGAGTGAGCATGCCGTCGCGTTGCATGCCTTGCAGTTCGTCCTGGTAGTAGAAATCGCTGGCCGCGTGCTGTTCGCCAAAAAACAGCCAATTACGGCCCTGATGCCCCAAGGCGCGGCGTTCCTGTAAAAACGCGCGGAACGGCGCGACGCCGGTGCCAGGCCCGATCATGATCATCGGCACGTCGCCATCGCTGGGTGTACGGAAGTGTTTGGACGGCTGCACGAACAACGGCACCTCAGCGTCGCCCGCGCGGTCGGCGAGAAAGGTCGAGGACACGCCTTTGCGCTTGCCATAGCGCACGGCGGCCACTGTGAGGTGTACTTCCTGCGGGTAGGCCTTGGCACTCGAGGCAATCGAATACAAGCGTGGCTGCAGGCGCTTGAGGGTGCCCAGCAGTTCGTCCGCGGCGCAATCGATAGGGTATGCCTGCAGCACGTCCGCCAGCTGCCGGCCCCACAGCCAGTCATTCAGTTCGGCCTTGTGCTCGGGGTTGAGCAAGTGTTTGAGGCCTGGGTTGGCGCTGCGCTCGGCGATGAGGGCCAAGGTGTCGCTGCTCGGCCGGGCGATTTCGAAGTGCTGGGTGAGCGCCTGTTGCAGCGGCACATCACCGAAGGTGTCGATGTTCACGCACGTGCTCGCACTCAGGCGGATCAGGTCGAGCAGTTCGCTGACCAGTTCAGGGCAATTGCGCGGCCGTACTCCGAGGGCATCACCGGCTTCATAGGTGAGCCCGGAGTCAGCCAGGTCCAGGGCAAACTGGCGGGTTTCCTTGTGGGCGCTGTGGGGGTTCAGGTGCCGGTTGAGCAGCAGCCGTGACCCGTACAGCTTGGTTTTACCGGCTGGCGTGGCCGGCGCTATGGGCTTTGCCGGGTTTAGGGTGTGTTGGAACCGCACCAGCCAGGCATCGGCGCGTTCCTCGAATTCGGTGTCGCAGTCGACACGCTCCAGCAGGCGCGTGGCGCCCAATTCCAGCAAGCGCTGGTCGAGTTGCTTGCCGTGGTTGCAGAACTGGTCGTAATTGGGATCGCCCAAGGCCAGCACCGCAAAGCGCAGGGATTCCAGGCGCATCTCGGCGGTGCTTAAGCTGTGCCAGAAACTTTCGCCGTTGTCCGGTGGGTCGCCGTCGCCAAAGGTGCTGCTGATCAGCGCGAGGGTGTGAGTGCTCGCCAGTTTGCTCGCGGGGAAGTCCGCCATCGCGCTCAGTTGCACCGTGATCCCAGCGTCGCGCAGGCGTTTGGCAAAACGCTCGGCCAAGGCTTCGGCGTTGCCGGTTTGCGACGCCCACAGCAGCGTGACTGCCGGGGAGGGCGCTGCGATGGCGTCTGTACGGCTGAACAAACCGCCAAGCAGGCCGTCCAGCCACAGCCTGGATTCCCTTGCCAATGGCGCATTCGCCGGCATCGTCGGTACACCGCCAGCCTGGCGCGCGGCGGATTGCAGGCCACTGAGGAAACCGGCGAGATAGGTGCGCTCACTGTCGCTCAATGGCGGCGGCGCTAGATGACGGAAGCCGATGATGTCGGCGAAGGCGGTAAGACGCGACAAGTTGCTGTCCTCTCGTTCGGGAGCGTGGAGGTCCAGAAACGGGTGATTGATCAGTTCGACCCGGGCCAGGGCGACGGCGCAGAACTTGAACGCCGGCTGAAGGGAAATCGGGTCCACGGCGTCATGGGTCACGGCGTTGATCGCCAGGTTTTCGCCAAACACATCGTTCCAATGAAACGGCGCAAAACAGTTGCCCGGCCGCACACGGTCGGTGACTACCGCAGGCAGTACGGCGCGGCCGCGCTGTGAGCGTATTTCAACCCGGTCCTTGTCCTTGATACCCAGGCGGGCGGCGTCCTCGGGGTGTAGTTCCACGAAGGGGCCAGGGTTGAGTTTGTTCAGCGTGGCGACCTTGCCGGTCTTGGTCAGCGTGTGCCATTGGTGCTGCACGCGGCCGGTGTTCAGCACGAAGGGAAACGCTTCATCCGGCATTTCCGCCGGCGGCATATGGGGACGGGCGAGGAACTGGGCTTTGCCGTTTTCAGTGGCGAAAGCGAGCGTGCCGTCCTTCACGTAGCGGATCGGGTTGCGGTCCGCTGCGTCGTCTGACGCGCAGGGCCATTGCAGCGGCTTGTCACGCAGTCGCGGGTAGCTCGCGCCACGAATGTCATAGCCGGTCTTGGGGTTCCAGGCGCGTTTGATCTCTTCAAAGACGTCGGCGGCGCACGCGTAGGTGAAGGCCTCGGCGAAGCCCATCTCACAGGCGACCCTGGCGATGATCTGCCAGTCGGGCAGGGCCTCGCCGGGGGCCTCGACGGCCTTTTGCATCAGGGTCAGGTTGCGCTCGGAGTTGATCATCACCCCTTCGGCCTCGGCCCACAGCGCGCCAGGCAAAAGGATGTCGGCGTAGCGGTTGGTCTCGGTGTCGAGGAAAGCGTCCTGGGTGATCACCAGCTCGGCGGTTTGCAGGCCTTTGATGACCGTTTGCCGGTTGGGCACGCTGGCCACCGGGTTGGTGCAGATAATCCAGCAGGCTTTGATCTGCCCAGCCGCCATCTGCTCGAACATCGCCACGGTGCCGCCGCCAGCCTGGCGCGGCAGGCTGTCGTGGGGGATCTGCCACAGGTCCTCGATAAAGGCGCGGTCGGCCTCGACCAGCACCGAGCGCTGCCCTGGCAGGCCGGGGCCCATGTAGCCCATTTCGCGCCCGCCCATGGCGTTGGGTTGCCCGGTCAGGGAAAACGGTCCGCTGCCGGGGCGGCAGATGGCACCGGTGGCCAGGTGCAGGTTGCACAGGGCGTTGGTGTTCCAGGTGCCATGGGTGCTCTGGTTGAGGCCCATGGTCCAGCAACTCATCCACTCGGCAGCCTGGCCGATCCAGCCGGCGGCTTGTCGGATATCGGCTTCGGCAAGGCCGGTTATGGCGGCGACCCGGTCTGGCGAGTAGTCCTCCAGAAACGCGGGCATGGCTTCCCAGCCCTCGGTGAAGGCCGCGATAAAGGCAGGGTCGGTGTGGCCGTTCTTGACCAGCAGGTGCAACAGGCCATTGAGCAAGGCGAGGTCGGTGCCGGGCTCTATCGGCAGGAACAGGTGGGCCTTGTCCGCCGTGGCACTGCGTCGGGGGTCGACCACGATCAGCTTCGCGCCGGCCTTGACCCGGTCCATCATGCGCAGGAACAGGATCGGATGACAGTCGGCCATGTTCGCGCCGATCACGAAGAACAAGTCGGCGCGGTCGAAGTCCTCGTAGGAACCCGGCGGCCCGTCGGAGCCAAGCGACAGTTTGTAGCCACTGCCGGCGCTGGCCATGCACAGGCGCGAGTTGGATTCGATGTTGGGAGTGCGCACGAAGCCCTTGGCCAATTTGTTGATCAGGTATTGGGATTCCAGCGACATCTGGCCCGACACGTAGAAAGCCAGCGCATCCGGCCCGTGGGTATCGAGGGTGTGGCGCAAGCGGGCGGCGGTTTCGCTGATGGCCTTGTCCATGGCAATGCGCACCGGGTCGTGATCGCGCGCCTCGCGCACGTAGGCACTTTCCATGCGGCCGGACTCGGCGATGGCGTGCCCGCAGGTGGTGCCCTTGGTGCACAGCCGGCCGAAGTTGGTGGGGTGGGCCTTGTCGCCGACCACCTTGACCACTGTGTTGTGCTCGACGTGCATGACGATGCCGCAGCCCACGCCACAATAAGGGCACACGCTGCGCACGTTTTGGTTTGCCATCCGTAACCCCGTAAACAAAAAAGGCGCCTTGTAACCCTCCGTTGAAAACGGGGATTACACGGCGCCTTTGTCGTGAGAGAGCAATCAGCGTTGACTGCCTGGTTGAAGTATTCCTAGCAAGTCACGCGCCAGGTTTTTTATCTGGCTGTAGTGAGCGGGCTTGCCCCGCGCTGAGTGGCGCAGCCGCCCCAAACCAGGCGACCTGGTTCTAGCTGGATACCGGCGGCGTCTCTATTGGGGCGGCTTTGCCACCCAGCGCGGGGCAAGCCCGCTCACTACAAAAGCCGTTGGGGTGCACTTTTATGACGCGGGACGCACCAGTTGGAGGCGCTGAAAGCGCGCGAAAAAAACCGCTGATTACGTTGTGATGCCGTGAATCCAGCCCTTGTCTTCGATTGGCACAGACCCTGCATGCTCCCTCTCAACCCACCTCGGTCAACGACGATCGACACCATTGGGCAATAGCGGTGAGTCCGGCGCAGTCGCCCGATCAGAACCCGCATAAGAACAGGCAAAGACGCCTGGAACCGCAAGGTTTCAGGCGTTTTTTTTTGCTTTTTAAACCGTGATGAGCTTTGTCGGGTGATTTATATGAACAGTCTCAAAACCCTGATCGTCGTCGGCAATGGCATGGTCGGTCACCACTGTGTGGCGCAACTGATCGAACGCGGCGCGCTGGATCACTACCGCTTGCACGTGTTCAGCGAGGAGCCGATGCGCGCCTATGACCGGGTGCACCTGTCCGAATATTTCACCGGCCGTGATGCCGAGTCGCTGGCATTGTCCGACGCTTCGTTGTACCAGACCCCAGGCGTGACCTTGCACCTGGGCGTGCCGGTGCTGGAGATCGACCGCGCCCGCTGCGAGGTGATCACCGCCGACGGCTGCGTGGCCTATGACAAGCTGGTGTTGGCCACCGGTTCCTATCCATTTGTGCCGCCCATCGAAGGCGCTGAAGGCGATTCGCGGCTGGTGTATCGCACGCTTGAGGATCTGGATGCGATTCGCAAGGCGGCCGCCAATGCGCGACGCGGCGTGGTGGTGGGGGGCGGCCTGCTCGGTCTGGAAGCCGCTAACGCGCTGAAAAGCCTGGGGCTTGAAGCGCATGTAGTGGAGTTCGCGCCGCGCTTGATGCCGGTGCAACTCGACGATTTTGGCGGCCTCGCGCTCAAGGCGCAGATCGAGCGGCTGGGCGTCGGTGTGCATTTGTCCCGTGCAACCCAGTCGATCAGCGCGGGCGCGGAGTATCGCTACCGCATGAACTTCGCCAATGACGAATTCCTGGAAACCGACGTGATCGTGTTCTCCGCTGGCATCCGTGCCCAAGACGCGCTGGCTCGCCAGGCTGGCCTGGAAATCGGCCCGCGCGGCGGCGTGGTGATCAACGATGAGTGCCTGAGCATCGACCCGAATATCTACGCGATTGGTGAGTGCGCGTCCTGGAACGGCAGCCTGTTCGGCCTCGTCGCGCCGGGCTACCAGATGGCCCGAGGCGTTGCCGCGCTGCTCTGCGAGCAAACCGGCGAGCCGTTTGTGGGCGCCGACATGTCGACCAAACTCAAGTTGCTCGGTGTGGACGTGGGCTCCATCGGCGATGCCCATGCCCACACGCCCGGCGCGCGCAGCTACCAGTTTATCGACGAAGCCAGCGCCAGTTACCGGCGCCTGGTGGTGGATGCTTCGGGCAAGCATGTGATTGGTGCTGTACTGGTGGGCGACAACAGCTACTACGACACCTTGCTGCAATACATGCAGAACAGCATCACATTGCCGTCCGAGCCGGCCAGCCTGATCCTGCCATCGTCCAGCGGCGCTCCCACCCTGGGCCCCGGCGCGTTGCCGGAGTCGGCTACCGTGTGCTCCTGCCACAACGTGACCAAAGGTTCGATCTGCTCAGCCATTGACGGCGGCTGCAGCGACCTCGGCCTGCTTAAAGCCCAGACCAAGGCCTGCACCGGTTGCGGCGGCTGCGCCGGGTTGCTCAAGCAGGTGTTCGAGCATGAGCTGATCGCCCGTGGCGTCAGCGTTGACAAAAGCCTGTGCGAACACTTCGCCTACACCCGGCAGGAACTGTACGCCTTGGTGCGTGTGGACGGCATCATCACGTTTGACGAACTGCTGGCCAAACACGGCCGTGGCCACACCGGTTGCGATGTGTGCAAGCCGGCAGTCGGCTCGATCCTGGCATCGTGCTGGAACCAGCCGATCATGGACGCATCCTTGGTGCCGTTGCAGGACACCAACGATACGTTCATGGCCAACATGCAGAAGAACGGCACCTACTCGGTGGTACCACGCATTCCGGGGGGTGAGATCACTGCAGAAAAACTCATTGTGATCGGCGAAGTGGCGAAGAAATACGACCTCTACACCAAGATCACCGGCGGCCAGCGCATCGACCTGTTTGGCGCGCAGCTGCATGAACTGCCGGACATTTGGGGCGAACTGATCGCGGCGGGGTTCGAGACCGGGCATGCCTATGGCAAATCCACGCGCACGGTGAAGTCTTGCGTGGGCAGCACCTGGTGCCGCTACGGCGTGCAGGACAGCGTGAAAATGGCGCTGCTGATCGAGGATCGCTACAAAGGCCTGCGCTCGCCGCACAAGCTCAAGTTCGCGGTGTCTGGCTGCACCCGAGAATGCGCTGAAGCCCAGAGCAAGGACGTCGGCGTGATCGCCACCGAGAAGGGCTGGAACCTCTACATCGCTGGCAACGGTGGTATGCGCCCACGCCATGCGGAGCTGTTCGCCACCGACCTGGATGATGCCACGCTGATCCGCTACATCGACCGCTTCCTGATGTTCTACATCCGCACCGCCGACAAGTTGCAGCGTACTTCGGTATGGCGCGAAAGCCTGGAGGGCGGCCTGGATTTCCTCAAGGACGTGATCCTTGAGGACAGCCTGGGGCTGGGCGCCGAGCTCGAAGCGCAGATGCAACGGGTGGTCGACCGCTACGAATGCGAGTGGGCCAACGCGCTCGCGGACCCGGAGAAACTCAAGCGCTTCCGCACCTTCGTCAACGACAAACGCCCGGACCCGGACATCCACTTCGTCCAGGAGCGCGGCCAGCGCCGGCCGATCATGGCCTCTGAACTCAACTTGATTCCGGTCATCGAGGAGATTGCGTGATGAGCCAGCCCATCTGGAAAACCGTGTGCAACAGGCAAGACCTGGTGACCAACTCCGGCGTGGTGGTGTGGTTGGACGGCGCGCAAGTGGCGTTGTTCTACCTGCCGGGTGCGCAAGACCAGACGCTGTATGCCATTGATAACCACGACCCGGAATCGGGGGCGAATGTGATCGGTAGGGGGTTGATTGGCAGTATCAAAGGCGAGTTGGTGGTGGCTGCGCCGATCTACAAGCAGCATTACCGCCTGGCTGACGGGCAATGCCTGGAGGCGCCAGACCAGCGCCTGCGCGTCTGGCCGGTGCGTTTGAACGGTGGGGTGGTGGAGGTGGGGGTAGGTTGAGCGACTGTGGGAGCTGTCGAGCCCCAACGACGCGGCCATGGGATGTCCATGTGTTCGGATCAGAGGGCGAGGTCATCGATGAACAAGGGCATTTTCGTCTACCTGTCGCAGGTGACCCTTCAGTCCATCAGGCCGGAATAAGCCCTGCGTCCTGATAGCTCTGAACGAGTTCGTCATACAGGCCGATATCGATGCGCGTACGAGCAATCAACTGCGCGCCCGCGATGGCGGTGTAGATGGCGCGCGCGCGCCGCTCGTGGTCAGTGGCACTGCCATTGCCGATGTCCGTGAGAACTGCTGCGAGCCACGCTACGTTGATATCGGCAAACGCGAGTACCTCTTTCTTCAGCTCTTCGGGCAGGTCCTGGTACTCTCCCGCCTTGAACTGATGCCATGCACCCGGAACCAGCTGTACATCAACCTCTGCGTTTGATTGCTGAGCGGCCTTGTGAAATAGCCGTGTGGTGGGTTCTACGGTTGTCTCGATGGCGCAAAGCACGACGATCTTGCCGCCGTGGCGAACCGCCGTAGCGGCCAAGGCTTCATCCGCTCTCAAAATCGGTACCTGAATATCGGGTGCGATTCTTTCAATGGATGGACCCAAGGTCGAGCAGGTGAGCACCACAACATCGGCATGCCGGGCGAGGGCACACAGCGCGGTGACATTCGCGCCTTTACTCGCCAAATGATAAGCCAGCGACGCGCCAACTATTCATAGCCCGCCCAGGACTACGGAGGCGTCCACAACCTTGGCGTAGTCCATCGCCAGGTTACTCAGCGACAACGCATGCACATCCTCCGCCGGCCACAGCCGTCCGGATAAATCAGTCTGATCAAACGTATAACAAGCATCCGCCACCACGCTCACAGCAAAACCCAGGTTGCCGCCAGAGCGCGCCGTGGCTTCGACGGAATTGTTAGTGATCACGCCAACGATCACCAACTGCCGGATCGAGCGTGCATGCAGCCAGCGCTCCAGGCCGGTGGCGGTGAAGGCATCCGGAACGTTCTTCTCCACCACATGCTCATGCGCCAGTGGTTGCAGCGCGGGCTGGAACTCACAGCCCGGCTGGCCCGGCCAGAATACCGAGACGGGTGAGCGGGATATGTGCCGGATGTGAACGACAGGACGGTTGGATTGGCGCCACGCGCTCAATAAACGCTGTATCTGCACTTCGGCGTCGAGGTTATTGCGACGCCCCAGCTTCGGCTGGTTCATGCCTTGCTGCATATCGATGATCAGCAGTGCCGCGTTGGTTGCTGGCGGTTTCATGACACTTCCCTTTGCTCGTGAGGCTCGAAACATAACAGCCGATGTGGGCATCCAGACAGCGATTTCCTACCTGGGCAGCTTTAACTGAGCCTCGGCGTACGGCACCACTGCGTCGGTACGCCCGCTCGATCCGTCTCATTGTTGAACTGCCCCGCCCTTTAAATCGCCTTGGAAGAGGATCGCATCGGCAAACCCAAAGCGTGTCTTTAGCAAATGCGGCGAGGCGTGCTCACGACGCTATAGTCGACTCTATTGATGGCCGTACTTCCAGGAGCTTTTTCCCGTGCCTACATGCCGACCCATTTCGCTTACACAAAACGTTTCAACGCCGTACTCGCCTACAGAGATGCCAATCTCGAAGGCGACCTGTCGGTGAGGGCGTTAAGCCAGGTGGCGAACTTTTCGACGTTTCACTTCCATCGACAATTCAGTGCGTTCGTAGGCGTGCCGGTTTCACGTTATGTGCAACTTACCGTCGAGATCCTGCACGGACATCGCCGGGTCGCCACCCACCTGTTGCTCGCGCGGCGCCTACAGCACCCAGAGCGAACACATGCCGGCATCGCACAAAGCTCATCGCGACTGGACACCCCAGCGCCTCAAGTCGATTGCAAGTAGTTGGCTGGAAGTGTGCCAAACATGTCGCTGTAGATCTCACCCAGCCAGTCAATGAAAACGCGTACCCGTGGCGACAGGTGCCGATGATGCGGGTACATGGCAGAAACTGTCAGGCCGGGGCTCTTCCAGTCGCTCAAGACTTCCACCAGGCGCCCCGCTTCCAGATACTCTTCAATGTGGTAACGAGGCACCTGAATCAGACCGCAGCCACGCAATGAACATACGACGTAGCTTTCAGCATCGTTCACTGCCATCCAGCCATTGAGTGTGAACTGGCGTATCTGGCCACCGAGGACCAATTCCAAAGGAAGATTCGAGGAGCCATTGCTCGAAAAGAACTTTACTGTTTGATGCACGGCCAAATCTTCAGGTTTTTTAGGGCTGCCGAAACGCGTCAGGTATTCAGGACTCGCGCAAATGATCTGGGGCATCACCGCAAGAGGCCTGGCTACCAGCGTCGAGTCTTGGGGGGTGCCTGCGCGCACGACGCAATCTACCCCCTCCCGAACGAGATCCACCAAGCGATCACCACCACTGGCTGTCAATTCGATTCCTGGATAGCGCGCCCGAAACTCATCAATCCTTGGCAGCACAATCTTGGTCGCATGAGTACCGTGCATATCCACGCGCAGCAATCCTTGCGGATTAGACGCTACGTGGCGCAATGATGACTCGGCATCGTCCAGTTCACTCAGCACGAAAACACATCGCTCGTAGAACGCCTGCCCGTCGACTGTCGGTCGTACATGCCGAGTGGTGCGTTCCAGTAGTCGAATCCCCAGTCGACTTTCCAGCTCTTTGATGGCGTGAGTCGCGGTGGCACGTGGAATGTCGAGCGCTGCCGCTGCGCGGCTGAAGCTGCTCAACTCAACGATACGCGCGAACAGCTGGAGTGAATCGAAGCGATCCATCTATTGTTGTTCCCGGTGGAATTTTGTTGGCCATTTAGCTGTATTTATCCAGTTCTGGCAAACAAGCAACATAGGACTCAAGGGCATCGTCGCCCACTGACTTGCAAATCAGGAGTCCTGTATGACTGACAATAGTTTGAAAACGGCCCTTGTTACCGGAGGCTCCCGTGGCATCGGCCAATGCATCGCCATGCGCCTCGCCGCCGACGGCTTTGCTGTGGTGGTCAACTTCGCTCACAACACCGCAAAGGCAGAAGAAACAGTTGCAGCGATCCAGTCTGTCGGCGGCAGGGCCATCGCAGTCAAGGGTGACGTCGGCAATCCGGAGGACGTGGCTGCCTTGTTCACGGCCGCCAAAGAGGCTTTCGGCAGGATTGATGTCGTGGTCAACAGCGCAGGCATTATGCCGATGGCGACCATCAGAGAAAGCAGTCTGGCTGACTTCGACACAGTCATTGCCACCAACCTGCGCGGTGCGTTTCTGGTACTGGGTCAAGCGGCTGCGCATGTCGATGACGGCGGTCGCATTATCGCGCTGTCCACCAGCGTGATCGCCAAATCGTTCCCCTCCTACGGTCCCTACATCGCGTCAAAGGCAGGCGTTGAAGGACTTGTACACGTGCTTGCCAACGAGCTGCGAGGTCGTCGCATCACAGTCAACGCCGTTGCACCCGGACCCGTCGGTACTGATTTGTTCTTTGAGGGCAAGAGCCCGGAACAAATAGCGCAGATCGCCAACCTTGCGCCGCTGGAACGCTTGGGAACCCCAGAGGACATCGCCAGTGCGGTGGCCTTCCTGGCAGGACCGGACGGCGGCTGGATCAATTCGCAAGTACTTCGCAGCAATGGCGGTTTCGCCTAAGTCAACCAAGGAGTCATGTCATGAGCCAAGTTATTCTGATCACCGGAGCATCCAGTGGGTTCGGCGCGATGCGCGCCATATTGTCTACGCCAGCATGCGCACGACTGACGGTGGTGGCGCCCCGCAGGTATCCGGAGAAGCGAAATGTTGACTGAAACGGGCGAGTCATCGAGCAATACCGCTGTGACTGAAGCGATCAGCATTATTGAAGTCCACGTGCAGACCGAGGCGTCATCGTCGTGCGAGTCGCGTTTGTCATCCTTGGCGACAACCATCCTGGGCTCGCCTGGATGCATCACTTATCAAGCGCTTCAAAGTCATACGAAAAAGGACCTTTGGATTATGACCGGCCTGTGGGAGTCGCCTCAGGCCATGGAGCGCCACTTTTGCCACCCTGCGCTCAGTGAACTGATCAACTTGCTGGGCCCCAGGTCGGTTAAAAAGGTCACTGCAAACGCATTACCCAACTCAGGGACGTTAAGTGCCTAACCCTAGAACGCCTCGCAACCACCGGGATTTATATCTAGTCGGGGCGGGGCTTGCTTAATGGTTTTAAGGAGTATGGATATGAAAAAATCAATACACGATGTTCAGCTGTCAACTGGGAGTGTAAGCCGCCAGGAGCGTCTGTTGTTCCCAGCGCTAGCGCCCCTGTATGCGCGGGGAGAGGCGGTCATGTATGCCGTCTTGCGCGCGGCCTTCGGCGCTATCTTGTTTACTCACGGCCTGCCGAAAGCGTTAGGAACATCGCATGGCTCCATGGCAAATCCCATGGAAGGCTCCATCAACCTTATGCAGAACGTCCTGGGGCTGCCGTTCGCCAGTGAGCTTGCGTTTCTTGTCATGCTACTGGAGACCCTGGGTGCTTTTATGCTCGCCGTTGGCTTGTGGGTACGACCAGTTGCTCTGATCGTCGCTCTGGAAATGGTAGGGGTCAGTTGCGCTCTCGGCCCAACGTGGCCGTGGGTCGACCGGGGAATTGAATACCCGGTACTGATGACGTTTCTCGCCCTGTACATCGCTGTGCGTGGCAGCGGCAGCCTGGCACTGGATCGCAAATTGAAATACACGTTCTGACTGTGCTTTTTAGGCTCCGCTACGTCACCGCGTCAGCTTTTTCCAAACCTTCGGCCGTCCAACGCTCATGCTGAAAAAGTAAGGCCGGTGCCAAAGCTCACATTGGTGTCATTGATGAGTCAGGGCTGGTGCACTGCGTGGTGGGGGAAATGGCTGCTAGGAGGCACTCGCAGCAGCAAAAAAATGAAACAGTCGGCAGATTTGACCGATTTTGAACGGCTGTCGTTTTTTGAAAGCGCCGATGGCTCAGTCGCCGAAAAATAGGCGGCTACTTCAGACCATACTTAGCTTAGTTAGCCTTCGACTTGAGGCTCTGAACTAACAATCATAACATTTAGATACATATTTTTTTTCTTTGAACGCTCGCGTTTATGGACTGTTTTCATGTGGGCGACGAGCGGCGCTTCAGGTCTGTTCAGAAGCGTCGAGAGAGATAAAACGAAGAGAGGTTTTCCTATGTTTCTGCGCAAGCTCAATCTCGCTCCACGCTCGGCCCTGTGCTTCGGGTTATTTTGCCTAGTGATTATTGCGTTGGGGCTCATCGCCCTTAAGCAGATGGCAAGTTTGAACGCTTCTGAAAAGTTCGTAGAAACCAACGTAGTGCCTAGCATCTCTTTGCTGGGAACGATTGACCGGGATTTTATAAGTATTAGAGGCAGCAACGCGCGGTTGCGTAATCCTGTCGAGCCAGAAAATCGTAAAACAGAAGCACTTGAGGACGTAAGGAAAGCCCAAGCAAGCGTCCAAGAAACACTTTCGACGCTTGAGCCGTACATAGTCACCGCTATGGGAAAACAGGTTTTCGGTGAATTGTCTCAACGCTATGCCGCTTACCAAAAAGTACAAGATCAATACCTGTCATTTATTTCTTCTGGCAGTCTTGATGACGCTGTGAAATTGTCTAACGAAGCAATGAAGCAATCGGCAGACACTGTGGAGCGGGATATAAAGAAACTTATTGAACTGAACACCAACAAAGCTAAAAAAGCAGGCGAGGAAGCTACTCTCATCTACGACCAGGCCAAAATTATTGTTGGGTGCTTTATCTTGGTCGGCACATTGGCTGCCATTACTCTCGCTCTGATGTATACCCGCAGCGTGACTAGCCCGGTCAGCCAGTCACTGGCCATCGCTGAGCGTATTGCCAAAAACGATCTCAGCGAGGTCATTGAGGTGCAAGGAAGCGACGAAGTTGCCAGGCTCATGCAGGCTTTGAAGGCCATGCAACAGGGGCTGCGAAATACGCTTTCTTTGATATCTGATTCGTCCAGCCAGTTAGCGTCTACTTCTGAAGAAATGCATGCCGTCACTGAGGATGCTAATAAAGGCATGCTGCGCCAAAATAACGAGGTCGAGATGGCCGCTACTGCCGTCACCGAGATGAGCGCAGCCGTAGAGGAAGTGGCTAGAAATGCCTCAGCAGCCTCCGAAGCAGCCAATCGATCCAACTCCGCCGCATTGGCAGGTCGTGCACGCGTAGATGAAACCGTTCAGGCCATCAGCTTAATGGTCGCAAATGTTGAAGACGCTTCCCAAGAAGTACAAGGGCTCGCCGTGATGGCGACCGACATCAGCAAGGTTCTGGATGTGATACGGGCTATCGCCGAGCAGACCAATCTTCTTGCATTGAATGCTGCTATCGAAGCTGCTCGTGCCGGTGAGGCAGGTCGAGGCTTCGCGGTAGTGGCGGATGAAGTAAGGGCTTTGGCTCATCGTACGCAGCAGTCGACCAGTGAGATTGAACAGATGATCAGCTCGATTCAGAAAGGCACTGGAGCGGCTGTTTCGGCAATGACCCACACCAACGCCCAAGCTCAGAGAACGCTTGACACAGCTCAAGGCGCCGGTACTGCTTTGGTGGAAATCACCGACTCTATCGATAATATCACCGAGCGCAATGTTTTGATCGCAACTGCATCGGAAGAGCAGGCTCAGGTTGCCAGGGAGGTGGATCGCAGCCTGATCAGCATCCGAGATCTATCAAGTCAAGCTTCAGAGGGTTCAAGTCAGACCGCTATTGCAACGTCTGAACTGACCAAACTCGCGGTCGAATTGAATAGGCTCGTGAAGCAGTTTCATATGTAGGGGGGCTAGTGCGCCGCGCGCCCACCGGCACGCACATACTCCAACTCCGCAGCCGTGATCAGCACCACCGGCACCCGTTGTACCGGGGACAGCGGCATGTCGTCGAGGCGGGTAGGGAAGTCTGGAGCTGGGCCGCCGAGCAGTACGCCGGCGGCGTCGTCAGTGGTGACAAACAAGTGGGGCAGTTGATCGCTCATCAAGTGCGATTGGCTGAAACCGGGCAGTTCCAGGGAGAGTACGCCGTGGCACTCCAGTTGCTGGGTGATGCCGCCAGCGTTGGCGACGTGTTCGAGCAGTTCGAATGCCCAACTGTGGCGCAGTGGGTCGACGTCGCCGAGTGTGCCTTCGGCGTTTTCAGGGATGTCGGCGGTTTCCAGGAACAGCTCCATTTCGAAGCCATTGCCCAGGCCTTCGGCGTCGTCGAAGGGGTCGGACAAACCGTCGGTTGCCAGCACGATGCTGTGGTCTCGGCGCACCACGCGATAGGCCTGACGGGTGGAGGGCCAGTAGGGGCCGCCGGTGAGGCTTGGGCTGATCAGGTAGGCGAGGACGTCTTTTTCGACGGTGCCCACGGACTGCCAGTGCTGGTCCAGGCATTCCGCGCTGGCGAGGCGTGCGTTGAGGTTGGCGGTTTGCGGGCGGCCGGAGAACCCTTTTTCCACCGAGCTGAGCGTGGTCAGGCATCAACTCACGCACGCCCATGCGGGGTGGCAGGCGGCCGGTGAGGGGGAACGTTGACGCCGGCAAAGGTGACCGGTAAACGGGCACCTTTGCCGGCTACAGAGCGGTCAATTGTCGGCCTTGACCCATTTGCAGTTTGTCAGCGTATTTCCACCATTCACGCGCAAGTAATAGGCATCCGGTGCACCATTACGCTGGTGAACTGTACCTACGGCGCCGTCGTGATAGTTGGTGTACAACTTCCCGTCAACAATCTCCCAGCCTAACGGGTAGGCCGAGGAGCGGTAAACCCACCAGCGAGGGGCCGCTCGGCAGGACAGAGAGTTGCCGTCCTGAGTCTCAAGGACTAAGAAGTTGCCATCGTTGGAGACTTTCTTGAACTTGGCTTTCGGACCGTTGGACGCGGTTGCGCTGATGTAGTCGTAGAAGCTCCACGTCGGATTGGTACCAACAAAGTAAGCATGGCCTTTCCTGACTTTACCGTCGTCGTCGACATATTCCAGCTCTAGGTTGAGCCACTCGTCATCCGGAGGGGATTGGCTGCCGCGGCGAGAGGTCAGGGGGGGACCATCGGGTACGAAGGGTTGATCGTCTGCGGCGGGCACCCGTCGTCGTTTCGATGACGGGTGCTGGATGACTGCTGATCAGCGATTGAACCGCTCAACCAACGCATATTGGGTGGATGCGGTACTCGTGAGCTCCTTGCTCAGGTCAGTGGATTGATGGGCTTGTATCGAGGTCTGGTCAGCCAGTTCGGCGATGGTGGTGATGTTGCGGCTGATCTCCTCGGCGACCGCGCTCTGTTCTTCGGTGGCGGCGGCGATCTGGGTGGTCATGTCGGTGATATGGGACACCGCTTCGCTGATGCCTACCAGAGCCTGGTCAGCTTCGAGCACCCAAGCGACGCCTTCCTGCGCTTGGCGTTGACCGTTTGCCATGCTGTTCACGGCGTTGTTGGAGGACACTTGCAACTGGGTAATCAGCCCGTGGATCTGGGTGGTGGATTGGGAGGTGCGTTGCGCCAGTTGGCGCACTTCGTCGGCGACTACGGCAAAGCCGCGGCCCATTTCACCCGCGCGGGCCGCTTCGATAGCCGCGTTGAGCGCCAGCAGGTTGGTCTGGTCGGCGATGCCTTTGATCACATCCACCACGCTGCCGATTTCGTCGCTGTCCCGGGCCAATTGCGCCACGGTGACGCCAGTCTCGGCGACGACAGTGGACAGGCGCTCGATGGCTTCACGGGTATCCCGCGCCACCTCACGACCGCGTCCGGTCAGCACGTTGGCTTGCTGGGTGGCATCCGCAGTGCGCTGTACGTGGCTGGCGACTTCTTGAGTGGTCGCGGCCATCTGGTTGACGGCGGCGGAGACTTGTTCGGTTTCGACACGCTGGCGGTCCAGGCCCTTGGAACTGGCAGTGGCCAACTGATCGGATTGCCCGGCCAGGGCACTTAGTTGTTCAGCGCTGTCCTGCAGGCGGGTGAGGCAGGTTTTCAGGCGCGCGCTCTGGCTGAGGAACGCTGTTTCCAAGCGTGCCTGTGGCCCCCGGGCGTCGCTGTACATCTGCGCGATCAACGCATCCGAAGTCGAGGGTTCGACACCTTGCAACAGGCGCAAGGTGCTGCCTTGGCGCCAGCGTGAGCAAAGCATACCGACCGGCACGGCGACGGCGACGGCCACCGCAATGGCCAGCGGTGCGCTGAGGAATAATCCAGCGAGGCTGCCAGCCAGTCCGGTTGCCACGTAAGGCACGCAGCTGACGGCGGCCGGCAGCCAGGCATCCTGGCGTGGCACGCCCGGTTTGCCCCGGCTGATACGCTGATACAGGGCCTGGGCCCGGCGGATTTCGTCGTCGCTGGGCTTGACCCGCACTGACTCGAAGCCGACAACCTTATTGTCTTCAAAAATCGCCGTGACATAAGCGTTGACCCAATAGTGGTCACCATTTTTCGAGCGATTCTTGACGATGCCCATCCACGGCTGGCCTTGTTTGAGCGCACTCCACATGTGCGCAAAAACCGCGGGGGGCACATCAGGGTGACGTACGATGTTCTGCGGCGCGCCGATCAGGTCGGCGCGTTCAAAGCCGCTGATCTCGACAAAGGCGTCGTTACAGTAAGTGATGACGCCGCGCACATCCGTGGCGGAGATGAGTTTTTGTTGCGGCGCGAGGGAAATCTCGCGTTGTGTTACAGGCTGGTTATTGCGCATTCAGACTACTCCCTGGTTGCCTTCAGGCCATCGGCGCCAACTGCAAAAAGGTTAATACACGTTGGCTAATTCGCCAGCCACTGGTCAAAAGCCTGAAACTTGCGGATGAAACCCCTCATAATGGCGGCCATTTTTGTTTAGCCGTTATTCTGGTGTGCCCCCATGGAAATCAAGGTCAACTTTCTCGACAACCTCCGGCTTGAAGCCAAGTTCGATGACTTCACGGTGATTGCCGACCAGCCCATTCGCTACAAAGGCGATGGCTCGGCACCGGGGCCGTTCGATTACTTCCTGGCGTCGTCGGCGTTGTGCGCGGCGTACTTCGTCAAGTTGTACTGCGAAACACGCAATATCCCCACGGACAATATTCGCCTGTCGCAGAACAACATCGTCGACCCGGAAAACCGCTACAACCAGATCTTCAAGATCCAGGTCGAGTTGCCGGCGGATATCTCCGACAAGGACCGCCAGGGCATCCTGCGCTCCATCGACCGTTGCACGGTTAAAAAAGTGGTGCAGGCCGGGCCTGAGTTCGTCATCGAAGAAGTCGAGAACCTGGACGCTGATGCCCAGGCGTTGTTAATGCCAGGCTCTAAGGCCGAGGGCGGCACCTACATCGCCGGCAAAGACCTGCCACTGGAGCAGACCATCGCCAACATGTCCGGCATTCTCGCCGGCTTGGGCATGAAGATCGAAATCGCTTCGTGGCGCAATATCGTGCCCAACGTCTGGTCGCTGCACATTCGCGATGCGCATTCGCCGATGTGCTTCACCAACGGCAAGGGGGCGACCAAAGAGGGCGCCTTGGCGTCGGCGTTGGGCGAGTTTATCGAGCGGCTCAACTGCAACTTCTTCTACAACGACCAGTTCTGGGGTGAAGAGCTGGCGAATGCAGCGTTCGTGCATTACCCGGATGAGCGTTGGTTCCAGCCAGGTCCCAAGGACGCGCTGCCAAGCGAAATCCTCGACGCTTACTGCCTCAAGGTTTACAACCGCGATGGCGAACTGCGTGGCTCGCACCTGTTCGATACCAACTCCGGCAACGAAGCGCGCGGGATTGTTTCGCTGCCATTCGTGCGCCAGTCCGACGGTGAGGTGGTGTACTTCCCGTCCAACCTGATCGAAAACCTTTACCTCAGCAACGGTATGAGTGCCGGCAACACCTTGGCCGAAGCCCAGGTGCAATGCTTGTCGGAGATTTTCGAGCGCGCGGTGAAGCGTGAAATCATCGAAGGTGAGTTCGCCTTGCCGGACGTACCGGCCGAGGTGCTGGCCAAGTACCCTGGCATCCTCGCCGGTATCCAGGGACTCGAAGCCCAAGGTTTCCCGGTATTGGTGAAAGATGCGTCACTGGGCGGTGAATTCCCGGTGATGTGCGTGACCCTGATGAACCCACGCACCGGCGGCGTCTTCGCCTCCTTCGGCGCGCACCCGAGCCTGGAAGTGGCACTGGAACGCAGCCTCACCGAACTGCTGCAAGGCCGCAGTTTCGAGGGTCTGAATGATCTGCCGCAGCCGACCTTCGAAGGCCAGGCGGTGACCGAGCCGAACAACTTCGTCGAGCACTTCATCGACTCCAGCGGCGTAGTGTCGTGGCGCTTCTTCAGTGCCCAGTCGGACTACGAGTTCGTTGAGTGGGATTTCTCCGGCGAGGGCGAAGACTCGAATGCCCAGGAAGCCGCGACGCTGTTCGGCATCCTTGAAGGCATGGGTAAAGAAACCTACATGGCGGTGTACGAACACCTCGGCGCCACCGCGTGCCGCATCCTGGTGCCGGACTACTCGGAAATCTACCCGGTGGATGACCTGATCTGGGACAACACCAATAAGGCGCTGTTTTTCCGCGCGGATATCCTCAACCTGCACAGCCTCAATGAGGAAGAGCTGCACGCGTTGGTCGAGCGTCTGATCGAAAGCGAGCTGGACGACTACACCGATATCACCACCCTTATCGGCATCGAGTTCGACGACAACACCGCCTGGGGTCAGTTGACCATTCTGGAGTTGAAACTGCTGATCTTCCTCGCCTTGCAGCAACACGAGGAAGCCAAAGAGTGCGTGGAGATGTTCCTGCAGTACAACGACAACACCGCTGAGCGTGGCCTGTTCTATCAAGCGATGAATGCGGTGCTGGAGATGGAACTGGACGACGACCTGGAACGGGCGGATTACGAAGCCAACTTCCGCCGCATGTTTGGCAATGAGCGGATGGACGCGGTGATTGGTTCGGTGAAGGGCGATGTGCGGTTCTATGGCCTGACGCCGACCAGTATGAAGCTGGAAGGGTTAGAGCGGCATCAGCGCCTAATCGAGAGTTACAAGAAGCTGCATTCGGCGCGGGCCAACATCACCTCAGCCTGACGCAAACGCCTGTGGGAGCCAGCTCCCACATGTGATCGGTTTCTGCTGTTAGATTTTTGCCAGGGCCTGCGCCAAACCCACGCATCTGTTTTCGTGCCAGCTCACGCTGCGGATGGGACGCCAGGCCCGGGTAAGGTCGGTGAGGCTCAGCAGGGGGTTGGGTCTCGACCCAGACCCTGCGCGTGTCGTCCTGCAAGCTGGCCTCAAACGCCGAAAAATCACCCAGGTCGACAAAGCTGAAGCGGTGCCCGGCGCTGCGTTGGCGCACCTTGTCGAACCCGCTGACCCGAACCAGCGGCGTGTTGCCGATAAGCTCGAGGACAGCGGGGCGCGGTAGCGCGGGCATGTCGTCACCGGGATACGGAGGGGTTGGACAGCAAGAGGCACAGCCTGCGTTCGACGATAGGCCGGGATCGGTCCGGTCGCAACCGGACGCTCCGCTGGCTGCCTGTTTTTGGCGCATCAGCCGGCCAGGTTCTGCAGCTGCTGCAAGCGTGCTATCACGTCAGCCCCGGCCGCTTGCATCGGCGCCCGCAACTCGCTGCCGATCAAGCCCTGCAAGGCCAGCGCCGCTTTAACCGGTGCCGGGTTGGGCTCCATGAACATCGTGTTGATCAGTGGCAGCAACCCAAAGAACGTCGCCCGCGCCTCGGCCAGTTGGTTGTCCCGCACCTGCTGGCACAAAGCCACAAACTCTTCAGTCCGTCTATGTGCCGAGGCCGCAATCGCCCCGGTCGCGCCGAGGCACAGCGCGTTGAACATCTGCACATCTTCCCCACACAACACATCCACCTCACCGCTGGCCAGCAGCGCCAGGGTATTGCCCAGGTTGCCGCCGCAGTCCTTGATCGCGACGATCCGCGGGTGGGTGACGATAGTCAGCAAGGTGGCCTGCTCGAAGGTTGCGCCGGTGCGATAGGGAATGTCATAGAGAATGATCGGCACGCTGGACGCATCGGCCACTGAGTGGAAGAAGGCCACCAGGCCGGCCTGGGACGGGCGGATGTAACTCGGCGCCGGCACCAGCAAACCGGCGATCGGCCGTTGCAGGATTTCACGCTGGAATTGCAGTAACTCGATCTGGTTATTGCCTGCCAAGCCCATGACTACGCGGTGCGCCGGCACCAACTGCAACACCGCATCCAGCACTGCGAGTTGTTCCTGGCGGCTCAGCGATGCGGCTTCCCCGGTGGTGGTGCATACCATGATCCCGGCCACGTGCTTTTCCAGCAGGTGGCTGACCAGCCGGCGCAGGCCGATAAAGTCGATGGCACCGTCATGGAACGGCGTGACCACGGGGACCCAGATACCTTGAAACGATGACATGCACTTTCTCCTGATGATTGACCGCTTGAGTCACCGTCAGAAGGGCAGAGGGAATTGTGCAAGGGAGAAGACCGTCGCGCTCAATGCCCTGTCAGCTCATCTGACGGGACAGCGCGCCCCGGTCACATGAGCGACTGTTTCTTCGATTTGAGGGCGTGCGCAACGCAACCTTGCGCCTTGGCAATGGAGCCAGTGGCGGAAAGGTTAACGAAGGACAGTGCTGACATTGGCTGACACACCCTGAATAAGGCCTCCATCTTTATGGAATATTGCAGAGTGTGTCAACGGCGTTTATTCGAATTTATCGATACGCGTGTCGGAATAGTAGAACGCGTTTTTGTCCGTGCTCGACTCGTAGAAGTAGGCGTAGTCGGTCAGGTAGTACAGGTGGTTCACCCGGTTGTATTCATCGTTATCGAAGCTGCACTTAAGTGCCTTGGCCGCCCCGAGCAGGCCAGGGTTGAGCTCGCTGGCCTGCAGTTCGCGTTCAACTACGCAGCGGGTAATCTGGACTTTGGTGCGGCTGCCAATGAGGCTATTGAGGCTGGAGCGCGTTGTTTGATAAATCACGGTGTCGCCCACCGGCAGGGATTTCCAGTTGCCGGTGAAGCTCAACTGCGTCAGCGTTTCGCTTTCTGCCATGCCCGAGGAACTGTAGGTGTTTTTCGCCACCAGCGGGATGAGGTTGCGCCAGCTCACCGTGTGGCTTTCATAGCCTTGCCCGCGGGTGGCGATGGCCAGTTGTCCGCTTGCCGCATCCTGGCTGATGAAGTCCGTACTCTGGCTGTTGGTGGTCTTGCCCTTAAAGGTCGACGTGCCGGTCATGTGCACGTATTTGAAGGCACGGGCGGGCTTGTCCAGGTTCAACGGCGTGATTGCGGCCAGCACTTGAGGTTGTACCGAGGTCAGTGCGATGGTCACCGGCGCCTTCAGGCGTGGTTTGAACGCCGGCAGCGCGGCAATCTTCTGCGGGTTGACGCACACCTTATTGAACAACTGCACATAGTCGGCATTGCTGCCGGCGATTTTCTGTGGCGTTGGGAAACTGTCGACGCGGCCATCACTGACGCGGTTGTCGGCGTCCATGTCGTAGCCGGCCAGCGCCTTATAGGTACCGTCCGTGCACGACACCGCAAAGTGCTCGCGTTTCTGCGCATAGGGGGCGTTGTAGGGCATATCGTTGAGCACCGCTGGCTCGTCGAAAGCAGCCCAGAAGCGTGTTTCGCCATTCACGGTCTTGATGCTGTTGGCGTCGATCAATACCTGGTTGCCACGCTCGTTGCTCTGCATCAGGCGCCAGTCCGGCTTAGGCGTTTCGGCACAGGCGCGCACGAATGTCTGGTTGGCGGCCAAGGTCGCGCGCAATTGCGGCGATAATTTGCGCGCCGCGCTGTAGCGGCCTGCACTGGCGGGGTAGACCCGTTGCGAGCCGTCCAGGTACAGCAAATGCAGTTGCGGCGATGAACAGGCCGCCTCGAATTGCATGGTGCGTCGCAGACCACTCAGGCCGTCCGGCATCAGCAGCTCGAAGCTGAGCAGGTCACCTTCGCGCACGATGCTGTTTTCAACCAGGGGCTGGGCGAGAGTGTCGGCGAGCATGCGGTCGACTTGGGTTTTCTGGTTGGCACAGCCGGCCAGGGTGGCGATGCCACCGATCAGCAAAAGAGGAGTGATAAAGCGCACGAGAGCCTCGTTGAGTCCATTCGGGTTTAAGGGTAACGGCGGGAAGCGCTGCATCTGTAGCCGGATGTTACAGCGCGAAAGCCTAACGAGCCAAACGGCATCTGTACAGCGCTTGCATGGCCGCAGCCGGATAGGTGCGGGTCGCAATCGTTTTACTGCATTTGCAGCGGGCCGCTAGTCTATCCAAACATTCTGGGAGAACTTCGATGATACGACGCGCGTGCCTGGCTGCTCTGCTGACCCTATCTGCCTCGATCGCCTTGGGCGCCACGAGCTACGATCATCTGTATGCCTTTGGCGACAGCTATTCCGACAATGGCGCGGGCGAAGCGCTCACCACTCGACTCGCAACGCAAAAGGTCAAGGATGCCCAAGCGCTGCCAGGCCCGCTGTATTGGAAGGGACGCTGGAGCAATGGCCCGACCGCCGTCGAAGGCTTGGCCGACGCACTGAACATACCCCTGACCGACTACGCGGTAGGGGGGGCCAAAAGTGGCCACGGCAACTACTACACGTGGATGATGCCGTCCCAGGATACGGGGGTCCTGGGCCAGGTCGCCGAGCACTTGCAGGCCGCCAAGTCGCACAAAGCCGACCCCAAGGCGCTGTATTTCATCTTCATCTCGGCCAACGATTTTTTCGAATGGGCCGATTTCTCCCATCCTGAAACCATTGAAGCGCTGAGTGAATCCAGCCTGGCCAACATTCGCAGTGCCACCGAGCAATTGGTAGCGGCGGGCGCCAGGCACGTGATGGTAGTTGGGACTACCGACCTCAGCCATGTACCCGCCGTGGTGCAGGGCAACCAGGTCGACAATGCGAAGAAATACCAGCAGTTGCTGGCGCAAAAACTCCCGGCGGCGCTGGCGCAGATCGGCGCGGCAAAGGTCAGCTATTTCGACCACTTGGCCTTCAGCGACAAACTGCGCGCCAATCCCGCCGCCAACGGCTTCAAGGACATGGACACGCCGTGCCAAGCCACCTACCCAGAAGTGAAACCGCTGTGCACCAACCCCGACGCCCACTATTACTGGGACGAATGGCACCCCACCCGCACAGTCCATGTGCTGGCGGCCAAGGCGATGCTTGAGGTGCTGCCTTAACCTGCGGCCACCGCCGCTTCAATCGCGGCGATGAAGGGCGGTGCCGTTGTACCAGAGACAAAGGGTATTTTTGCGGTTCATGGTCGGACGCCACGGAAAATTTAAGGTGATTTAAGCCCTGCGCGCCATCAACAACACCGTCGCCGCCGCTGACAGCAACCCCGCGCAGCCCCGATTAAACATCCGCTTGCCCCGAGGCTCGGCAAACCAGCGCCGCATATGCAGGCCCATATAGGCGTAGGCACTGATGGCTATCCATTCCAGCACCAGGAACATCACCCCCAGGAGGGCGAATTGCGGAGTGATCGGCTCGCCGCGCACGACGAATTGCGGCAGGAACGCGGTGAAGATCAAGATGGCTTTCGGATTGCTGGTGCCCAGTTTGATTTCTACCTGCTGGATGGTCGCTTTCGAGCTTGTACGTAAGGCGGCCGTCTCAGCAGGTTAGTGATTAATCAGCGGCCCTGTTGCAACTGCGCTAGCCCAGCATCCAAAGCTGTGGCCGCGTCGATGATTCGTCGCACGGCCGCACGATCGAACTCATTGTCGCGTTGGGCATCATGTGTCCCGCTGTTTAGGTAGCTCCATTCAATCGATCCACCGTTAATACCTAAAAGATCATCGAGCGCTGCTACTACTGCTGGTATCGCTGGATGTGGATTCGGCATGCGTCCCAGAGCTCCACGCAACTTCACGCACTTGTTATTGAGTTCCCAGTTTGCCCGAGGTCCGCTAAGTTTCAATTCCAAACGGCCATCCCCGCGTTTTCCCAGCCATGTCCATAAGCGATCCGTCAGGCTTTCAATGGCAGGTCTCGAGTGCCGCAGAGCATCCCGTTTTTCTTCAGCAGCAAGGGATGCCTGGGCCAGGAGGACGTAGTTCTTCGTGGGTGGGTCGGCATCGACGCGCAAGTGGTGTTCGCCTTCACGCGGGAGAAACTTATAGACCTTGATCAACTGCGCCCTCTGTACTCCCAACTCTTGCTGGATACGATGTAGAAATTCCTCAGCATGCGATGTCAGGATGACTTGCTTTCCACCAAGCAGGTCGTCTTCAAAAAAGGTCCGCCATATCCCATTTCGGTGTTCGTCATCTATGGCGTTCACAACGTCATCGAAAATCACCACAGGACACCCTTGATCGATGTTTTTTGCTAGCAATATAGCCAAACCCAGGCACTTGATATGCCCTTCACTGAGGATCACTAGGGCGTCATAACGAACCCCAGGTTCGGCTGAAAACTCAATCTCGATCTTGCCGTTCTCCGCCAGCGGAAGCCACAGGGCATGAAGTAGTTCGGCGGGCGGATCATCCCGGTTGAACGAGTTGTACAGGTTTCGAGCTCTCTGCCCAAGGCCTTGCAATAGGAGCGCTGGCAGCCCGTCCAGATATTGCCTCAAAGCCTCGAGGAATCCGTCGTAGCTGTCTTTGATCATCTTGTGATGAGCGATCTGCTGCGCCTCCGTGGCGACTTCAGCTACCAGTTCATGATTCGCTACTTCGAACTGTGCGACTTCGTTCTGTGCATCGAGCACCGCTTGTAGACTGGTGGCTCGAATGGTTTTACAGCGTTCTATCTCGGAGCGATATCCGTCCAGACGTTCACGTTCTTGAGCCAGGCTCTGGCGTTGGCCGAGGATTAAATGACTTTCAGCGTCTTTCTTCTCAATGGCGGCGACTAAGTTGAGTAGCGTCCGCCAGGCATGTTGATTGTTGTCCAACCAGGGCTTGAGCCACTCGCCCGCAGATGTTGGAGGCAGTAGCGGCAGGTTGGCTACTCTCAGTTCCTCGGGACTCACGGCCACGAGAGCACGAATAGCCGAAGACATGGCTACGAGCAATTCGTGAAGTACGCTAGTCAGTGCCTGATCATGTTGTACTTTCTTCTGCTCAATGGCCGCCAGTTCGGCGAGTTGCTGGAGACCAACTTGTGCCTTTTCGAATGGATTCTGGGCAACGTTACCGAGATCGGTTCCGCAGGCTGGGCACGAATTCGCCCCATCATTCAGTTGAAGTACAGCCTCGTAGAGATGTGTATATGAAACATCTTCGGCGCGTGCTGCCAGTTGCTGTTTTGCGGCCGACAGTAGCTCATCAATGCGATATGCCTCTGCGAGCAGAGCGGCAAGATTGACCTGGTTGACATCATAAATCTGAGGTGATGGTGCGTTGAGTAAACCTTGAACATAGGGCAGCCGCCCTTGTGTTTGCGCATTTCCAAACAGCCAATCGCATACTTCGGCGAATGATTTGCCCGCCCATATACGTTCGGCCACTGCCGATTCATCACGATCTGACTGAGCGAGTTTTTCGGGGTTTGTTTTGATTAGTTGCTCAGAAGCAGCTAAATGAGCGCGTCGACCCGATAGCGTTAGTGCTTTCAGGCCAGTCAGGTTGAGATTCTCGTCAAGGGTTGGATTAAAACCTCGAACGAATTCGCTGAACTGATCCACCCCAAACAAAGTTGCGATCAGTTGGCGCTGGTCACCAGGGGTTCGAGCGGCTATTCGAGCGAAGTCATCCAGACGATTCTTTTCGATGAAACAGAATCGGTAGGTATTTTCACTGGGCACCACCGCCGCTGGAGCCGCTTCGCCCTCCCATGAGGTCAGGACCGGTAGTACGTGCCGATGAAGTCTAGCGTTATTGCAGTAAGCACGATGCTCCACGCGCTTTACCTTTGCCTCGCTAATCGATCCAAGCATGGCGGCTTCCAGCGCTTCGCAAAAACTGCTTTTCCCTGTGCCATTGGCTCCATAGACGAGCGTTATATCTCTGCTAAGGTCAAACGTCTCCTGTCGCATGAAACCGCGAAAGGGGCCTACGGTAAGCTCATGCAAGCGTCCAACGAGCGGCTCACGTCCATCAAGCGGCACGTGCTGCTGAAGTTGGGCGGGCGTGTTCAACAGATGTTGTACTGCGATAGGCGCTGGTCGCCCTGAGCGTGCGCGGCGTGCAGTACCTACTTCAGCAAGATGGCCCAAATTGGCGAGCACAAGATTCGCCATTCTCCTCACATTTTCTGGTGCTGGTGGTATGTCCAGTGACGCAAGAAATCTCTGATATTCAGCCAGAATGGAGGTCATAACCGGTCCTTGATGAGGTTTACATCCGTGGGTTTACATCAATATAGTGTGAATTCGCCATCAACGAACTTGCTATTTGAAACAATCGCTAGCCCATAGCTGTTGTGTGTATTTGCTGGGTGCCTGAGCGCCTTTAAATGGCCGAAAGTGGTCTTTTGTGAGGTTTTATATTGCGCATCACCAGGCTTGCTGGGGCCCAGCTTGATTCTCAGCGGCTGGATGGCCGCATTCGACCGATTCTGTTGAAAAAGTAGGTCTCCTGTCGATCTATAGCGCGCGACCAGCTAAAGCAGGTTGGCTAGAAAGCGCCCCCTTGAGAGCCTAAGAAACCAGTATCATCCGATAGGTGATATCGAGAGCAGAACTATGAAAGAGAAAGAGGCATGTGCGATTTTGCAAGCACAAGGTTGGGCCTGTGGAAAGGATGAGGTAAGTGACCGCTTTTGCATCAAGTGTTTGGGCGAGATCCAAGTCCAGATCATTCCGACTATAGGGAAGCGCTCGGATCATTTTAGAGTTTCGTTCATGCCCTCCATCTCCTCGACAGCGTTTTCGGATGCTGTCGCGTTCATCTTTGGGGAGGGAAAATATTTTTCACCTGTCATCGTAAGCAACGAAACGCCCCAGAAGCTAGAGACCATTGGCGCTGACGATGTAGTCGAGCTATCTGACAGGGCGTTATCTTGGGCTCAGAATCAAGATATAGATGCCGGCTTGGCGCTCTACAGGTCTTTACCTACAGACGCCAAAGGAGCAATGCCACTCAGGCATCTAGCTGCGCTAGCAATTGCGCAAGATGTCGATCAGTTAGAGGATTACGAAAAAAGCTTTAAAAAGGGCGAAAGGCTGGGGTTCGTCCCATACATCACCGTTGAAATGATTGAGCGCTCGCTGCTGATTGCTCGGGGAAACGCTCCCAAGGTTAACTGATTCCCTGAGTCGCTCCATCGACTGATCTGCGGCAAAATCACTCCATCGGCCAACGGGAGAGTACGCAGCATGATGGGACAGTTATCGAGTGGGCAGGAGCGGCTGTTTTACTCGTTCAACCTTGAAGACCACATCCCAAAAAATCATCTTCTGCGCAGCATTGATCGGTGTCTCGATCTGAGCGACCTGCGCCACTACCTCGCCGATTTCTATAGCCCAATTGGGCGTCCTTCGATTGATCCTGAGCTGATGATCCGCATGCTAGTCGTGGGCTATTGCTATGGCATCCGCTCCGAACGGCGGTTGTGCGAAGAGGCCCATTTGAACCTGGCATATCGCTGGTTCTGCCGGTTGAGCCTTGAAGATGAAGTCCCCAACCACTCAACCTTTTCGAAAAATCGACACGGCCGTTTTCGAGAGAGTGATCTGTTTCGCTGGTTGTTCAATGAAGTGCTGCGTCGCTGCATGGACGCCGGCCTGGTCAAGGGCGAAGGCTTTGCCGTGGACGCCAGCATCATCAAAGCGGATGCGAGTCGGCAGCGCGGCGTACCGGGTGATGAACCGGTCAACTGGAGCGATCCGGCCCTGAGCACCCGCGCCGTGCGTGAGTACCTTGAAGGCCTTGATGAAGAGGCTTTGGCCGAAACGCTACCGAAGCGCCTGTCGCTGACGGATCCTCAAGCCCGCTGGACCGCTGCGCCAGGCGGCCCAGCTTTCTACGCTTACTCCACGAATTATCTGATCGATACCGAGCACGGCATGATCATGGATGTCGAACCCACACCCGCTCATCGAACCGCAGAAGTCGAGAGCACCAAGACCATGATCGATCGGGTCGAAGCGCAATTCGACATCAAGCCGGAGCGTCTCATTGGCGACACCGCTTACGGTACCGCGCCGATGCTGGCCTGGATGGTGGAGGAAAAAGACATCGAACCGCATGTGCCGGTGTGGGACAAAACCGAGCGCAAGAACGACAGTTTTTCGAGCAACGATTTCCACTGGAATGAAGAGGCTGAGGAATACCGCTGCCCGGCCGGAAACCCATTGCGCAGCGAATGGCGAGCCTTCAAGAATGAGCGTTCACATGTCACCAAAGCCAACACCATCATCTTCCGATCCCGGCAGACCGACTGCGCTACGTGTGCGATGAAAGCCAAGTGCTGCCCAAACACAGCGTTCCGCAAGATCGCTCGCAGCGTCCATGAAGCCGCTCGCGATGTGGCTCGGCGCATTGCAGCAACGCCGGCATATCAGCGGTCTCGCCACGAACGTAAAAAGGTCGAAATGTTGTTTGCCCACCTCAAGCGCATCCTGAAATTGGATCGGCTGCGGCTACGTGGCATGAGTGGCGCGACGGATGAATTCACGCTGGCCGCTGCAGTGCAGAACCTGCGACGGCTTGCCAAATTTTCATCTCAAGGGCCACCAGTCACGGGATAGGTGCGCCTGCACCAAGCAAAAAACCTCAAATTAACCCAATAACAGAGCGGCAAAGGTCATCGAAGGACCGAAAAACCACTCAATGTGGTGAGTAGGTTCTCTCGTGGTGGTCGTGCCTGAGTTCAGGCCGTTTGAAAATCCGACTTTTTCAACAGAATCGGTCGATCTCTGCCTGTCGCGAGGGCCGTAATTGACCCAGTGCGGATGCCCAGACATTCAAACCAAACGAGTAGATAATCGACTGCTATTACAGCCATTTCCAGTACGTATGAACAACGAATCTTCCCAGAGCGAATCTACCGGCAGCAGTACAGCATATAACCTTGCGCAGGCCCACGGTGTCCGGCCCCTGTACGTTGATGGCTATCATCAAACGGTAGAACTGTGCGGTCGTGTCGCCTGCGGCTGGCTGTTCCGCTACAGGATCATTTGCAGCTTGGACATCCCAGCGCATGACCAAGAGTTATTCGCTGGCGTTGTAGGTTGCTTGGTTGCTGACGACGGAGAGATACGTGATCTCTCAGGTCCGATGTTCATGGACATGCTTCATATGCTGGCATAGCTCGCGGGACCACTTTCGCCGACCTCTCCCGGTCACAATGGGCGGGAGTCGACCCGAAGCAGCCGTTCGGCAAGTTCTGTTTTTCAGCGCAGAATCGAACATTGGACACGATGATGGCCAAATAGTATCATTCTGAATGCTGCTCTGAATTTTATGGGGATGCGAGGCCTATCGCTATCCATATCGCGTTCCTTTGGAGCAAGGCTAAAACCGTTTCATAGACAATTTTTAAGATTTATACATGATAAAAAAATCTAAATTCTTATTAGTCGCTTCTTGCGTAATTATTTCGGCTTGTTCCGGTATTCCATATGCTCCTAAAGGCTCGACAATGTACGAAGGGGGATACAGCGACGTAAAAACAGGCACCAACACCTATACAGTCATTTTTGAAGGTAACGGTTACAACAAACAAGAACAAGTTGTTGGTTTTGTCAAGAAACGGGCAGGCGAGTTATGCAGTCCACTTAAAGCAGAAACGGAAATTCGCCCTTTTTTAAAAGAGAAAACAAATTACGCAGCTCTAAACGGACAGCTCTATGTAACACAGCATAAATTCCCTAGCGCAGAAGCGTCTGTTGTTTGCGTCGAATAAGCGGCATTATCGCTGTCCATTCATGGCATCGCGCGCATGAATCTTCCCTGATTTCCTGGACACATCTGATGGGCTGCTTTTGGCCGGTTTTTGCCTGTCACCAAACGGCAGGAGTCGGCCAGAAGCGGACGTTTAGAACAGAGAAATAAATCTGTTCTCTTTTCCCAATGGACATCATTGCGGCGTACGCAAGGCTATCGCGTGGTGCGCGCAGCGCTCTCTACAAAAGCACTTTAGCACTTGGCGCCGCACAATTAGGCGAAGCATGGACTTCGCGTACACTAACGTTATGCCTGAGCCAATGCACTAACGAACAGCTCGTAGAGTGCTTGTGGTGGTATTGGGGGGAATACGCAACTAGCACGGTTGAAGTTACAAGCGCCAGCTGAGTGCAGCGTGAGTGCCCCACCAGTTAAAAGAAAACTGATGCTCTGGCGACTCCTGAAGTGGCTGGCATTTCTTTCTTCATCTGTTCCGGCACATGGTTGAAGGTCTAGCCTGTAGCGTGCAGGATCGGGTTGGATGGTACAGCGGTTCTTACACCCATCAACTTGATCTAGAAATTGCCTCTTTGCTAATCAGTGTCTGCGCACGCACATATTGTCCTGGCGTAACACCCATTATCCGACGGAACATGGCAATGAAAGCACTAATATTTTCGTAGCCAACCTCAATCGCCGTTGTCGTCACTGACATCCCCTCGACCAATAGTTGAATAGCGCGCAACGTGCGCGCACGCTGTCGCCATTCAGAAAAACTAAAACCGGTTTCAGCGACCAGACGCCGGGCAAGTGTTCTAGGTGCCATACCTGACCAAGCAGCCCAATCCTCAAGTGATCTATTGTCATCAAGCTGAGCAAGTATCGCATCGGTGATACGCCTCAAGCGCGGGTCATTGGGGTGCGTCAGACCGATGGGTTCAGCGGGTGAGGTAGCAATTTCATCTAAGATGACTGCTGCAACCCGCGACTCCATTTCGTTGCGGGGTGGCTGTCCCCACGACGCAGCGCGGCTTATCGCTTCGCGCAGCAAACTGCTGACCCTAAATGTGCATGGCATTTGATGCAGGATCCCGCACTCTTGCTCCGCGATATAGACCATCGCTCCTGCAAAAGCGCCATGTGACATCATCGCGTGTGCGACACGGGGAGGTATCCAAATGGCATGGGTAGCCGGCACTACCCATGAGCCGCCGTCAGTGCTGACGGAAAGCAGGCCGGCAAGGCTTGCGATTAGTTGGCCTTTCGTATGAGTGTGGGGCGCCGTTTCGCGGATCGCCCGGTCGCGTTGCTCTATCGCCAACAGTGGCATAAGCGCGCGGTTCATGGCTGGTTTACGTTATCCAATGTCATATCCGAGGTAGCCATATCCTGAATGCCTAATGGAGAATAAGACCGGTCAGAGGAATACTCAATGTCTAAAAATCGCAAATGTCGCTTCTCTTGGATTGGCCTGATTATGCGTACCCCTCACACATTTATTTTCTGTGTTTTGGCCGTAACAGCTGGATGTGCAAGCTCACCTCCCATTTGGCCCGTGAACCTTTAAAGGATCATTTGATGAATTCTAACCACATGGTGCATGCCGTCGATCATATTGGCTTCGCAGTCAGTTCATTGGAAGAAGCCATTCGCTTCTGGACAATTGGACTTGGGTTCACTCTTGAGCGTCAGTCGGAAATGGGCGGATCATTCATTTTGCAAGTAACCGGCACCGCCGATCCGAGCGTGCGAACGGCGATAGTCAAAGGCCCGGATGGCAGCCGAGTAGAGTTGCTGGAATATTCGCAGGGTGAACGCCACGGTATCACTCCACCTACGGCATCAGCGATTGGTTCAGCGCATTTGGCATTGAGAGTGCAGGACATATACGCAGTACTCGAACGCATTGAGCAAGCAGGCTGGAAAGCAAGAGGCAAGCCTCAAGCGATTCCCGCAGGCCCACGCAAGGGAACTCTAGTTGTATATGTGACCGGGCCAGATCAAATCACTCTGGAACTGATGCAGGCTAATGAGTAGCTTCCTGCCGAAGGCTGTTAAGCTTATTTCCCTAAAGCAATTACTTAAAGCGCTCTCCGTCGCGCATGACGTCTCATGCCAACTGGTCTCAATGGTTATCATCGGTTGGCATGTCCCCCGATAGCTTCTCCAGCAGCCTCAAATTTGACCAGTCTGAGCTGGCAATCGACGCGGCCCGCCGCGATCAAAGTTTAGTGCTTACCAGCCCTTGGTTGGTTGAAGAAGACGTACAACTAGGCTTTCTCGTACTTGTCTTTGAATCTGTACTAAAGACTGGCAAGGGCTATTATTTGGTGCAGGCCAAAGATGTGGTGCTGGGTGAAGCAGCCCAACTTTTGCGCCGGTGGCTTTGCGGCGTAGCGCAGCGAGTTCAACAAAACTGATGACTTAATGGCGATGCTTTCTATTTGACGTGAACGGCAGGGGTCGAGAAGGTGACTTTGCCAGACGCCTTTCGCCAAGGCGCCAGGATCAGTGCAATCGCGCAATGCAACCTCACAGGTTCACCGGACGACCGGACGAAGGTGTACACCATTCTGGAGCCCCATTTATGGGGCGGCATGGTGGTGCCGCTCAACAGTTCTCGGCCATGTGCGGTCTCATTAGTCGTTATGACCTCAAAGTCGTATTTGAGCGAGTTGGTGGTTACGTCGTACTGTCCAGCTTGCCGCCGTTTTTTATCTGGCTCAATCTGTATTGTGTATTCAGTACTCGTCGCGGGTGCTCCTGGAACGGTGCCTTCATTTCTTCGTAGATGTCCATCGTCCTTTCTTACCTGAGCGCAATTTGCCGGCGAGCCATGACAGCGTTATGGCCGGAATTGAGAGAACGGCCGCAACGATGATACCGGCAGCTAGCAACGGGGATGTACCAGAAGTCGCCAAAACCACGGGGACCTGAGAGAGTATTACGATGGCGCCTGCGGACCACTGTGAGCTTTTTAGAACGGCTCCAAGGATCACGGACAACACTAGCGCGGCGGGGTAGATGATGGTCCAGTAACTGGCCAGGTCCCAAGGCTCCTCAGCTCCTGTGATTGCTGAAACAACAGTCCAAAAAAATAGGGACACAACGCAGGTAAAAATAAATGGCATGAATAATTCCTAGACCTTCCGAGCCAGTCGGCGTTGGTCGTTATCGTAATTGTGATGGAGGGGCCAGTCTCTTGGTCGCGGTAGGGACGGCAATTACCTGCCGCCCCCCGCACAGATCCGTACGTGCGGAACTACCGCATACGGCTCCTGCCTCGGGTATGTGACGCGAAGCGATCCTCAGGGTAAGGATGTGCATTTCT
>NZ_CAXAOY010000013.1:0-176866 GCF_963970975.1 Pseudomonas sp. RA_15y_Pfl1_P11
GGATCGAACTGAAGGGCGAATCGATGCGCAGACGCGCAACGAAATTGACGACGACAGGGACTTCAGACTAACAATGCAAACCTGCGTCGCTGCGCTCCGACTGCCTGGCCGGATGAGCGTGGAAAGGATGGCCGGATGTTGGTGGACTGGGTGGCCGGATGGCGTGGAATGCGCAGTCAGTGCATTCAACAGAATAGCGAAGGTGGCTACGTCTACGACGAATAGCCTCACTGGGCGATTAGGAGACGAGAGAAGTCACAGAGTTTTTTGGCCATTTCGGCGATGTCTGCACCGACACCTACCCAGCGATCTGCTCGGTACAACGCTATGTAGTTCGTGTCAGGCAACGCAGGCTCGCACCGTATCTCTCGCAAATCACCACGCTCAAGCAGATGCCCAATGCAGTCACAAGGCAAATAAGCAACGCCTAGGCCTGAAATAGCCAAGCCTACCTGAGCGAGCAAGTTGTTAACCGTCACTGACTTGGCGAAATTGACACCCTGGTTGGCGAACCATCTCTGATACAAAAGCCCCGCACCCGATGAGATGCCTTGAGTTAAAAGTTTTTGGTCTGCCAGTTCATCAAGCGTCCACAGTCGTCCGGTGTCAAGCAATCGGGGCGAACACATCCAGACATTACGAACCCCTTGCAGCATAACTTGTGTAAAGCGGGCATCGCCGAAGACATCTGGGAGGACAACTAGATCTAGGTGATCTTGCTCCAACTTGCGGAAGAGATCAGCGCCCACTTCGACCAGTGGTTCCAGCTGAAGGCGGGGATAGACTTCGCTGACGGCCTCCACGAGCGACGGTAGCCACGTCATCGCCGTGAGCTCAGTTACGCCAATACGGAATCGTCCCACTAAGGCAGATTTATCGCTGACCTCTCCTAGCATTTGATCGCGGCGGGAGAGCAGTTCGGCAGCATGCTCAAGTAACAGCGTACCCCTAGGTGTGAGTCGAGCAGTCCGCCTCGACCGATCAAACATGGCAACCTTGAACGTGTCCTCCAATTCTGAAATGCGTTTAGAAATGGCCGATTGCGACATGTTCAGCTTCGCAGCGGCTGATTCAAAGCTGCCTAGCTGAGCGATCCAGAAAAGCGCCTCGAGTTGCTTGAATGTCACCACAACAACTGTCCTTTCATAGGTGCCGATGCTGATCCGCATTTTCCGTGATCACAATGGCTGATCGATAAATGTTTACTAAAAGAGATGGTATCACATCCAAAAATATCGCTAAAAGCATTCAAGGTATCTCCTTATCATCTAGGAAAAACAACACCTGTGTGACGGAGATATCCCATGTCCCTTGGCAACCGATTCAACCCGCCGGCTCCCTCTGCTGCACCCAGCATGATCGAAGCCTTTCGTACCGTCGTCACCCCGCACATCAGTGACAACATGAGACGTCACATCGGTGCGCGTGGTCTAACCCGCTACAACCAAACCGGCAAGCTGGTTGGAACTGCACTGACCGTGAAAACCCGTCCAGGCGACAATCTGATCATCTATAAAGCTCTGACCATGCTGCGGCCAGGGGATGTCTTGGTTGTTGACGGCCAAGGCGACACCACCAACGCGATGATCGGCGAGCTTATCAAGCTGTATGCACTACAGCATGGCTGCGTGGGATTCGTAATCGATGGGGCCATCCGCGACGTCGCCTGCTTCTCAGACACTCCGTGTTACGCGAAAGCTGTTGTGCACTGCGGCCCTTATAAAACCGGCCCTGGCGAAGTCAACGTGCCCGTCAGCATCGGGGGGATGATCATTAATCCAGGCGATATCATCGTTGGCGACGAAGACGGTGTTGTTGCCTTCTCCCAAGCAGACGCAGAAGAAGTCCTGTCCAAGGCACGGGATCACGAAGCTCTGGAAGAGCGCGTTAAGGCAGAAATCGCCAACGGTTCGGTAGACCAGTCTTGGATCAATAATGCGTTGGCTAAAGCCGGCCTGCTGTGAGGACAAACGAAATGAATAAATATCTTTCTGAGCGCGTATTAAGCATTGCTCCATCCCCAAGCGTCGCCGCTAACGCACTGGTTGCTGAGCTTCGTGCTGAAGGCCGGGATATCGTCAACTTCACCGTTGGTGAGCCTGATCTGAATACACCGGCGCATATCGTTGAAGCTGCTCGCAAAGCAATGGAAACTGGTGACACCCATTACACAAACACTTCGGGCACCCCAGCACTGCGTGACGCCATCGTCACCAAGCTTGCTCGCGACAATGGTCTCCAGTACGCGATTGATGAAGTAGTTGCAGGCACGGGCGGCAAGCAGGTGATCTTTGAGGCGCTTGCTGCAACCCTTAATCCTAACGACGAAGTCATCGTTCACAGTCCCTACTGGGTGTCGTACCCCGACATCACCAAGCTCAACGGCGGCACGCCGGTTGTCATTGACGGGAACCAGGAAAACGGCTTCAAGTTGACCCCTGAACAACTGCGGAAAGCAATTACTCCTCGCACGAAATGGGTCATTCTCAATAGTCCAAACAACCCAAGCGGTGCCGTCTACAGCGCAGCTGAACTGAAGGCCCTCGCACAGGTGCTCCGTGCTCATCCGCATGTCCTAATCATGGCGGACGAGATTTATGAGCACTTCGTGTACGGCGACGAGCCGTACCTGTCGTTTCCTGCTGCTGCGCCAGATCTGAAAGATCGGATCCTAATCATTAACGGCGCCTCAAAAGGCTATGCGATGACCGGATGGCGCTTGGGCTTCGGTGCGGGCCCGAAGTGGCTGATCGCTGCAATCGGTAAGCTGCTATCGCAGAGCACCACCTGCCCAAGCTCCATTAGCCAAGCCGCCGCTGTAGCTGCATTTGCCGGAGATCAGGCTCCAGTGAAGTCGATGGCCAAGCTCTATCGCGGTCGTCGGGACATCATGCTAGTAGCTCTAGAAGGCGTACCAGGGCTGACGTATGTCGTTCCTGAAGGTGCATTCTATCTGTTCGTAAATGTCCAGGGGCTCCTCGGCAAAGTCACTCCAGGCGGTAAAACGCTCAACACTGATGGGGACGTAGTTAAATACTGGCTTGAAGAGGCAGGGGTTGCGACAGTGGTTGGTGGAGCTTTTGGCATTAGCCCTTACGTCCGTTTGTCCTTTGCAAGCGGTGAGTCCGTAATCCAGCAAGGATGTGCGCGCATTCGTCATGCCTGTGAGTCTCTGCGCTAACCAGCAATCAATAGCTGGAAGCCACCGGGGGCGTTAGCCCCCGATTTTTTAAAACAAGATCCTGCCGCTGAAAATCTGTGAGACGGACATGCATAAACCTCGTATTCCCCTGGTCGCTCAGATCCTGATCGGCCTTGTAGCAGGCATCATCTTGGGTGCTGTACTCAACCATTACCCTGAGGCTCGCCCTTGGCTAATCGCCAATATTCTCCAACCCGCTGGCGACCTGTTCATCAAATTGATGAAGATGATCGTTATTCCAATCGTTTTCTGTTGCATGGTCGTTGGGGTCGCAGGTCAAGGTGATACCAAAGCCTTGGGCCGTATGGGGGCTAGAACCCTTCTCTATTTCTTCGGCATCACCACGAGCGCAATTATTTTTGGTCTGGTTTTGGGCAATTTACTTGAGCCCGGTGCTGGCACTGATCTGCACAGCCTCAAGGCTGCTGAAATCGCGCTTCCTTCTGGCGGGGGGCACCAGGGCGTAGCTGGTCTGATTCTAGGAATCGTTCCCGACAATATTATCGACTCGATGGCCAAAGGAAATTTGCTGCCTGTTTTGTTCTTTGCCGTGATGTTCGGCCTGGGCCTTTCAGGCCTTCCTAAAGAACGGAAGGATCCCGTTCTGGCAGTATTCAGAGGCATGAGTGATGCCATGTTCAGAGTGACATCTATGGTGATGGCATATTCGCCAATCGGCGTGTTCGGTATGATCTCGGTGACAGTCGCAAATTTCGGCTTCTCCTCGCTCCTGCCCTTGGCAAAGCTTATTGTCGTTACCTACATCGCCCTGTTCCTTTTCGCAATTGTTGTCCTGGGCTCGATAGCGAAACTTGCTGGCATCCCGTTCATCGGCCTCATTCGCCATATCAAAGACGAGTTGGTACTGGCTTTCTCAAGCGCGAGCTCTACGGCAGTCATGCCACAGCTGATGTCCAAGCTCGAGAAGTTCGGCGCACCCCGCGAGGTTGTTAGTTTCGTTGTCCCGGTCGGCTACTCGTTCAACTTGGACGGCGCTTCCATCTTTTTGGGGATTGGCACGCTCTTCGTCGCTCAGCTCTACGGCATTGAGCTGAGCTTGGCACAACAAGCCATGCTGGTAGTCACCATGGTGCTGACGTCTAAGGGTGCTGCCGGTGTACCTGGCTTCATGTTCGTGATCCTTTCTGCCACCCTGGCGAGCGCTGGGCTACCTCTTGAAGGTATCGCGTTTATCGCTGGCGTCTACCGGATCATGGATATGGGTACAACTACGCTCAACGTCCTCGGTAACGCATTGGCCCCATTGGTCATTGCGAAATGGCAAGGGAATCAAGCGACCTCCCCAGCCACCGGAGCTACATACGAGGGGGAGATTTCTAGCGCTAAGTAAGGTAGCGTTTCTGCGACCACGGTAGAAACAAATTATGCCCCTGAGATATGCGGAGCCTAAACGGCCCTCGATCATCATGGTTTAAAGAGTCCGCCTGGCAGAACGGCCTTCGTTCTGCCAGGCCATGGTCAGGCTTGATGTTGGCGTTACATCGCCGGTACTGAAAGCCTAGCTGGGCAGGTGCGGTTCTGACGGAGTTCGGAGCCATCGGTCACCCCCCCCACGCGGGTGGTGGCCGCCTCTTCAGTAGAGCCTAAGATACGCCTTCGCCCGGAGAAGCGGTTCCCCAGCTGTTGCGTTCAGGACTGTATTCGTTACTCACCTAATTTTTTGGCCAAAATCCGGGCTGCGAGCTAATTTGCCTCTTGCTTCGCAACTTCGAATAAAAAGTGCTAGCTCGTACAGCGTCACTTGCCCGATGGATACCGGGACGGGTAAGTCCTACGCCGGACTTGTAGGTTTCGACTTAGCGATGCTATCACTTACACGACTGCCATTTGTAATTCACGACTCCATCATCTACAAAAACATCGAATTGGCCGCCACAGAAAATATTATCCGCATCCTAAACTCAGTAAGAAGAAAGCAGATATTTCTCGCATTTGATGAAGCAAAGAAGTTTAACAAGGAAACACAGCAGACTCTTCAGGCCCATAAGGTTTTACAGCTTCACCGCGATCAGCTTCTATATAAAGCCGACTGGAGGGAAAAAAAGTAATCCCTCTCCTCCCGAAGGTGAGTGGGATATAAGGACGGTGCCTGTCGTGTTCGTGTCGTGTTGCAGCGACCTGAGCACTTCCATACTTGACCCATCAGATGAGCCAATGGGGCAGGAGAAACGATATGAGCAGCTTCGATACAATTGAGACCCGCGTGCTGAGCAAGGGCGAACTGGGTCAGGTGGTCAGATACCTGCGTGAGATCCGTCAATGGTCACAAGAGACGCTTGCGGAACTCTCCAGAACAACCCCGAGAACCATCCAGCGAGTGGAGGCTGGCTCAGGTGGGAACCCTCACACTTTGCGATCGTTGGCCAGTGCTTTCGAGTTTAAGGACATCGATGCATTCACCAAACCCATGGCGATCCCGACAAATGAACAGTTGCAAGCTGCCAGAGACAAGTTCGAAAAAGAGTATGTGCTTACGAAGGTGCTATTGCTTGAATCGGGCAGAAATCTAGCCAATCTTGCAGCCGAGTGCATAGGCGATTACATCGAGCTAGACTTTGACCCCAACCAAGATCAAGCCGAGACGTTTGCTGAACTGGTCGATTACCTCAGGGAATATCGCGATTGCGCAGAACTTTACTCAAGCACATCTCGCCTGGCCGTGTTTGATGAACTGCAGGCACTCCTAGACCGACTTGCTGATCAGGGCGTCACGTTCCGTTACGTATTAAGAAAGATGGTATCTAAGGACGAGTCAGATCCGAATCATCAGCCACGACCGGTCGGAGACGTCCTTTACCTGATGGGGTACAAGGACGGTGAGGCGCCTGAAGAGATAGCTCTGCCCAAGAGAATGAGCCTGCTGTAAATCTAAGCCTTCTGGTAATTACCCCAGCCGCCAAAAAGACTGGGGATTACTTGGACACTCATGGCTTTCTGGGCTTGGCTCTAGCGGTAGCCTCTGCGATTAAAGGGTTGTCAGGCCAAAAGTGCTTTGGGTATCTACCCTTGAGATCTTTCTTCACTTCCGCATAGGTACTCCGCCAGAAGTTGGCAAGATCTTGGGTGACCTGTACAGGCCTCCGGGCCGGCGACAACAAATGTAGCGTCAGCGGCTGTTTCCCATGAGCAATCCGAGGCGTTTCGGCCAGCCCGAACAATTCCTGTAGCCGCACAGCAAGGATTGGCGGGTACTCTGAATAGTCGATGCGGATGTTCGAACCAGAAGGCACCTGGATCGCCTGCGGCGCCTGAACATCCAACTCTTGCGGAAGCGGCCAAGGCAGGAGGTTTCTGACTATCGAAGACAGATCCAGCTGGCTGAAGTGACTGAGCCTCGTGACTTTGCCCAGGTATGGCGTCAGCCAATCTTCCAGTGTATCCAAGAGATTGGTATCACTGAGATCAGGCCATTTGCTAGCGGATTGGCCACTCTGGATATCCATCTGACGGAGCAGATCGACTCGAGCTTGCCACTGCCGCAGCTCAGGGCTCCAGGGCAGGAGTTCGATGCCCTTGCGCCTCACGAGGTTGACCAAGGCCAGCGAACGGGTTTGCTCATCGAGACTTGGCAGGGCTGTCGTCGACAAGATGAGTTGCCCAACCTTCAACTGCCGCTCAGCCTTCAGCACCCCTTCCCTTTCATCCCAGTCGACCTCATCGACAGACCTCACAAGATCAGCCAGCTCGTCATCGAACAGGGCCGGATCGAGGTCACTCGCCAGGTAGATCCGCTCCTCACGCTGGCCTTGCCGGCTACCCAGATCGGCTACCACCAGCCACTCGTGTTTGGTGAGAGCATCAGGCTCGGAGAATACGGCAGCCCGTCCGTTGGAGAGACGATACTCAGATGTGCTTGAACGCCTCTGCAGGCCGATTCGATCTGGATATGCATACGCCAACAGGCAACCTACCCATCGTGGATGGTCGGGCTCGCTAACGGGGCTGGAGGCTCTTCCACGCAGCAGGGATCGATACTGCCGAGCAGACTGCTTAACTCGCTGCAATGGGCCACCACCTCGACGTGAATGTTGCTCGCCTGACAATGCACTCAGCCTGGTATAAAGATCTGCACCGGCTCCGCGCAGAATGTCTTTCTCACCCAACAGTGCTGCGATATTGCAAGCCAGGTCATCTAGCCCCATCGAGTTACCTTTGATGAGCAGATGAGCGATCCGTGGATGCGCTGGTAGCTCGCTCATCGACGATCCGTGTGGTGTGAGCTGCCCAGCATCATCAAGTGCGCCTAAGCTCTTCAGCAGGTCTCGGGCTTGTGCGAAGGGAGCTGATGGAGGTTGGTCGAGCCAGGTCATCTCATCCGGCTTCATTCCCCACCGGGCCAACTGGAGAGCCAGGGCTGCAAGATCCGCCTGCAGGATTTCAGGGGTACTGTAGCCAGCCATTTGCTCGTGCTGCGACTCAGACCAAAGGCGATAGCAGATACCTGGTTCCAACCGCCCTGCCCGTCCTGCACGCTGAGTAGCACTGGCCTTCGAAATACGCTGTGTGTCGAGCCGGGTCATTCCACTGCGAGGATCGAATTTCGGCACTCGCTCGAGACCACTGTCCACCACCACTCTGACACCTTCGATGGTCAAGCTGGTCTCCGCGATGTTCGTGGCCAGTACGATCTTCCGGGAGCCTTTGGGTGCCGGGTCTATCGCAGCACGCTGAGCATTTAAGTCGAGGTCGCCGTATAGAGGACATACGATTACCTTTGGACGACCACTCAACTGCTCCTTGAGCGCCTCAGTCACCCGCCGAATCTCTGCCTGCCCAGGAAGGAAAACCAAAACGCTTCCCGACTGTTCGTTGATGGCAGCCAAACAGGTGTCAGTGACTCGCGCATCCATACGCTCGCCCGGCTGATATGGACTGCCCCAAACCGGTACGACCGGATACATTTGGCCCTCACTGGTGACCACAGGCGCATCATTCAGCACTTTTGAAAGGCGAGCACCTTCCAGCGTTGCGGACATCAGAAGCAACTTCAGTGGCGGCTCATCACGCAGAAGCTCACGAGCACTCACGCACAGAGCCAGTGCAAGGTCGGAGTCGAGGTTTCGCAGGTGGTATTCGTCGAAGATCACCACACCCACACCATCCAGCGCAGGATCATCTTGAAGCCGGCGAGCCAGGATACCTTCTGTGACCACTTCAATCTGGGTGCGAGGGCCTACCTTGCTTTCAAGACGAATGCGGTATCCGACAGTCTCACCAACCTTCTCACCAAGCTCACTCGCCAAACGTTCAGCGGCGGCCCGAGCAGCCAATCGACGAGGCTCGAGCATCAGGATCTTCTGGTCACCAAGCCAAGGTTCGTTCAGGAGCGCCAGGGGCACTCGAGTGGTCTTACCCGCACCAGGTGGCGCTTCAAGGATTACTTCGTGGCGGTTGGCCAGGGCCTCTCGTAGGTCTGGCAATACGAGGTCAATAGGTAGAGAAATCATCAAGGCTCCCAAAGCAGGGAAGCAGTATACGCTGGGCGTTGAGTGATGATTTGGACTTGAGAGTGCCAGTCAGGATCAGTGAGCTACCTAAGTGCACGATTTGAAGATAAGAATAGCGAGGGAAGGAGCAGGAGCATCCAAGCCTTGTGGGCTTTGACTTTCAAGCAAGAGCAAAAGCAGGCAACGCCTTGTGGGCGTTGCCTCTAAAGCTTGACAACCAGAAGCCTAAAAGCGAACCAATCAGCAAAACATGGAATTCGTCGAAAATCAGCAGGCCCACGCCGTCCAGCGCCGGGTCGTCCTGCAGGCGGCGGGTGAGAATGCCTTCGGTGACCACTTCGATGCGCGTGTTGGGGCCGACTTTGCTGTCCAGCCGAATGCGATAACCGACGGTTTCACCGACTTTTTCACCCAGCTCACTGGCCAAGCGCTCGGCAGCGGCGCGGGCGGCAAGGCGGCGCGGTTCGAGCATCAGGATGGTTTGCCCGGCTAGCCATGGCTCATTCAACAGGGCCAAGGGCACGCGGGTGGTTTTACCGGCGCCGGGCGGCGCTTCCAGCACGGCTTCATGGCGATTCGCCAAGGCGTCACGCAGGGCGGGTAAAACATCATCAATCGGCAACGAATTCATACTGGCTCCAAAGCAGAGCGGCGAGTATAACGGCGAACTGCCGGTTGCCGACGCTGGTCTGAAAAACACCACCGGCTGCGCCTGGCAACGCGCTCAACGGCGGGAGCTGGCTTGCCTACTCGCACATTAGAGCGCTGTTGTTCAGCAGTATTGTCATATAGTCCCGTATCAATCGTGCTCAGGAGAATTTTTATGCGTATCGCTTCCCGTGTCATTGGTGGTGTCCTCGCCGTCACCCTGCTGAGCCAACTGACGGCCTGCGGATCGATCTTCTACCCGGACCGCCGCGGCCAGATCGACGGCAAGATCGACCCGACGATTGCCGTGCTCGATGCCGTGGGCCTGCTGTTCTACGTAATCCCAGGCCTGATCGCTTTTGGTGTGGACTTCGCCACCGGCGCCATCTACTTCGAACCGGGCAAGACCGCCCAGGTCGACCCGGAAAAACTCCACGAAGCCATCGGCGCCGACGGCAAGGTCGACAATGCCAAGCTGCAAAGCATCATTCAGAAAGAAACCGGCCGCACCCTGCCGCTGGAAGACCCGCGCATGATCCAGTTCAAAGGCAGCGTGCAACAGCTCGCCAGCCTGGGCCTGCAACCTGCCGCTTAAGGAATCGAGCCGCCTATGACCAGCGGTCCCGAACACGCCCGGCTCTTGCGCCTGGCCACTCGCGCTTCGGTGGGCGTGGCCTGTGCGTTGATTATCACCAAGGCCATCGCTTGGTGGTTCAGCGGCTCGGTGAGCATGCTCGCCGGGTTGACCGACTCGCTGCTGGACGGCGTGACCTCGCTGTTGAATTTGCTCGCGGTGCATTACGCCCTGCGCCCGGCCGATGACGATCACCGTTATGGGCATGGCAAGGCAGAATCGCTGGCGGGCATGGCGCAGGCGCTGTTTATCGGTGGCAGTGCGGTGCTGATCGCGTTCCAGGCCTACGAGCGGCTGCAGCACCCGGAACCCGTGGGCGCGCCGTGGTTGAGCATTGGCGTAATCGTGTTTTCCCTGGCGTTGACCGTCGCCTTATTAATGCTGCAACACCGGGTGATCCGCGAAACCGGCTCCAACGCCGTGCGCGCGGATTCACTGCACTACCGCTCGGACCTGATGCTCAATGGGAGCATCCTGGTGGCGCTGGTGCTGGCGGGTGTTGGCTACCATCAAGTGGACGCCTGGTTCGGCCTGGGCATCGCTGCCTACATCTTGTGGAGCGCGGTCCAGATCGCTCGGGAAAGTTTTGCGGTGTTGATGGATGAAGAGCTGCCGACGGACGTCAGCCAGCACATGTTGGAACTGGCCCGTGGCGTACCGGGGGTGTTGGGCGCACATGATCTGCGCACGCGGATTTCCGGCAGCCACTGGTTTGTGCAATTGCACCTGGAGTTGCCGGGGGAGTTGACGCTGTCAGTCGCCCACGGGATCAGCGACCAGGCCGCCGATGCCATTCACAAGGCTTACCCGCGCGCCGAAGTGCTGGTGCATGCGGATCCTGCGGATCAGCTTCAAGCTGCAAGTCACAAGCCTCAAGCTTGACACCAAAAGCTTGAGGCTTGTCGCTGCTACTGTTGCACCTGATAGCCGCGACTGCTCAGGCAGTTGCCCTGGGCCTGGCGGTAGGTTTGCACCACCGCAGGGTCTGGGGCGTACGTCACCGCCTGCGGATCGAAGCCGCTTTGCTGCACCGCCCAGCGATAACAGTCGTAACCGTCCTGCTGCACCTGGGCCGGTGACTGGCCGTTGGCGGGGTACGCCACCACGTCATAGCCATTGCCTTGCGGCGTGGGCTGCGGCGCCGGCACGGCGGTCGGCGGTTGCACCACCACGTACTGCTGGGAACTGCTTTCGTAGGTGTAATAAGAGCCCGCCGCAAGAAAGAACAGCGCACTGCCTATCCACACTTCACGTGCATAGTCGGGCAGGTATTGCACGCGGATTCCGTAGGGCGGCGTCACCACTACATAGCGCGGCCCTTGCGGGCGGTACCAGTAGCCACCGGAATAGAAATAATCCTGGCCGCGGTAAGGCACGCGGTAGTTGCGGTCGGGGAAGCGGTCGATCACGTAGCCAGGACGATGTTGCGGGCCTGGGCCCCAACCATTGCCGTGCCCGTCGGGGCGGCCTGGCCAGCGGTTGTCGCCGGGCCGTGAGCCTGGGCCGCCGGCTTCCCAATGTGGGTTACCATCATTGCGTCGCGGGATGTCGCGGTAATAGCCCTGGCGGGGCTCCTGGGTCTGGCGCACGGTGTCGGGGCGACTCTGGATCGGCAGGTTATTCGACGGTTGCGGTTGCTGCACCGGCCGCCCCTGCTCATTGCCCTGGGGACGCCCCTGCCATTGGCCACCACCGTTCTGGGCACCACCATCGAAATGCTGATTCTGTGGGCGCGGCTGTTCATTATTCCCAGGCCGTCCGCCCTCCGGCCCTCTTTCATGCTGACCACCGCCTTCACCGCGCGGCGCGTTATCACGCTCGTCGGCCACTGCCTGAGCACCAACGGTGACCATCAGCAAACCAACACCTGCCCAACGCCAGATGCGCTTCATGCTATTCCTCATTGCGGATTAGGACCTGTCCATGAGACTGGAAAAGCGAGGCCCGGTTCTTGGACAGGTTATCAGCAGGCAAAAGAAAAGGGGTGACCCGTCGGCCACCCCTTGAGAACTTCGTCCTGGCTCAACGCTTTTGGCGTTGGCTCACCTCACGCCGTCTTGTGGACAGTGTGCAGCCTGGAGGCCGGCTCAACCCTGCTGGGGTGGCGGCCGCAGCGGGCCTGATTGGGCGCGCTGTAAGTGGACTGTTGTCCAGGCGGTGATTCTGTTGATAAAGATACAGGCGAGCGCCCGACAGATGATTGCGAAGATTGCGTCAATAAACAGTGCTTGCGCAATTTTTAACCCTTCATAGATAATTAACCGCAATAGTTACGACAAAGGCCAACCCAATGAGCAAGCTTGACCGATACGACCTGAGTATTTTGGCGGAATTGCAGCGTGATGCGAGGATCTCCAACCAGGAGTTGGCCGAACGTATCGGCTTGTCGCCTTCGCCGTGCTCGCGCCGGGTCAAGCAACTGGAGGATGACGGCTACATCGCACGCCAGGTCGCTCTGCTCGACCGCAAGATGCTCGGCCTGAGCCTCACTGCCTATGTGCTGATCGGCATGGACCGTCACACCCCCGAGCGTTTCGAGAATTTCGAAGCGGCCATTCGCACCTTGCCCCAGGTATTGGAATGCAGTTTGGTGACGGGAATGGATGCTGACTACCAATTGAAAGTGGTGGTGCCGGATATGGATCACTACCAGAAGTTGCTGCTGGGGCATCTAACGCGCATTGATGGCGTGACCAGCGTGCGGTCGAGCTTTGTGCTGAACCAGGTGCTCAACAGCACTGAGTTACCACTGACCCATCTGCGTACCTGAGCCCCATGAAGATCAAATGTGGGAGCTGGCTTGCCTGCGATGCAGACACCTCGGTATGTCAGCCAGACCCAGGTGATGCTATCGCAGGCAAGCCTGCTCCCACATTGATTGCATTCCAACTCAAGTCAATATTGCGCCTGTAGCACTGCCGTATACTCGCCGCCTGCCTTTGTCGGAAATACTCCATGAACAACATCGATCCCGTCCTGTTTGAAGAATGGATGATGACCGGCCTGGTCACCATCCTGATCATTTTCATGGGCTTTATCGTCTGGGACCTGGCGAAGAAATCCAAAGCCGGACGCTTTGGCTCGTTCATCCTGTTCTTCGTGCTGGGCCTGGGCGTGGCCGCGTTCATCATCAAGAGCGTGGTCATCGGTCTGATCGAGTCCGGCGCCTTATAAGCGCGCCGGCACTTCCTTCCACTGGCCTTGATCCAGGCCTTCAATTGTCCAATCGCCAATTCGCACACGTACCAGGCGCAAGGTGGGCAACCCCACGGCGGCGGTCATGCGCCGTACCTGACGGTTGCGCCCTTCTCGAATCACCAACTCCAACCAATGGGTCGGCACGCTTTTACGAAAGCGCACCGGCGGGTTGCGCGGCCATAACTCGGGCTCATCCAACTGCCGCGCTTCGGCGGGCAAGGTCTTGCCGTCATTGAGCTCGACGCCGTCACGCAGCCGTTGCAGTTGCTCTTCGGTCGGTTCGCCCTCCACTTGTACCCAGTAGGTTTTCGCCAGTTTGTGCTTGGGGTCGGCAATCCGCGCCTGGAGTTGGCCATCGTTGGTCAGCAGCAACAGGCCTTCACTGTCACGGTCCAGGCGACCGGCCGGGTAGATGCCGGGGATGTCGATAAAGTCCTTGAGGGTCGCGCGCCCGCCTTCGTCGCTGAACTGGGTCAGCACGTCAAACGGTTTATTGAAGAGGATCAACTTCGGCTCGGCCGGCGGTGCCTTGGCGACACGACGGGCTGCGGAATGCGTAGGTTTCACGCTGGGGCGGCGCGAATCAGGACGGGTGGGACGGGACATGGCAAAGGAACATCTAACGGTCAGGACCGACAATCCTAGTGGCCTGACCGTTAAATGACCATCCCAACCGCTTAGCGGAACGGCGGTTCGTCGAAGCTGCGCAGTTTGCGCGAGTGCAGCGAGTTGAGTTCGGTGCGCAGCAGGTCGACGGCTTCGATGCCGATCTTCAAGTGCTGGCTGACCGCGCGCTCATAGAACGCGTTGGCCGAACCCGGCAGTTTGATCTCGCTGTGCAGCGGCTTGTCGGACACGCACAGCAAGGTGCCGTAAGGCACACGCAAGCGGTAGCCTTGCGCCGCGATGGTACCGCTTTCCATGTCCACGGCCACCGCGCGAGACAGGTTGATCAATGGGCGTTCCTGGGCCCAGCGCAGCTCCCAGTTACGGTCGTCATAGGTCAACACGGTGCCGGTGCGCAGGCGTTTTTTCAGCTCTTCGCCTTGTTCGCCGGTGACGTTGGCCGCCGCCCGCTGCAAGGCCATCTGCACTTCGGCCAGGGCCGGAATCGGAATATTCGGCGGCACTACGCGGTCGAGAATCCCGTCGCGGCGCATATAGGCGTGGGCCAGTACGTAGTCGCCAATGGTCTGGGATTGGCGCAGGCCGCCGCAGTGGCCGATCATCAGCCAGCAATGCGGGCGCAGCACGGCCAAATGGTCGGTGATGTTCTTGGCGTTGGACGGGCCGACGCCAATGTTCACCAGGGTCACGCCGTGGCCGTCGCTGGCCTGCAAGTGATAGGCCGGCATTTGATAACGATGCCACACAACGCCTGCGGCAATCGCCGACGCTTCACCGTGGTCCATGCTCTTGTCGATCACCACGTTGCCCGGCAGCACCATACGGATAAACCGTGGGTCGCTGCGCAGTTGCTCCAGGCCATGCACGATGAACTGGTCGACATAACGGTGGTAGTTGGTCAGCAGGATCCACGGTTGCACATGGCGCCAGTCGCTGCCGGTGTAGTGCACCAGCCGACGCAGGGAAAAGTCCACGCGCGCCGCGTCGAACAGCGCCAGGGGCAGTGGGTCGGTGTTCTCCCAGTCGTAGAGGCCATCGGCGATGCCATCGGTGGCAGCCGACAGGTCAGTGCTGGGGAACACGCGAGCCAGGGTCGCGGCGGTCACGCCGGAGCCGGCCAGTTCGTCGCCCTGCTCCACCACATACGGGTACGGGATGTTCTGCTGGCTGACGCCCACTTCCACCGTCACGGTGAAGTCGTGCATCAACGGCACCAGTTGCTCCAGCAGGTACTTACGGAAGGCCGCAGGATGGGTGACGGTAACGCTGTAGGTCCCCGGCAACTGGACCTTCGCGTACGCCCGAGTGGTCTGTGGGACTTCGCCGTGGCAGTGGTAGGTCAGGCGCAGTTCTGGGTAACGAAACAGCGCACGTTGTTCGGCATCGGGTTCGACGCGGTCTTTGAGGTACTGCTTGAGGGCTTGATTGAGCGCGCCGGTAGCGCGCTCATGCAGGGCCGCCAGACGATCCACGGCTTCTTCAGCGGTTTGAACGACAACAAAAGCTTCGGTCACGGTAAGCATCCTGTGTTCTGACTTGCAGGCCTTTATCTTGCCTGTATCCCAGGCTCACATAAACACCAGAGTTGGAATGCTTTGAAAGGTGGGAGCTGGCTTGCCCGCGTTTATTCAGTTAGGTGTCGAGCGGGCAACAATCGCTTCCACCTCCATACCACGCGGCAAAGTCCCGTAGGCCCGACCGGATGACTCACCCAACCGGCTGGCAATAAATCCATCACTCACCGCCGCATTCCCTGCCTCCAGCAACAATTTGGCCTGCAACGCCACGGCGATATCCTCGGTCAACTGCCGCGCACGGTACTGGATATCCTGAGTGTCCATAAACGCCGACTTCAGCTGTTCAATATGCCGCGCCAGTGGCTTATCCCCGTGCCCGTCCCCGAGTTCGACAAACAACGCCTCCAGCACACCCGGTTCTTTCGATAACGCGCGCAGCACGTCCAGGCACTGCACATTGCCGGAACCTTCCCACGTCGAATTCACCGGGGCCTCACGATAAAGGCGCGGCAGGATGCTGTCCTCCACATACCCGGCGCCGCCCATGCACTCGGCGGCTTCGTTGATCATGGCCGGGGCGCGCTTGCAGATCCAATACTTGCCCACCGCCGTCACCAGCCGGGCGAACTTGGCTTCCTGCTCATCACCCAGGTTATCCAGGGCCTTGCCCATGCGCATGCTCAGGGCCAGCGCGGATTCGCTTTCCAGTGCCAGGTCAGCCAGCACGTTTTGCATCAGCGGTTGCTCGCCGAGTACACGCCCACCCACCGAGCGATGGGCACAATGATGGCTGGCCTGGGTCAGCGCCTGACGCATCAGGGCGCTGGAACCGACCATGCAATCGAAGCGGGTCATGGCGACCATCTCGATGATGGTGGGCACGCCGCGTCCCTCCTCGCCGATCATCCAGGCCAGGGCGCCACGGAACTCCACTTCGCTGGAGGCGTTGGAGCAGTTGCCGAGTTTGTTTTTCAGGCGCTGGATGTAGAACTCGTTGCGCGTGTCATCCGGGCGATGTCGGGGCAATAGGAAACAGGAGAGGCCCTTGTCGGTTTGCGCCAGCGTTAGAAAGGCATCACACATCGGCGCCGAGCAGAACCATTTGTGGCCCACCAGTTCATAGGCTTGCCCCGGGCCGCCTGCGCCTACCGGATAAGCCCGGGTGGTATTGGCGCGCACGTCAGTGCCGCCCTGTTTCTCGGTCATGGCCATGCCGATGGTGGCGCCAGCCTTGTGGCGGATGCCGACATTGCGCGGGTCGTAGTGAGTGCTGAGAATTTTCGGCAGCCAAAGGTCAGCCAATTCTGGCTGAATACGCAGCGCCGGCACACAGGCGAAGGTCATGGTCAGCGGGCAGCCGGTACCGGCTTCGGCCTGGCTGTGCAGGTAGGTCATGGCAGCGCGGGCCACATGGGCACCGGACTGCGGGTGCGCCCAAGGCAGCGACGGCAGACCATGCTCGACGGCGGTGCGCATCAGTTCGTGGTAAGCCGGGTGAAATTCCACCAGGTCGATGCGATGACCATAACGGTCATGGCTGTTGAATACAGGCTTGTTCTGATTGGCCAGGAACCCGGCTTCCATCAGCGGCCCGCCGGCCAGCGCGCCGTAGGCATCAATGCGCGCCTGCGCCCAGCCAGCGCCACAGCGGCGTGACCATTCCTGCAAGGGCAAGTCGATGCGATACAGGTTAGTGCCGTCCAGGGACGGCGGTTGGTTGGTGACGTCGTGGGTCTCGGCAAACTGATGCAGGTTCATGACGGGCCTCCTGAAAAAGGCCACGTCCAGTTGGGGCCTGAATTTCAGTTAAGCACCGTCATCCTCCTCAAAAAAGGGGCATACCCGCCGAAAGCCCGGCGCTTTCGCCCTCAACCGGACACAACAACCGACGCTGCAACACCGCTTGCAATGCCTCGAAACGCACCGGTTTGACCAGCCGATCGGAGATACCGATGCCATGGCAATGCTCGCGTTCAGACACATTCAGCGACGTACTCACGGCGATCACCGGCAATTCACCGCAGCCAGGCAGTGCACGAATCTGACAGCACAACGAGAAACCACCTTCGGGAAGGTCCAACAGTACCGCGTCGAAATCCTCGCCCTGCAAAGCCGCCAACGCGTTAGGGCCGCTGTCCACGCTTTTCACCCGGTAGCCGAGCTTAAGCAGCATGCCGCGCACCACTAATTGGCCGACGCTGTTGTCATCCACCACCAGCACCGCGCACTCCTGAGGCGCGCGTTGCCGGCCTGGCATTGGTTTGAACTCAGGCGGCGTTGGGCTGACCTCCACCTCCAGCTCCAGCTGGAAGCGGCTGCCTTTGCTCGGTTCGGAATGATGAGTGAGGCGCCCGCCCAGCAGCTCGATCAGTTGCCGACAGATCGCCAAGCCGATACCCATGCCGCCATATTCACGGGTGGTAGAGCCATCGAGCTGGAAGAACCGCTGGTACAGCGTGGCCTCATCCAGGAAGGCAAAGCCGATGCCGGTGTCGGTGACGATAAAGCTCAGGCGCAAAGCGCCCTCACTGTGCGGCACGCCAACCACACGCAGGCGGACCGACCCTTCGTGGGTGAATTTGAAGGCGTTGTCCAGCAGGCAATCCAGGCATTGCAGCAGTTTGTCGGCGTCGCCCACCACGCGGTCCGGCAGCTCGCCCGCCACGTCGATGGAAAACGCCAGGCCTTTGCTCTGGGCGCTGGCGTTGAACTGCTGGCGCAAGGTGTCCAGCGTCCCGCGCAGGCTGAACACCTGCGGCTGGGCACTCAGGCGCCCGGCCTGCAATTCGGTCAGGGTGAGGATGCCGTTGACCATGCGCATCATGTCCCGCGCCGAACCGGCGGCCGTTTGCTGGTACTGCGCCAGGTCAGCGTCCAACCGCACGGTTTGCATCAGCTCAAGGGAGCCAATCACGCCGTTCATGGGCGTGCGCAGTTCGTGAGTGAGGGTAGCGAGGAACTCATCCTTGAGTCGGTTACTGCGGGCCAATTGCTGGTTGAGCACTTCGAGCTTCTGGCTGGCATCGAACAGGATCTGCGCCTGTTGTTCACGCATGGAATTGATGCGGTCGGCCAGGGCCAGGGACAACAACGCCACTTCAATCGCCGAGCCGATCTGACTGGCGTACATGGTCAGGAACACATTGGGCAGGTAGCCCAGCACCATCAGCGTATTCACCACCCCGCCCAGCAGGAACGCCGACCAGGCGATGATGAAATAGCGCGCCACTCGCTGGCCGCAATACCAGGCCTTGATGGCGGCAACAAAGATGGTCACGGTAAATACCAGCGCCAGACCGGTGGCCAGGCGCAGCGCCAGGGCGTAGCTGGTCATCAACGACAGCAGCATCACCACTGCGCCGCAGGCCACCAACGCCAGCAGCAGGCGGTTGATCCCGCGACTGTGCTGGGCGGTGTGCAAGAAGCTGCGCGCAAACAGGCTGCCGAAGAGCGCCGCCGAGCCAATCAGGAACGGCGTCGCCGCATTCGCCCACCAAGGGTTGTTTGGCCAGAAATACTCCACCGCCGCGCCGTTGACCGACAGTTGGTACATGCCGAACGAAGCTATATAGAAGATGTAATAGAGATAGCTGGTGTCGCGCACGCTGAGGTAGATGAACAGGTTGTAGACCAGCATCCCCAACAACACGCCATAGATCAGGCCTAATACATACAAGCGCAGTGGCTGTTGTTCCAGGTAGGCGGTGCTGGACCAGAGCGTCAATGGCGCCTGGATCGAGCCCTCGCTTTGCAGGCGCAGGTAGACGGTTTTCGCCTGCCCAGGGGTGAAGTCGACGTTGAACAGGTAATTGTTCTGGCGAATTTCACGGGAAGAAAATGGCAGCGCATCCCCCGTGCGCCCGGCCAGGCGATAGGTGCCGGTGTTGTCGGGCAGGTACAGGTCAAGATGGTCGAGCGGCGGATACGCCAACTCCAGCAACCAGGTGCGTTGCGCTTCGGGATGGGTGGGCAGGTAATGCAGATTGACCTTGAGCCAGAATACCGAGCGTGAGTAGCCGGCGTTCAGTGTGTCTTTATCGTGGGGCTTGAATTGCGTAGCGGCGGAAGGCGCGCTGACATCCGCAATGGTCAGGGCATCGGTCGGGTCTTCGAGCACTTGCATGGCCCGGCCCAGCGGCAGGCTTCGCGTGTCTTGGTTGAACTCGACAGCGTTGGCGAGCAACGGCAGCCCGCACAACAGTAAAATCAGCAAATAGCGCATAGTGCCCCAGCGTGGCCTGTCCGGTTATGTCAAAAAGCCCCCTATCCTTTTGAGAAGACGTACACCGGCAATACAGTTAGTTGTTTGGATCCACTCTAGCATAGCCGCTAAAGGCCATTGGACACCATTCAAATAAAATTTTTAAAGGCTCTAGAACAAGGGTTTTAGCGTGTTTCACCGTAAGTAACGGACACTAGCAAACAGCCATAAACGCTGATGTTTGCGTACAAAATTCAGCCATCGCCACACGGCCCCGCCAAAAGCGTTTGGTGGTAAGCTCGCGCACCATGAATATCTACAGCTCTCGCCCCGTTGTCCTCTGTCTCTCCGGCCATGATCCCAGTGGTGGCGCCGGCTTGCAGGCAGATATCGAAGCCCTGCTCGCCCAGGGCTGCCATGCGGCCCCGGCCGTCACCGCCCTGACCGTGCAGAACACCGTCAATGTCAGCGATTTCCGCGTGCTCGACCGCGAGTGGGTGCTGGCCCAGGCCAATGCCGTGCTCGGCGATTCCGAAGTGGCAGCGGTCAAGCTGGGCATGCTCGGTTCCACTGCGATGGTCGACACCGTGGTCGAACTGCTGCAGGCGCACCCGCACCTGCCGGTAGTGTGTGATCCGGTGCTGCGCGCCGGTGGCGGTGGCAGCCTGGGCAAGGACGAAGTCGGTTATGCGATGCGCGAGCGGCTGCTGCCGTTGTCGCTGATCGCCACGCCAAACCTGCCCGAAGCGCGCATCCTCGCGCAATTGCCTGAAGGCACGGCGGACGAATGCGCCGAGAAGCTGCTGCCGTATATCAAGCACCTGCTGATCACCGGTGGCCATGGCGATGAGCACGAAGTGCACAACCGCCTCTACAGCCGTGACGGCACGCGCCATACCTTTACCTGCCAGCGCCTGCCCGGCAGTTACCATGGTTCGGGCTGCACGCTGGCCAGTGCATTGGCCGGTCGGATCGCCCAGGGCGAAGGCTTGGTCAGCGCGGTGCAATCAGCCCTCAACTACACCTGGCGCACCCTGCGTGACGCCGAACAACTCGGCCAGGGCCAGTTTGTACCGCGCCGGTTGCCGCTGGATTTCTGCTCTTAAAACCAAGGGGCATGCCCGATGAAACTACGTGGCCTTTACGCCATTACCGACAGCCAACTGTTGGCCGGCAAATTCCTCGCCTACGTCGAAGCGGCGCTGGACGGTGGCGTGACCCTGCTGCAGTACCGCGACAAAAGCAGCGACGAAGCCCGGCGCCTGCGTGAAGCGGAAAAGCTGCGGGAGCTGTGCTCCCGCTACAAGACCCAACTGATCATCAACGATGACGCTGAATTGGCCGCGCGCCTCGGCGTCGGCGTGCACCTGGGCCAGACCGACGGCCCGCTGACCCCGGCCCGTGCGCTGCTCGGCTCCAAGGCCATCATCGGCTCGACCTGTCACAGCCAGATCGAACTGGCCGAGCAGGCCGCCAAGGAAGGCGCCAGTTATGTCGCCTTCGGCCGCTTCTTCAACTCCAACACCAAGCCCGGCGCGCCGGCGGCCACCGTCGAGATGCTGGCCCAGGCCCGCGCACGCTTGCACGTGCCAATCTGCGTGATCGGCGGCATCACCCTGAAGAACGCCGAACCGCTGGTGGCCCACGGTGCCGACCTGCTGGCGGTGGTGCACGGCCTGTTTGGCGCCGACACCACCCAGGAAGTCACGCGCCGCGCCCGCGCGTTCAACGCCCTTCTTAAGATTTGATTTCAGAGAGCCCAACCATGTCCCGTTCCGAAACGCTGTTTGCCAATGCCCAGAAACACATCCCCGGCGGTGTGAACTCCCCCGTGCGTGCGTTCAAAAGCGTGGGCGGCACGCCGTTGTTCTTCAAACATGCCGAAGGCGCCTACGTCACCGACGAAGATGACAAGCGCTACGTTGACTACGTCGGCTCCTGGGGCCCGATGATCCTCGGCCACAGCCACCCAGACGTACTGGACGCGGTGCGCAAGCAACTGGAACACGGCCTGTCCTACGGCGCACCGACCGCCATGGAAACCGAAATGGCTGACCTGGTGTGCGCCATCGTGCCGTCGATGGAAATGGTGCGTATGGTCAGCTCCGGCACCGAAGCCACCATGAGCGCGATCCGCCTGGCCCGTGGTTTCACTGGCCGCGACAGCATCATCAAATTCGAAGGCTGCTACCACGGCCACTCCGACAGCCTGCTGGTAAAAGCCGGTTCCGGCCTGCTGACCCAAGGCGTGCCAAGCTCGGCCGGTGTACCGGCAGCCTTTGCCAAACACACCCTGACCCTACCATTCAACGACATCGCCGCCGTCGAGCAGATGCTCAATGAAGTGGGCCAGGAGGTGGCCTGCATCATCGTCGAACCGGTGGCCGGCAACATGAACTGCGTACCGCCCGCGCCAGGCTTCCTTGAAGGCCTGCGCGAGCAGTGCGACAAGCACGGCGTGGTGCTGATTTTCGACGAAGTGATGACCGGTTTCCGTGTAGCCCTGGGTGGCGCGCAGGCGCACTACAGCGTAACGCCAGACCTGAGCACCTTTGGCAAGATCATCGGTGGCGGCATGCCAGTGGGCTGCTTTGGCGGCAAGCGCGAAATCATGCAACACATCGCGCCGCTGGGCCCGGTGTACCAGGCAGGCACCTTGTCAGGCAACCCACTGGCCATGGCCGCCGGCCTGACCACCTTGCGACTGATCAGCCGCCCGGGCTTCCACGCCGAGCTGACCGACTACACCACCCGCCTGCTCGACGGCCTGCAACAACGCGCCGACGCCGCCGGTATCCCGTTCGTTACAACGCAAGCGGGCGGCATGTTCGGCCTGTACTTCAGCGGCGCCGACGATATCGTCACGTTTGATGACGTGATGGGCGGCGACGCGGATCTGTTCAAGCGCTTCTTCCACCTCATGCTGGAAGGCGGCGTGTACCTGGCGCCGAGCGCTTTCGAAGCCGGCTTCACCTCGATCGCCCATGGCGAAGCCGAGCTGAAGCTGACCCTCGACGCCGCTGAACGCGCCTTCGCCGCACTGAAGTAACTGGCCGTAAAAATCAGGCACCGCGCAAACGGTGTCTGATTTGCTACTTTGCTTGAAGAGATTTCCGAGTTTTTTCGAGAAATCACCTGCAATCCGGCAGATAACTTGCCCAACCAGCAGAAAAACGAGTAAAGACTTTGTAAGCAGAGGCCTGCTTATTTCATAATGCGCGCTTATTGGATCCCACGAGGGTCCGCGTGCCCCGTCAGAGGTAAGTCGATTCCCATGAAACGCACCGGCCGCACCCTGGTTCTGGGCTGCCTGTTGCTCCTTCAGCCGCTGCTGGCACATGCACAAGCAGGCGGCAACTCGTTGTTAATCCCAGCGATGGGTCGTTGCACCCTCAATACCCAGCCAGACAGCCAGGCCGAAGCGCTGAGCGCGTGCCAGAAACAGGCCGAGGACGGGAATGCGCAGGCGCAATACGAGTTGGGTGAGTACTTCCACGACAGCAAAAACCCCGCCCGCGACCTCAACAAGGCCTTGAGCTACTTCGAGAAAGCCTCGTTGCAGGGCCACGCCCAGGCGCAGTTCCAGCTGGGTACCATGTTCTTCAAGGGCGAAGGTGTGCCGGCCAATAACGTCCAGGCGTATATCGTGCTGAAAATGGCGGCGGTCAACGGTGCGGAAGATGCGCTGGATACGGCCGACGAAGTGGCCGAGCACATGCAGCGTGATGAATTGGAACTGGCGACCCAGGTGCTGGGGCAGATTTTCCGCAACTACTTGCAAGAGCTGCAGAGTGCCGATGGGCGCTCGCCTTTCTCACCCCTGCCCTGACTCAGCTAAACCCGTCTACCGCCATCGCAGGCAAGCCAGCGCCCACAGTTGACCGAGTTCCAACTGTGGGATGCATTAAAATGTAGGGCTTGCCTGCGAAGGGCGCGACACGGTCTGAAGCCCTACTTCTCAGGCATCGGCATCGGAAACGGCATGACATTGCTCACGCCCCGCGCTTCGCTGATTTTCGGCGTGCCCAGGCGCTCGACTTCATCGATGCGCACAATCGAATGCATCGGCACAAAACTGCGCACCACGCCTTCGAACTGAGCCTTGAGCTTCTCTTCGCCCGGGTCGACGACCAACTGGGTGCGCTCGCCAAAGACGAACTCTTCCACCTCCAGGAAACCCCACAGATCGCTCTGATAGATCTGCTTGGCGTACATTTCGAACACCTGGCCCTGGTTGAGGAAAATCACCTTATAGATTGGAGCTTCACGTTTGGTCATGGTGGGCGAGCAACACATCGGGGATATAAAAGAGGGCGCGAACTATAGCATGGCGCCCGATGCACAACGCTAGGAACCAATGGGCATGCCCTCTATAATGGGCGGTTCTTTACCACCAGTTGACGATTCCCATGGCCAAGAAGCTTTATATCGAAACCCACGGTTGCCAGATGAACGAGTACGACAGCTCGCGCATGGTCGACCTGCTGGGCGAACACCAGGCCCTGGAAGTCACCGCCCGCGCCGAAGATGCCGACGTGATCCTGCTCAATACCTGCTCGATCCGCGAACGCGCTCAGGACCGTGTGTATTCACAACTGGGCCGCTGGCGTGAATTGAAACTGGCCAACCCGGAGATGGTGATCGCCGTCGGCGGTTGTGTGGCCAGCCAGGAAGGTGCCGCGATCCGCGACCGCGCACCCTATGTCGACGTGGTCTTCGGCCCACAGACCCTGCACCGCCTGCCGGAAATGATCGACGCGGCGCGCATCACCAAGCTGCCGCAGGTCGACGTGTCCTTCCCGGAGATCGAAAAGTTCGACCACTTGCCCGAGCCCCGTATCGATGGGCCAAGCGCCTACGTGTCGGTGATGGAAGGCTGCAGCAAGTACTGTACGTTCTGCGTAGTGCCCTACACTCGCGGTGAAGAAGTCAGCCGGCCGTTTGACGATGTCATGTCGGAAATCATCCACTTGGCCGAAAACGGCGTGCGCGAAGTGACGCTGCTGGGCCAGAACGTCAACGGCTATCGCGGCCTGACCCACGATGGCCGCCTGGCCGACCTGGCGGAGCTGATCCGCGTGGTCGCCGCCGTGGACGGTATCGAGCGCATTCGCTACACCACCTCGCACCCGCTGGAGTTCTCCGACAGTCTGATCCAGGCTCACGCCGAGGTGCCGGAGCTGGTCAAACACCTGCACCTGCCGGTGCAATCGGGCTCGGACCGCATCCTGTCGGCGATGAAGCGCAACCATACGGCGCTGGAATACAAATCCAAACTGCGCAAATTGCGCGCGGCGGTGCCGGGTATCTGCATCAGCTCGGACTTTATCGTTGGCTTCCCCGGTGAAACCGAGAAAGACTTTGAGCAGACCATGAAGCTGATCGAAGACGTCGGTTTCGACTTCTCCTACTCGTTCGTCTACAGCCAGCGCCCCGGCACCCCGGCGGCCGACTTGCTGGACGAAACCCCGGAAGCACTGAAAAAAGAGCGCTTGAACGCGCTGCAACACCGCTTGAACCAGCAGGGTTTCGAGATCAGCCGACAAATGGTCGGTTCCACCCAGCGGATCCTGGTCACCGATTACTCGAAAAAAGATCCGGGCGAACTGCAAGGGCGTACTGAAAACAACCGCATCGTAAACTTCCGTTGCGATAATCCGACCTTGATCGGCCAGTTTGCCGATGTGCACATTGATGCCGCGCAGCCCCATTCGTTGCGTGGTTCTTTGATCAACTGACAATCCCAGGATAAATGTGGACCAAATGTGGGAGCTGGCTTGCCTGCGATAGCGATGTAACAGGCGACATCTCTTTTGAATGTGCAGGCCCCATCGCAGGCAAGCCAGCTCCCACAGTCGTTATTTGTAGTTCTTGAGAGTGAGGCCAGTCCATTTAAGTGCTTTCGCACACAGGCGGCTGGCGTTATTCTCTATTTCACCTCAACAGCCAAAGGGCGGCTAAAAGCGACCTTGAACGCACCCATAGCAGAACCCCATCGTTTTCTCCTCGAGCCCTTTGAGGCTCGCCGTTTCGCCAATCTGTGCGGACAGTTCGACGAGCACCTGCGCCTGATCGAACAACGCCTGGGCATCGAGATCCGCAACCGCGGCAATCAGTTCGAGCTCATTGGTGAGGCCCAATACACCAAATCTGCAGAAAACCTGCTGCGTCGGCTCTACCGCGAAACCAAGGGTAGCGAGCTGTCGCCGGAAACCGTGCACCTGTATTTGCAGGAATCGGCTGTGGAAGATTTGGCCAACAACCCCGTGGCCGAAGCCAGCGTGGCCCTGCGAACCAAAAAAGGCATGATTCGCCCAAAGGGCTTGAATCAGCAGAAGTACGTCAAGGCAATCCTCGGTAACGACATCAACTTCGGCATCGGCCCTGCGGGTACCGGCAAGACCTACCTGGCCGTGGCCTGCGCGGTCGACGCACTGGAGCGCGAGCAAGTGCGCCGCATCCTGCTGGTTCGCCCGGCGGTCGAGGCCGGGGAAAAACTCGGATTCCTGCCCGGTGACCTGGCGCAGAAGATCGACCCGTACCTGCGCCCGCTCTACGACGCGCTTTACGAGATGCTCGGCTTTGAATACGTGGCCAAGCTGATCGAACGCCAAGTGATTGAGATCGCCCCGCTGGCCTACATGCGCGGCCGCACCTTGAGCAACAGCTTCATCATCCTCGACGAAAGCCAGAACACCACGGTCGAGCAGATGAAGATGTTCCTGACCCGCATCGGGTTCGGCTCCACGGCCATTATCACCGGCGACATTACCCAGGTTGACCTGCCCAAGGGCACGAAGTCGGGCCTGAGCCATGTGATTGAAGTGCTAAAAGACGTGCCGGGTATCAGTTTCACGCATTTCTCGCCCAAGGACGTGGTGCGCCACCCGCTGGTGCAGCGCATTGTCGAAGCCTACGAGCGCTTCGAACACCGTGACGACGGTTTGTCCAAGGACACTCGCCGCGATGCTTGAGCTAGACCTGCAGCTGGCAACCGAAGCGCCCTCGCCCAGCGAAGAGCAGTTCCGCCAATGGTGCGCGCTGGCCCTGCGCCAGCGCACCGCTGATTCGGAACTGACCATTCGCCTGGTCGACGAGCCCGAAGGCCGCGAATTGAACCACACCTGGCGCCAGAAGGATTACGCGACCAACGTACTGTCCTTCCCCGCCGACGTACCCGATGAACTGCTGGATATCCCGCTACTGGGCGACCTGGTCATCTGTGTCGCGGTGGTGGAGCGCGAGGCCAAGGAACAAGGCAAGGAACTTGAAGCCCATTGGGCCCATCTAGTCATCCACGGCTGCTTGCATCTCTTGGGTTACGACCATATAGACGATGACGAAGCCTGCGAGATGGAAACACTGGAACAAACGTTGCTTGCAGAACTGGGTCATCCAGACCCGTATGCAGACGACGAAGTTTAAAAACACTCAACTGTCACACTAAAGGATTCAGAGTAATCGCTATGAGCGAAGACCGATCGAGCAACGGGCAGAAGTCATGGCTGGGTAAAATCACCCAGGCTTTTGCCCACGAGCCGAAAAACCGTCAGGAGCTGCTTGAGCTACTGCGCGAGGCCCATCAGAACAAGTTGCTGGACAGCGAAGCGCTGGCTATCGTCGAGGGCGCCATTCAGGTGGCTGACCTGCAAGTACGCGACATCATGGTCCCGCGCTCGCAGGTGATCAGCATCAAGGCGACCCAGACCCCACGGGAATTCCTCCCGGCCGTGATCGACTCGGCGCACTCGCGCTACCCGGTGATCGGTGAAAGCCATGACGACGTCATGGGTGTCCTGCTGGCCAAGGATTTGCTGCCGTTGATCCTCAAGGAGAACGGTGACAACTTCAACATCAAGGACCTGCTGCGTCCGGCCACCTTCGTGCCTGAATCCAAGCGCCTGAACGTGCTGCTGCGCGAATTCCGCGCCAACCACAATCACATGGCCATTGTGATCGACGAATACGGCGGCGTCGCCGGCCTGGTCACCATTGAAGACGTGCTGGAACAGATCGTTGGCGACATCGAAGACGAACACGACGTCGAAGAAGACAGCTACATCAAGCCGCTGCCCAGCGGTGACTTCCTGATCAAAGCGTTGACGCCGATCGAAAACTTCAACGAGTTCTTCGACAGCGAATTCTCCGACGATGAGTTCGACACCGTGGGTGGCCTGGTGATGAGTGCGTTCGGGCATCTCCCAAAACGTAACGAAACCACCGAGATCGGCGCGTATCGCTTCCGTATCCTGAATGCGGACAGCCGCCGTATCCACCTGATCCGCCTAACACCTATTGCCCGCTAAGGAAGGGGTGGGTCATCAGCTATTTACTGTGTCGCGTTGCTCCTGAGCGCGGGCCAGGCAAGGCGCAGGCCGCAGGGAACGGCATTCCCTTTTCAAGGCCTGCAACGCAGCATGGCCCGCTCTCAGGGGCAACCCGTAGGGCCGGGCCTGCTGCGACATAGGGCTGCGTTACGCGTCGTTCATTTGGAAAAACCAAACTACACTCCTCGCGCCTTGCCCTGTGCCGCAGCAGGCCCGGCGCGACACAGGAAATAGCTGATGACCCACCCCTACGTGCGCCGTCTCACCTCACCCGGCTGGCCCGGTAATTTGCTGGCCGTGGTGGCTGGCGCCATCACCACCCTGGCGCTGGCACCGTTCGATCTGTGGCCATTTGCACTGGTAGCGGTCGGATTGTTCTATGTGGGACTGCGAGACCTGAGCCCCCGCCAGGCCTTGGGCCGTGGCTGGTGCTTCGGTTTTGGCCTGTTTGGCGCGGGCACCAGTTGGATCTATTACAGCATCCACCATTTCGGCGGTGCCTCGGTGCTGCTGGCTGGCTTCTTGATGTTGCTGTTTACAGCCGCCATCGCCTGGTTCTTCGCCCTGCCCGCCTGGTTATGGGCGCGCTGGTTGCGTCGCAATGAAGCGCCGTTGGCGGATGCACTGACGTTTGCGGCGTTGTGGGTCGGTCAGGAAGCGTTTCGCGGCTGGTTCCTCACCGGTTTCCCGTGGCTGTACTCCGGTTACAGCCAGCTCGACGGTCCGCTCACAGGCTTGGCGCCAGTGGGCGGCATGTGGCTGATTTCCTTTGCGCTGGCGCTGACGGCAGCCCTGCTGTGCAACCTGCCGCGCCTGTTGGCCACTAAGCGCAACGCGTTTATCGGCGCAGGCCTGGTATTGCTGGTGGCGCCTTGGGCCATCGGCCTGGCACTCAAGCATCACGCCTGGACCAGCCCGTCTGGGGCGCCACTGAGCGTCGCAGCCATTCAGGGCAATGTCGAACAAAGCATGAAGTGGGACCCGGAGCAGCTCAATGCACAGCTTGCGCTGTACCGCGACATGAGTTTGAGCTCAAAGCGTGTCGACCTGCTGGTATGGCCGGAGACGGCGGTGCCGGTGCTCAAGGAGTCTGTCGAAGGCTACCTGGGCATGATGGGCAAGTTCGCCGCCGACCGGCACACGGCGCTGATTACCGGTGTACCGATCCGCCAGGAAGTGCACCACCAGAAGCGCTACTTCAACGGCATCACCGTGGTGGGCGAAGGCGATGGCACCTACCTCAAGCAGAAGCTCGTGCCCTTTGGCGAATACGTGCCGCTGCAGGACATGCTGCGGGGGCTAATTGCCTTCTTTGACCTGCCGATGTCGGACTTCGCCCGTGGCCCTGCCGACCAGGCCATGCTACAGGCCAAGGGCTATCAGATTGCGCCGTTCATTTGCTACGAAGTGGTGTACCCGGAGTTCGCCGCAGGCCTCTCGGCCCAGAGTGATCTGTTACTGACCATCAGCAACGACACCTGGTTCGGCCGCTCCATCGGCCCTTTGCAACACCTGCAAATGGCGCAGATGCGTGCACTGGAAGCCGGCCGCTGGATGATCCGTGCTACCAACAATGGCGTGACCGGCCTGATCAACCCATATGGGCAGATCACCGTGCAGATCCCCCAGTTTGAGCGCGGCATTCTCTATGGTGAAGTGGTGCCGATGCACAACCTCACGCCGTACCTGCAATGGCGCTCGTGGCCGTTGATCATTGTGTGCCTGGGGCTGTTTGGCTGGGCGCTGCTGGCCGGTCGTATGTCCAAAACCGTCTAACAGACAAACACATAACAATGTGGGAGCTGGCTTGCCTGCGATAGCGGACTGCCAGCCAACACATCTGCTAGCTGACACACCGCTATCGCAGGCAAGCCAGCTCCCACAATTGGCCTGCGGTGTTGCGAGTTACCGATAAAACAACCGGTAGCCTATCTGCCCCACCGCTTCATTGATCAACTGCCCGCTCTGCCACACCGACTTGAACTCCGGCATCCAACCACCCAGCGGTCTGGCATTGTCTACGCTCAGGAACCCCACTGGCGCAGGCACCACGGTGAAGCCAGCCTTTTCAAAACTCCACACCGCACGCGGCATGTGCCAGGCCTGAGTCACTACCACTACGCGTTTGACGCCCTCGGGTAGCAGAATCTCAGCACTCATCTGCGCATCTTCCCACGTGGTGCGGCTGCGCTCTTCCTCCCAGCGCACCGTCACACCGAAGTCATCGCGCATCGAGACCGACATCAATTCTGCCTCGCTTGGCGGCGTGCCGTAATGCAGGCCGCCAGTGGTCAGCACCGGCAGCCCGGAGGCCTTGGCCAATCGTGAGGCATACCGCTGGCGCTCCAGACCGATACCGGTGGGCTGGTCGACGCCCCAGGCCGGGTCGCCGCGCTCGCGCCCCGAACCCAACACCACAATGGCGTCGGCGCGCTGAGCCAGTGTCGACCAGTCTTCTCGCGCCAGCGGTGGCTCGGTTTCCAGGACCCGTGCGCCCCACTCCACCATCACCGGCAGGCTGATCAGCCACATGCCGCCAAAACCCAGGGCAAAGCAGCAACCCGCCAAGCGTGGCCGGCTGCGACGAAACCACCAGGCAAACGCCAGCAGCAGCAAGAGAATGCCGGGCGGCAGGAGCAATTGTTTAATGAAATAACGAATAGGCATCGGGCATCTCCATAGATGCCCGAAGCCTAAGGTGTAACGGGGTTTAGCGACAATCCTTACAGTGCAGCGCGATGATACGTTCAGGGGGGCAATGAACTACTTGTAGCGGGCGGACCGAAGCTTTTGCGGGCCACGACCGGCCGACAAGTCCTTGAGCCACACCACCTTGGCTGAGTGCGTAGGCTCCCCTGCTGGCGGGTTTGCCACCGAGGGAGGCGCACTGCGCCCATTGCGTTCCAAATAGGCCTCGATCAGTTCCAGTTCTGCGCGGCTCAAACCACGCAGTTCCAACTCAACAGGCCGCTCATCACGCAATCGGCCGGCTGTTCTCGCTGCATCCAATACACGACCCAATCGGTCGATCAGTCCTTCGTAGATATCCGGTTTCGATACGATTCGCTGCGATTCAACCATCCCCTCACCTCATTGAAGATAAGACTTACTCCCCAATAAACAGCGTAGCCCCCATGGCTGCCCCTGCCTGCCGCCGCGACAGACGGCCCTGCCGGCGCAATCAGGGTTTCCCTCGATAGAGTGGGGTCATGTATGCTACGGCGCTTCCTGTAACTCCACTTCCCGCAGGGTTTGGGCACGGACGCGCCGCTTTTTGGTGTCGATCAACCTGAACGTTGCACCGAAGAGGATTAGGCCACCCCTATTCAGTTCAAAAGTAGCCATGCACGAACAATATCAGCCCCGTGAAATAGAAAATGCCGCCCAAGCCTTTTGGGACGAGCAAAAGTCCTTTGAAGTCAGTGAACAGCCAGGCAAGGAGACTTTCTATTGCCTATCGATGTTCCCTTATCCCAGCGGCAAGCTACACATGGGGCACGTGCGCAACTACACCATCGGTGACGTGATTTCCCGCTACCAGCGCATGCAAGGCAAGAACGTCCTGCAACCCATGGGTTGGGATGCCTTCGGCATGCCGGCGGAAAACGCCGCGATGAAAAACAACGTGGCGCCTGCCAAGTGGACCTACGAAAACATCGCCTACATGAAGAACCAGCTGCGCAGCCTGGGCTTGGCGGTGGATTGGTCCCGCGAAGTGACCACCTGCAAGCCGGACTACTACCGCTGGGAACAATGGTTGTTCACGCGTCTGTTCGAAAAAGGCGTGATCTACAAAAAGAGCGGTACCGTGAACTGGGACCCGATCGACCAGACCGTGTTGGCCAACGAACAGGTGATCGACGGTCGCGGCTGGCGCTCCGGCGCGCTGATCGAAAAGCGCGAAATCCCGATGTACTACTTCAAGATCACCGCCTACGCGGATGAACTTTTGTCGAGCCTCGACGACCTGCCGGGCTGGCCTGAACAGGTCAAGACCATGCAACGCAACTGGATCGGCAAGTCCAAGGGCATGGAAGTGCAGTTCCCGTATAACGTCGATTCGATCGGCGCAGCGGGCGCGCTCAAAGTGTTTACTACCCGTCCGGACACCCTGATGGGCGCGACTTACGTCGCCGTGGCAGCCGAACACCCGCTGGCCACCCAGGCAGCCCAGAACAACCCTGAGCTGCAGGCGTTCATCGCCGAATGCAAAGGCGGCAGCGTGGCCGAAGCCGACGTCGCCACCCAAGAGAAAAAAGGCCTGCCGACCGGGCTGTTTGTTGAACATCCATTGACGGGCGAAAAGCTGCCGGTATGGGTCGCCAACTATGTGCTGATGCACTACGGCGATGGCGCCGTAATGGCTGTGCCGGCTCACGACGAGCGCGATTTCGAATTCGCCACCAAGTACAACCTGCCAATCAAATCCGTGGTGCGCACCCGCGCGGGCGACACCAACCCGGCCCCGTGGCAAGACGCCTACGGCGAGCATGGTGAACTGATCAACTCCGGCGAATTTGACGGCCTGGACTTCCAGGGCGCGTTCGACGCGATCGAAGTCGCGCTGATCAAAAAGAACCTCGGTGCATCGCGCACCCAGTTCCGCCTGCGCGACTGGGGCATCAGCCGCCAGCGCTACTGGGGCTGCCCGATCCCGATCATCCACTGCGAAAGCTGTGGCGATGTGCCGGTACCGGAAGACCAACTGCCGGTGGTCCTGCCGGAAGACGTGGTGCCGGATGGCGCCGGTTCGCCACTGGCGCGCATGCCCGAGTTCTACGCGTGCAGCTGCCCGAAATGCGGCGCGCCTGCCAAGCGTGAAACCGACACCATGGACACCTTCGTCGAGTCCTCGTGGTACTACGCCCGCTACGCCTCGCCACACTATGAAGGCGGCCTGGTCGAAAAGTCCGCAGCCGACCATTGGTTGCCGGTGGACCAGTACATCGGCGGTATCGAACACGCCATCCTTCACCTGCTGTACGCGCGCTTCTTCCACAAGCTGATGCGCGACGAAGGCCTGGTGAGTTCGGATGAGCCGTTCAAGAACCTGCTGACCCAGGGCATGGTGGTCGCCGAGACTTACTACCGCCGTGAAGCCAACGGCGCCTACACTTGGTTCAACCCGGCCGACGTCGAGCTTGAGCGCGACAGCAAAGCCAAGGTCATCAGCGCCAAGCTGATCGCCGACGGCCTGCCCGTGGAAATCGGCGGCACCGAGAAGATGGCCAAGTCGAAAAACAACGGCGTTGACCCACAGTCGATGATCGACCAGTTCGGCGCCGACACCTGCCGTCTGTTCATGATGTTCGCCTCGCCGCCTGACATGAGCGCCGAATGGTCTGACTCTGGCGTCGAAGGCTCGCACCGCTTCCTCAAGCGCGTCTGGCGCCTGGCGCATGCCCACATCAGCCAGGGCTTGCCGGGCAAACTGGACGTAGCGGCGTTGAGCGACGAGCAGAAACTCATTCGACGCAGCACCCACCTGGCCATCAAGCAAGCCAGCCAGGACGTGGGCCAGCACCACAAATTCAACACCGCCATCGCCCAGGTGATGACGCTGATGAACGTGCTGGAAAAAGCGCCGCAAGCCACTGAACAGGATCGCGCGCTGATACAGGAAGGCCTGGAAACGGTCACACTGCTGCTGGCCCCGATCACGCCGCACATCAGCCACGACTTGTGGAACCGTCTGGGCCACAGCGGCGCCGTCATCGACGCGCGCTGGCCGGTGCAGGATGACAGCGCCCTGGTACAGGACACGCTGCAACTGGTGATCCAGGTCAACGGTAAACTGCGTGGCCAGATCGACATGCCAGCCAGCGCCAGCCGCGAAGACGTCGAAGCGGCTGCGCGCATCAACGAAAACGTGCTGCGTTTTACCGAAGGCCTGACGATCCGCAAAGTGATCGTAGTGCCTGGCAAACTGGTCAATATCGTCGCTAGCTAATCGGATCGGGCGCAGGGCTTGAGCCCTGCGCCGAACAAAGCCTTCAGGGCCTCGATAAGGCCCACATGGTTTCAAGGGGAGCAACAAAATGATCAAACGCAATTTGCTGGTTATGGGCCTTGCCGTGTTGCTGAGCGCTTGCGGCTTCCAGCTGCGCGGTACCGGCACCCACGAAATGGCGATCAAGGAACTGGACGTCAGTGCCCGCGACGCCTACAGCGAAACAGTGACCCAGCTGCGTCAGGTCCTGGAGAACAGTGGCGTTCACGTCTACACCGGCGCGACCTACAAGCTGTTCCTGGCCAATGAAAAACAAACCCAGCGTAACCTCAGCTATGCCAGCGCCGGGCGTGCGTCCGATATCGAACTGAGCACCGTGCTCAGCTTTGAAATCCAGGGCCACGACCACCTGCCATTGATGGGTGACGACATCCAGATTCAGAAAGTCGTTAGCCACGACGGCAACAACCTGGTGGGTTCGGACTCCGAAATCATTCAGGTGCGTAAGGAGATGCGTCGCGAACTGGTCCAGCGCATGGTGCTGCGCCTCTCGCTGATCACCCCGGAACAACTGGAAACCCTGCAGCAACGCGCTGACGACAAGGCCAAGGCTGATGCCGACGCACTGAAAGCCGCCAAAGAGTACGAAGACAACACGCCGAAACAATCGCCTGTTGAAGTACCTGTCGAGTAAGCCAGACGGGGCGCCCCTGGCGCCCCGTTTACACTGCCTATGAAACTCGCCCCCGCCCAACTCGCCAAACACCTGCAAGGTGGCCTTGCGCCTGTCTACATCGTCAGCGGTGATGACCCGTTGCTGTGCCAGGAAGCCGCCGACGCCATCCGCACCGCCGCACGCCAGCAAGGTTTCGATGAACGCCAGGTCTTCAGCGCCGACGCCAGTTTCGACTGGGGCACGTTGCTGCAAGCCGGCGCGAGCATGTCGCTGTTTGCCGAAAAGCGCCTGTTGGAACTGCGCCTGCCTTCGGGCAAGCCGGGTGACAAGGGTGCCGCCGCCTTCATTGAGTACTGTTCACGACCTGCCGAAGACACGGTCTTGCTGATCAGCCTGCCCAAGCTTGATGGCAGCGCCCAGAAAACCAAGTGGGGCAAGGCACTGGTCGAAGGGGCTCAGACCCAGTTCATCCAGATCTGGCCAGTCGACAGCAACCAGTTGCCGCAATGGATTCGCCAACGCCTGGCACAATCGGGGCTGTCGGCGACCCAGGATGCGGTGGAGCTGATCGCCGCCCGGGTCGAAGGCAACTTGCTTGCCGCAGCCCAAGAGATCGAAAAGCTCAAGCTGATGGCCGAAGACGGGCAAATCACCGTTGAGACCGTCCAGGGCGCGGTGGCCGACAGTGCGCGCTTTGATGTGTTCGGGCTGGTGGATGCCATCCTCAATGGCGAACCCGCCCATGCCCTGCGCATGCTTGAGGGCTTGCGCGGCGAAGGCGTAGAGCCGCCGGTGATTCTCTGGGCCCTTGCGCGAGAATTGCGGGTGCTGGCCAACATTGCCCTGCAATACAGCCAGGGCACGCCGCTGGACAAAGCGTTCAGCCAAGCCCGGCCACCGGTCTGGGACAAACGCAAACCCTTGATGAGCAAGGCCCTGCAACGGCACTCGGCACAACGCTGGGCGCAGCTTTTGCTGGAAGCGCAGCGCATCGATGCGCAGATCAAGGGCCAGGCAGCGGGATCGCCGTGGATGAGCTTGAGCCGTTTGTCGCTGTTGATGGCCGGCCAGCGCCTGACACTGCCTGCTGAATAACACTTTCTAAAACACCACCTTCCCCTGTGGGCGCCGGGCTTGCCCGCGATGCAGGCACCTCGGTTTTTCAGATGCATGGAGGTGATGCTATCGCAGGCAAGCCACACATTAACCGTACTTACTTCAGCTTGCGAAAGCGCCTACACATCGCTGGGCTTTACAGCGGGTGAACTTCGGCCGATCATTTGCGCCGTTCCATCCACCCCATGAGAGTAACCATCATGAGCAAAAAGCCATCCAAGCATGGCCCCAACAAGGCCAAATCCATCATCGCCCAGCCACTGTTCCGCAGCCGTCAGGAACGCGCCGGCAAGGGCAAAGGCAGCTACCGCCGCGAAGCCTTCCAGTCTAATAGCTGGGAGGCTTCTTACTTTCTGGCTGCCTGAAGGCAAGCGCCCCTCTGACATGATAAGGTCTGCACCTGATTTGTAATCTCTGGACCTGTGCATGCCCTCTAGTCTTCCCCGTCGTTGGCACCTTCGCCAATTGATCGCTGCCTCCAGCCTCATTCTGCTAGTCGCCTGCGCGGAGAAACCGACCGCCGCCGACGCTCAACCACTGCCAAAGTTACAGACCGCCCCGGTGGTAGCGCCCGCTGTCGTGGCCCCGCTGGCGGTGGACAATCTTGATATCCAACCGACCCAGACCTTTGCCGAATGGCAGGCTGGCTTTCGCGTGCAAGCCCTGCAGGCCGGCATCACCGAAGCTGTGTTCGACAACGCTTTCGCCAACGTCACCCCTGATATGGCGGTCATCCGCGCCGACCGCAGCCAGCCGGAATTTTCCCGCCCCGTGTGGGAATACCTCGACGGCGCCCTCTCGCCGGTGCGCGTGCGTAATGGCCAGGCATTGTTGAACAAATACGCCGATATCCTGCAAAGCATCGAGCAACGTTATGGCGTCGACCGCCAGGCGCTGGTGTCGGTGTGGGGCATGGAAAGCAATTTCGGACAGTTCCAGGGCAATAACTCGGTGATTCGTTCGCTGGCGACCCTGGCCTATGAAGGCCGTCGCCCAGCATTCGCCCAGGCGCAACTGTTGGCAGCGCTGCAGATCATCCAGCACGGCGACATCCAGGCAGACCAGATGAAAGGGTCCTGGGCCGGCGCCATGGGCCAGACCCAATTTATCCCGACCACCTACAACACCCATGCCGTCGACTTCGATGGCGACGGTCGCCGCGACATCTGGAACAGCCCAGCGGACGCGCTCGCCTCCACCGCGCACTACCTGCAAAGCTCCGGCTGGCAGAAAGGCCAGCCATGGGGCTTCGAGGTGAAACAACTGCCGGCGAACTTCGATTACGCCCTGGCCGATGGCGGCATTCGCAAGACAGTCGCCGAATGGCTGAAACTTGGTATCCAACTGCCACCGGGCGCCACCATGCCGCCCAACGCCGACCAGCTGTCAGCCGCCCTGCTGTTGCCGGCGGGCTACCGTGGCCCGGCGTTCCTGGTGCTGGATAACTTCCGCGCAATCCTCAGGTACAACAACTCGTCGTCCTACGCGCTGGCGGTTGGCCTGTTGTCGGAAAGGTTCGGTGGCGGTGGTGTAATTCGTGGTGACTGGCCGAAGGATGAGCTGCCGCTGAGTCGCTCCCAGCGTATCGACTTGCAGACAGCGCTGAGTGCCAACGGCTATGACGCGGGGAACCCGGACGGGATCATCGGCGCCAATACGCGCAAGGCGATTCGTGCGGCGCAGCAAGCGCTGCGCTGGCCGGCGGATGGGTATCCGACGGTGAAGCTGCTGGAATCGTTGCAGAACAGGTAGACCCTTGTAGGCGACTACCGCCATCGCAGGCAAGCCAGCCCCAACAGTTGGAATGCATTTCCCTGAGGGAGCTGGCTCGCCTGCGATGACTGCCTGGCAGGCGATATCAAACTCAGTCCTTGAAGACCACATCCTGCTCCAACACCACCCGCTGTTCCCCCGCCTCCAACCTAACCAACGCGCCCATCGGCAACGTCAGGTTCGGATCACAATGCCCACTGCGCCAGCCGGACAATACCGGAATGCACAGCGGTTCAAAGGTCTGCTTGAGCAGCCGCTCCAACGCATCCTTGTCCACACCCGCCACATCCCCCACCAGCACACCCGCAACCTGGGCCAGCTTGCCTGCCAGGCGCAGGTGCGTGAGCAGACGGTCGATGCGGTAGAGGGGCTCGTTGACGTCTTCGATAAACAGGATGATGCCCTCAGCATCCATCTCGTAGGGCGTGCCCATGACAGCCGCGATCATCGACAGATTGCCGCCCAGCAAACGCCCGCAGGCGACGCCCGGTTCAATCGTAGTCAGCGGGTAAGCCACCGGGTGTATCAACTGGCTACCAGCACTCAGTTGGCCGCGCAGCAGACTGAACAGCGAGGCTTCGGTGGGTTGTTGCTTATCGCCCAGCAGATCGGCATTGAGCATCGGCCCGTGGAAGGTCACGAAGCCGGCATATCGGCTGATCGCTAGGTGCAGAGCGGTGATGTCGCTATAACCTACGAACGGCTTGGGATGGGCGCGTAGCAGGTCGAAATCCAGGCTATCAAGCAGACGCGGCGTGCCGTAGCCGCCGCGCAGGCAGAAGATGGCGTCGATTTCAGGGTCGGCAAAGGCTTTATGGAGGTCGTTGAGGCGGACTTTATCGCTGCCGGCCAGGTAGCCGTCGCGCTCATAGACGCCAGGGAAGATTCGCAGGTCGTAACCGTGGGCGCGCATCCATTGGTCGGCCTTTTCGAAGTCCAGCGTGGCGGGGCCGGCGGGAGCGATCAGGGCGATGGTGCCTTCGGCTCGCAAGGCAGGTACGGCAATGCTCATCCACAACTCTCCTTGGCAGACGCGGAACGAAATGTGGGAGCGGGCTTGCTCGCGAAGGCGCAGTGTCAGTCAATAAATCAGGTGACTGAAAAACACCGCCTTCGCGAGCACGCCCGCTCCCACATTGGATCAGCGGTGTTGGCCAAATCTGTATTACGACACCAGGCTAGCCTTGACCAGCTTGGCCTGTTCGTCCGCATGGTATGACGAACGCACCAACGGCCCCGACGCAACGTTCTTGAAGCCCATCTTGTAACCTTCCTCGGCGAACCAGGCGAAGGTGTCCGGGTGCACGAAACGCTGCACCGGCAAGTGGCTGCGGGACGGTTGCAGGTACTGGCCCAGTGTCAGCATGTCGATATCGTGTTCGCGCATGCGCTGCATGACTTCGATCACTTCTTCGTCGGTCTCGCCCAGGCCCAGCATCAGGCCGGATTTGGTCGGAATGTGCGGCATCATTTGCTTGAATTTCTGCAGCAGGGTCAGCGACCACTGGTAGTCCGAACCCGGGCGCGCGGCCTTGTACAAGCGTGGCACGGTTTCCAGGTTGTGGTTGAACACATCCGGCGGCTCGGCAGCGGTGATTTCCAGCGCCACGTCCATACGGCCACGGTAGTCCGGCACCAGGGTTTCGAGCATGACGTTCGGCGACAACTTGCGGATTTCGCGGATGCAGTCGGCAAAGTGCTGGGCACCGCCGTCACGCAGGTCGTCGCGGTCAACCGAGGTGATCACCACGTACTTGAGCTTAAGGTCGGCAATGGCGATGGCCAGGCTTTCCGGCTCGTTGACGTCCAGTGGCTTCGGACGGCCGTGGCCCACGTCGCAGAACGGGCAACGACGGGTGCAGATGTCACCCATAATCATGAAGGTGGCGGTGCCGCCGGAGAAGCACTCGCCTAGGTTTGGGCAGGACGCTTCTTCGCACACGCTGTGCAGCTTGTGTTTGCGCAGCAGGGCCTTGATACGGTCGACTTCCGGCGAAACCGGGATGCGCACGCGGATCCAGTCAGGCTTCTTCGGCAGTTCGGTGGTCGGAATGATCTTCACCGGAATGCGTGCAACCTTCTCGGCGCCGCGCAGCTTGACGCCGGCTTCCACCTTGGCACGCGGGGCCGGGGCCGCACGGTCGGTAACGTCCACCGTCGGGATCATGGTTTGCACTGCATCAGTAGTCATAATCAGTCGATTCCGCCCGTGAGGGTCGTCTGCTCAGCATAGTCGAGGTGTTTGACGAGCTGCTCACGCAGCCGGGCACTTACCTCGGCAAATTTAATCGGTGTGGCGTGATCACTCAGTTGCGTCATCGCCAACCCGGCATAGCCACATGGGTTGATCCGCCGGAACGGGGCCAGGTCCATGTCCACGTTCAAGGCCAAGCCATGGAAGGAACAGCCGTGGCGAATCCGCAGCCCCAGGGAGGCGATTTTCGCGCCGTCCACATAAACACCCGGCGCATCCGGCTTGGCCGCGGCGGTCACGCCGTAACTGGCCAACAGCTCGATCAGGCAAGCCTCCATGCGGCTGACGAGGTCGCGCACGCCGAACCCTAGCTTGCGCACATCCAGCAACAGATAAGCGACAAGCTGACCGGGCCCATGGTAAGTCACTTGGCCACCTCGGTCGACCTGCACCACCGGAATATCCCCCGGCAGAAGCAAGTGCTCGGCCTTGCCGGCCTGGCCCTGGGTAAATACCGGCGGATGTTCCACCAGCCAGATTTCATCGGGGGCCGACGTGCCGCGCTCGTTAGTGAACCGCTGCATGGCGTGCCAGACGGGCGCGTAGTCCATCCGGCCGAGCTCGCGAAAGCCCAGGACCTGTGACATCACAACACCATGTGCACGAAGCCAGTGGCCCGCAGTTCACTGTTGATGTCGTAGAGCTGGTCTTGCCCCGTCGCAACGATGTGCAACTGGATCGTGGTGTATTTGCCTGTGGAGCTGGATCGCTCGTCCACACGCTCATCATTGATCGTGGCGTGCTTGCGCACGATCTCAAGGATCAAGTCTTTGCGGCCTACGCCGGTGTCGCTGATGATCTTGATGGGATAGTCCACCACCGGGAATTCGATCTTTGGCGCCTTTACTTCGGTATCGGTCATGGCGTAACGGCCTCGTAAGCGTAAGCCTTGGCGACAACAAAGCCCCGCGTCGGATCAACGCGGGGCTTTGCAGATGCACACTATCAGTTGAACAAGCCGTAGAAGAATAGACGGATGCTATCCCACACGCGGCGGAAGATACCACCCTCGTCGACGGCATCCAGGGCGATCAGGTCGGCGCTGTGCACCACCTTGTCGTCCAGCTTCACTTCGACTTTACCGATCACATCGCCCTTGGCGATTGGCGCAACCAATTGCGGGTTCATGGTCATGCTGGCAGCGAGCTTTTTCAGCTGGCCTTTAGGCATGGTCAGGGTCAGGTCTTCAGCCAGGCCGGCCTTGACTTGGGAGGTAGCGCCCTTCCAAACCGGCGCGGTCGCCAGTTCAGCACCCTTCTGGTAGAAGGTCTGGGTTTCGAAGAAGCGGAAACCGTAGGTCAGCAGTTTTTGCGTTTCGGCCGCACGGGCCTGCTCGCTGTTGGTGCCGAAGACCACGGCGATCAGGCGTTGGCCGTCACGTACAGCGGACGACACCATGCAGTAGCCGGCTTCTTCGGTGTGGCCGGTTTTCAGACCATCAACGGTCTTGTCGCGCCACAGCAGCAGGTTGCGGTTAGGTTGCTTGATGTTGTTCCAGTAGAACTCTTTCTGGGAGTAGATCGCGTAGTGCACCGGGTCGATACGAATGATCGCGCGCGCCAGGATTGCCATGTCGTGAGCCGACGAGTAGTGCTCTGGGTTCGGCAGACCGGTCGGGTTCATGAAGTGGCTGTTGGTCATGCCCAGGTCAGTCGCCGTCTTGTTCATCATGTCGGCGAACGCGTCTTCGCTGCCGGCGATGTGCTCGGCCAGGGCGACGCTGGCGTCGTTACCGGACTGGATGATGATGCCGTGCAGCAGGTCGCTTACAGTCACCTGCGAACCGACCTTGATGAACATCCGCGAGCCGCCGGTACGCCAGGCGTTTTCGCTGACGGTCACCGGATCGTTCTCGCCGATCTGGCCGCGACGGATTTCCAGGGTCGCGATGTAGGCGGTCATCAGTTTGGTCAGGCTGGCCGGTGGCAGGCGCTGGTCACCGTTGCTCTCGACCAGCACGTTGCCACTGGCAGCATCCATGAGAACCCAGGACTTGGCGGCCAGTTGCGGGGAAGCCGGCACCATTTCAACGGCCCAGGCGGCCGGGGTGATGATCAGCGAAAGAAGCAGGCACGTGCGTTTGGCTAAGGTGGTGATGTTCATCCGTCTCTCGAAATTGCTTATGGAAACTTGCCCTCGCGGGCAAAACTCATTCAGGCAGCCCGTTGCCAGACTGTCGCGTATTCGGTTGCCCGCTCACCCCTTGCCCCTGGGTTTTTATTGTCAAACGAGCCAACAACCACAGCTCTGACCCGCGCACGAGCCAGAACCATCAATTCTCTGTTATTCGGCGGTAACCACGCTGGGTTGCCCCAGGTTGGCCATGCGCACGCTGTTCTGCACTTGCGCGACTTCGCTCGGCGAGCCTATCGGCCCCATCCGCACGCGATGCAGGGTCTGCTGGTTACGCACGATGGAGCTGATAAAAACCGGCGCGTTGACCATCCCGCTCAGCTTGGACCTTAACAGTTCTGCCGCATCCGGGTTGGCGAAAGCGCCGACCTGCAGGTATTGCCCGCCCGCGACGGCAGCGCCTGGTGCAGCCCTGGGTACGACGACGGTGTCCGGAGCATGCTGCTGCGGCGGAGGCGTCCACTGCTCGACCTTGCCCGTTGAGGCGGTCACTTGCGGCTGCTGGGTTTGCGGCTCATTGAGCATCAGCGGCGCTGGCTTGCCGCGCTGGGCCCAATATTGCGCCGGGTCGATACCTTCAACCTTCACGCGCGCAGTACCGGTTTCGGCATAACCGAGTTTCTTCGCGGCAGCGTACGACAAGTCGATGATGCGGTCCGAATAGAACGGCCCGCGGTCGTTGACTCGCAGGATCACCGTGCGGTTGTTGTCCAGGTTGGTCACGCGTACGTAGCTGGGCAGCGGCAGGGTCTTGTGGGCCGCGCTCATGCCGTACAGGTCATACACTTCGCCGTTGGCGGTGTTCTGGCCATGGAATTTGGTGCCATACCAGGACGCTGTACCCGATTGGACGTACGTCTTGGATTCCTGCAGGGGGAAGTAGCTTTTGCCCAGCACGGTATAAGGGTTCGCCTTATACGGGCCGGTGTGCAGGGTCGGCGTGGCGTCCGGGATCTTCGACACGTCGACGTCCCACCACGGCGCGCCATCTTTGTGCGCGCGGTTGATGTCCAGGCCCGGCTGGGCACGGACAACCGTGCCCCCGGCCTTCTGCGCCGGACCACGACTGGTGGAACAACTGACGACCAGCAGGGACAACGCGGCGAACGCCACCAGCTTGAGCGGTTTATTGAACGGCGATGCCCGCATTACTTGTTGCCCCGTGCTTGGACCAGCATGTCTGACAGCTGATGCACGGCCATGGCGTACATCACACTGCGGTTATAACGCGTGATTGCGTAGAAATTCTTCAGGCCCATCCAGTATTCAGGGCCATTTTCGCCTTCAAGACGGAACGCCGTCACCGGCAGATCATCAGGCAGCGCATTCTGACTCGACCAGCCCAGCGCCCGCAACTCCCCGACCGTCTTGGCCGGCTCTATGCCTTGGGTCAGGCCTTCGTCGGCGCGATCCCCCGTGACATCGGCGCGGATCACCACCGGTTCGCCGCCGACCCAGCCATGACGCTTGAAGTAGCTGGCCACACTGCCGATGGCATCGTCCGGATTGCTCCAGATATTGATATGCCCATCACCGTCAAAGTCAACGGCATAGGCGCGGAAGCTGCTCGGCATGAACTGCGGCAAGCCCATCGCACCCGCGTAGGAACCCTTGAGGCTCAGCGGGTCGGCCTGCTCTTCGCGAGCCAGCAGCAGGAATTCGCGCAGCTCCTTGCGGAAGAAGTCGGCGCGCGGCGGGTAATCGAAGCCCAGGGTCGACAAGGCGTCGATCACCCGGTAACTGCCGGTATTGCGCCCGTAAAAGGTTTCGATGCCAATGATCGCGACAATGACCTGAGCTGGCACACCGTATTCCTGCTCGGCGCGGGCCAGTACTGCCTCATGCTGACGCCAGAAGTCCACACCCCGCGCCACGCGGGCGTCGGTGAGGAACATCGGGCGATACTCCTTCCACTGCTTCACGCGTTCGGCAGGGCGAGAAATGGCGTCGAGGATCGACTGTTTTTTCTGGGCTTCGCGGAACACGCCCATCAGTTGCTCACCGGCGAAACCATAGTCGCGGGTCATTTCACCGACAAACTCGGCGACCTGGGGTGAACCATCGTAGTCACCGGCCCGCGCCTCTTGCGTTGCGCCCAGCAGCCCAATCAGACCCATCCAGGACGCATGCCGAGTCGCCCAGCCGCGCATTACTTGCATTGACATCTTCACCTTATTCAAACCTGTGCGATCCATTTGCGATGCGTATGAATCGACATCAAAACCCCAAACGCTGACATCAATGTCACCAGCGAAGTTCCGCCGTAGCTAATGAACGGCAACGGCACCCCAACAACCGGCAACAGGCCACTGACCATACCGATGTTGACGAAAACGTAAACAAAAAAAGTCATGGTCAGTGCGCCGGCCAGCAATTTTCCGAACAACGTCTGCGCCTGCGCGGTGATCACCAGGCCGCGACCAATCAACAGCAAATAGATCAGGAGCAACGCGCAAATGCCCACCAGGCCAAACTCTTCGCCCAGTACCGCAATAATGAAGTCGGTGTGGCTCTCGGGCAAAAAGTCCAAGTGCGATTGGGTGCCCAGCAACCACCCCTTACCAAATACGCCGCCGGAACCGATGGCGGCCTTCGACTGGATGATGTTCCAGCCGGTGCCGAGCGGGTCGCTTTCAGGGTCGAGGAAGGTCAGGATTCGCTGCTTCTGGTAGTCATGCATAAAGAAGAACCACATGGCCACGGCCACGGGCACGGCGGCAGCCAGCACGCTGAGGATCCAGCGCCAGCGCAAACCGCCCATGAACAGCACAAAGGCACCGCCCGCCAGGATCAGCAGCGAGGTGCCGAGGTCGGGCTGGCGCACGATCAGCACAAACGGCACGCCAATCAGGATCAGGCTGATCCCCACATGTTTGAGCTGCGGCGGCAAGGTGCGCTTGGACAAGTACCAGGCGATGGTTGCCGGCATCAGAATCTTCATGAATTCCGACGGCTGGAAGCGAATCACCCCCGGAATGTTGATCCAGCGCGTCGCGCCCATGGCGTTGTGGCCCATCACGTCCACGACCACCAGCAGCAACACCCCGACGACGTAGCCCAGCGGCACCCAACGCGCCATGAACCGTGGCTCAAGCTGGGCGATCACGACCATCGACAACAGGCCCAGGCCGAACGACGACGCTTGCTTGATCAGCAGGTCCCAGTTCTTGCCGCTGGCCGAGTACAGGACGAACAGGCTGCCCGCTGCCAATGTCAGCAACAGGATCAGCAACGGGCCATCAATGTGAATGCGTTGCAGAAACGTCGCACGACGACGCATCACGTCCTCGCTGGAGAGGATGCGGTCAAATTTACTCTTCATGGGCCGTAACCTCGGTGCTTGACGGGGGGCCGCCATATTCGGGCTTGAGCCTGCCGTCGTCGGCCAACAGCCAGGCGTCCATGATCTGGCGCACCACCGGGGCCGCGACGCCGGAGCCGGATTCGCCGTTTTCGACCATCACCGCCACCACAATTTTCGGATCGTCGGCCGGCGCGAAGCCGACAAACAAGGCGTGGTCACGGTGGCGCTCCTGAACCTTGGAGCGGTCATATTTCTCGCCTTGCTTGATCGCCACTACTTGCGCGGTACCGCTCTTGCCGGCAATACGGTATTGCGCGCCAATCGCCGCTTTGCGCGCTGTACCGCGGGCACCGTGCATCACTTGCTGCATGCCATGGTTGACCTTGGTCCAGTCCGACGGGTCACGCAGCACAATGTCGGGGATCGGGTTGTCATCCACCGGTTTTTCGCCTTCGATGGTCCGGGCCAGGTGCGGACGGTTCCAGATGCCTTTGTTGGCCACCAGCGCCGTGGCCTGGGCCAACTGCAGCGGTGTGGCCTGCATGTAGCCCTGGCCGATGCCGAGGATCAGCGTCTCGCCCGGGAACCACGCCTGGCGGCGGGTCGCGCGCTTCCATTCGCGCGACGGCATCAAGCCTGGGGACTCTTCGAACATATCCAGGGAGACTTTTTGACCGAGGCCGAACTTGCGCATATAGGTGGATAGGCGATCAATCCCCAGCTTGTGGGCCAGGTCGTAAAAATAGGTGTCGTTGGAGCGCATGATCGCGGTGTCCAAGTCGACATAGCCGTCACCGGTGCGGTTCCAGTTACGGTATTTGTGATCGTAGTTGGGCAGCATGTAGTAGCCAGGGTCATAGACTCGGCTGGAGGCCGTGATCACGCCCGCGTCCAGACCCGCAATCGCCACCGCCGGCTTGATCGTCGAACCCGGCGGGTACAGGCCGCGCAATACGCGGTTGAACAGCGGCCGGTCAATGGAATCGCGCAACTCGGCGTAAGCCTTGAAGCTGATGCCGGTCACAAACAGGTTGGGGTCGAAGCTTGGTTGGCTGACCATCGCCAGCACTTCACCGGTCTTCGGGTCCAGCGCGACCACCGCGCCACGCCGACCGCCCAGGGCCATCTCGGCGGCTTCCTGCAACTTGATATCCAGGCTCAGGACGATGTCCTTGCCCGGCACCGGATCGGTGCGTTTGAGTACCCGAAGCACACGGCCGCGAGCGTTGGTCTCGACTTCTTCGTAACCCACCTGGCCGTGCAGTTCTGGCTCGTAGAAACGCTCGATGCCAGTCTTGCCGATATGGTGGGTGCCGCTGTAATTGACCGGGTCGAGGCTTTTCAGCTCTTTCTCGTTGATTCGCCCCATGTAGCCGACAGAGTGCGCAAAGTGCGGCCCATGCGGGTAGTGCCGCACCAACTGCGCCACCACTTCCACACCCGGCAGACGGAACTGGTTCACCGCGATCCGGGCGATCTGCTCTTCGGTCAGCTCAAACAGGATCGGCACCGGCTCGAATGGCCTGCGCCCCTGCTTCATGCGCTTTTCGAAGATCACGCGGTCTTCTGGGGTCAACTGCAGCACCTCGACGATCACATCAAGGATCTGCTGCCAATCACCGGAACGTTCGCGGGTCATGCTCAGGCTGAAGCTGGGCCGGTTATCCGCGACCACCACGCCATTGCGGTCGAAAATCAGCCCACGGGTCGGCGGAATCGGCTGCACATGCACCCGGTTGTTTTCCGACAGCGTGGAGTGATAGTCGTACTGGATCACCTGCAGGAAATACAGGCGCGCAATCAGCACCCCGATTAGCCCAACCACCATAAAAGCGCCGAACACGACCCGAGCGCGTACGAGACGTGCGTCTTTCTCGTGGTCCTTGATGCGGATCGGCTGGGTCATCGAAAGAGGCGCAGATTATTTGTGATAAGGGTGCCCGGACAGAACTGTCCAGGCGCGATACAGCTGCTCACCGATCAGAATCCGTACCAACGGGTGCGGCAGCGTCAACGCTGACAACGACCAACGCTGGTCCGCCCGCGCACAGACTTCCGGCGCCAGCCCTTCGGGGCCGCCCACCATGAAGTTGACCGTACGCGAATCCAGGCGCCAGCGGTCCAGTTCCACCGCCAATTGCTCGGTGCTCCAGGGTTTGCCGTGCACTTCGAGAGTGACGATGCGCTCGTTGGGGCCGACCTTGGCCAACATGGCTTCGCCTTCCTGACGGATAAAGCGCGCCACATCGGCATTCTTGCCCCGGGTATTCAGCGGTATTTCCACCAGTTCAAGCGACAGCTCAGCGGGCAGACGCTTGGCATACTCGTGCCAGCCTTCTTCCACCCACTTGGGCATGCGTGAACCGACAGCGATCAGACGCAGGCGCACAGCCGTTCCTTATTCCTGGTCTTTGTTCAGCTTGTCGAAGTGCGCGTGGCCCACTTCCGGGCTGTGGTGCTTGCCATCGGCGGCACGGCTCTGCTCGGCGCCTTTCCACAGACGCTCCAGGTCGTAGAACTGGCGAGCGTTGGAGGTCATCATGTGCACGATCACGTCGTCCATGTCCAACAGCACCCAGTCGCTGTCGCCCTTGCCTTCTTCACCCAGCGGCTTGACGCCTTGGGCTTTGACGGCTTCGCGAACCTTGTCCAGCATCGCGCCGATCTGGCGGTTGGAGGTACCGGTGGCGATGATCATGTAGTCGGTGATGCTCTGCTTGTCGCGCACGTCCAGCACTTGGATGTCCTGGGCCTTAACGTCTTCCAGGGCCGCTACGGCGACTTTTACCAGCTCTTCGCCAGCCAGCTCAGGGCCAACGTGGGCTTCTACCGGCAGCGGGGCGCTTTTGAAGGTGCCTTTGCGCTTAACTTTGCTTACGTCTTTGTTCGTCATATAAAACTCGTTTTGCTCGTATGTACGGGCGCTCGCTGTACGACTGTGCGTACGCTCAAGCGCGCCTTTTCAGTTCGACGCACGGTAAAGCCCGTGCGCATCGATGTAGGCCAGGACCGCGTCAGGCACCAGGAAACGTACCGACTTCCCGCTGGCCAGCAGTTGACGGATCTGGGTGGCGGACACCGCAAGCGGGGTCTGCCAGACGAATGCAATATTCCCGTTCGGCCCGGTCAGGGCCAAGGGGTCACTTACCGACCGCGCGGCCAGCAGGTTGCGCAAGGCATCCGGCGGTTCGCTGTCGGCATCCGGGCGTTGCAAAACCAGGATGTGGCAATGCTGAAGGAGTTCCTCCCAGCGATGCCAAGAGGGCAGGCCGCAAAATGCGTCCCAGCCCAAAAGCAGAAACAACTGGTCATCTGCGGCCAGTTCAGCGCGCATCAGCTCCAGGGTGTCAACAGTGTAGGACGGTTTATCGCGCTTGAGCTCATGGTCGTCCACCACCAGCGGCGAGATACCTTCCACGGCCAGGCGCACCATTTCAAGGCGCTGCTGCGGCGACACCTGCGGCGTATCGCGATGCGGAGGCCGGGCGTTGGGCATCACCCGCAGCTCGTCCAGCGCAAGGGCATCCGCGACTTCCAGGGCACTGCGCAAGTGGCCGATGTGCACGGGGTCGAAGGTACCGCCGAGCAGCCCGATGCGTTTAGCCATCAAGTGCGCACATGACCGTCGCCGAACACCACGTACTTCTCGCTGGTCAGGCCTTCCAAGCCAACCGGGCCGCGTGCGTGGAGCTTGTCGGTGGAAATGCCGATCTCCGCCCCCAGGCCATACTCGAAACCATCGGCAAAACGCGTCGAGGCGTTGACGATCACCGAAGCGGAATCCACTTCGTTGAGGAAACGCCGGGCATCGCTGAAATGCTCGGAAACAATGGCGTCGGTGTGCTTGGAGCCATAGGTGTTGATGTGCTCGATGGCCTCATCCAGGTCGTCGACGATGCGGATCGACAGGATCGGCGCCGTGTATTCGGTGTACCAGTCTTGCTCGGTCGCTTCGATCACGTCCGCGCCGAGCAGCGCGCGGGTGCGCACACAACCACGCAGCTCCACGCCCTTGTCGCGGTAGATGGCAGCCAGCGGCGGCAGCACGCGATCGGCAATGCCGACGTGCACCAGCAGGGTTTCCATGGTGTTGCACGGGGCGTAGCGGTGAGTCTTGGCGTTGTCGGCGATGCGGATCGCCTTGTCGATGTCGGCAGCGATGTCGATGTATACGTGACACACGCCGTCCAAGTGCTTGATGACTGGCACCTTGGCATCGCGGCTGACGCGCTCGATCAGGCTCTTGCCGCCACGTGGCACGATCACGTCGACAAATTCCGGCATGGTGATCAGCGCACCTACGGCGGCGCGGTCGGTGGTTTCCACCACCTGCACCACTTCGGCGGGCAATTCGGCCACGGCTAGGCCCTGCTGAATACACGCTGCAATGGCGCGGTTCGAATTGATCGCCTCGGAACCGCCACGCAGGATGGTGGCGTTGCCGGACTTGAGGCACAGGCTCGCCGCGTCAATGGTAACGTTCGGACGCGACTCATAAATGATGCCGATCACGCCCAGCGGCACGCGCATCTTGCCGACCTGGATGCCGGACGGCAGGTAACGCATGTCGCGGATTTCGCCGATGGGGTCAGGCAGCTTGGCCACCTGACGCAAACCTTCGATCATGTCGTCGATACGTGCCGGGGTCAGCGCCAGGCGGTCCAGCAGGGCCGGCTCCAGGCCATTGGCGCGGCCGTTGGCCAGGTCCAGTTCGTTGGCAGTGGCGAGCTCGGAGCGCGAAGCATCCAGAGCGTCAGCGGCAGCCAACAGGGCACGGTTCTTCTGCGCAGTGCTCGCACGGGCGATCAACCGCGAGGCCTGACGGGCAGCGCGACCCAGGCGGGTCATGTAGTCAAGAACGGACTCAGTCATGGTCAGGGAGTCTTGGCATGGAGGAAAGCGGCAGATTATAGCTGTGACGCCGCCCGACTGACAGCGGTGAGGGGCGGATGGTCGAAATGAACTGTAAAAATCTGGGGTTCAGCGGTAATTAAGGTGGGAGTTGTTATGATTCCGTCACATTTAGCCGTATTCACCCTGACTGCCATGCCCAGCTCATCGCCCCTGCTCCCCGCCAGCGCCCTGCCCGACAGCTTCTTCGACCGCGATGCGCAAACGCTTGCGCAAGCATTACTCGGAAAAGTCATCCGCCATCGCGTCGGCGAAACCTGGCTTTCTGCACGAATTATTGAAACCGAAGCCTATTACGTGGCCGAAAAAGGCAGTCACGCTTCATTGGGCTACACAGAAAAGCGTAAGGCTTTGTTTCTGGATGGCGGTCATATCTACATGTACTACGCCCGTGGTGGCGATTCCCTGAACTTCAGCGCTCATGGGCCGGGTAATGCCGTGTTGATCAAATCGGCGTATCCGTGGGTCGACGCGTTGTCCGGCCCCGAAAGCCTGGCGCAGATGCTGTTGAACAATCCAAATGCCGATGGCAGCCCGCGTGCCGCTCAAAAGCTGTGCGCAGGCCAGACGTTGCTGTGCAAAGCCTTGAGGTTGAAGGTGCCGATGTGGGATGCCAAGCGCTTCGATCAGCAATTGCTCTACGTTGAGGATGTGGGCCAGGCGCCGAGTCAGATCATCCAAACCACCCGCCTGGGCATTCCCAGCGGCCGGGATGAACACTTGATGTACCGCTTTGTCGATGCTGGCTATGCGCCTTATTGCACACGGAACCCGCTGCGCCGTGGCCAGGTCGAAGGGCGCGATTATTTTTTGATTTGATTAGTAGAGGCCGCTGTTGCTGCTGAAAATTGATATCTGCAGCGCGGCAGATTCCATGTGGGAGCGGGCTTGCTCGCTCCCACAGTTGATGTGCGGCGAGTCCGGATATGAATTTGCAAGGCAGTGGCCGAATAAATGGAGTGGATTGTATGGGCCAATGGCTCGATAGCATTACCGGCTGGTTGACCCTCAACCCCGAATGGCTGGCGGTGGCGGTGTTTATCGTCGCCTGCGTGGAGTGCTTGGCCATCGCCGGGTTGATCGTGCCTGGCACGGTATTGTTGTTTGCTATTGCCGCACTCGCCGGCAGCGGCGCACTGTCCCTGAGTGAAACCTTGCTGCTGGGCTTTCTGGGCGGTCTGCTCGGTGACGGGGCTTCCTACTTTGTGGGTCGACATTTCCACCAGAACATCAGGCGTTTGCCCGGCTTGCGTCACCATCCTGAATGGATGAACGGCGCTGAGACCTACTTCCACAAGTACGGCATTGCCAGCCTCCTGGTCGGACGCTTCATCGGCCCGCTGCGCCCTATGCTGCCGATGGTGGCGGGCATGTGCGACATGCCATTTCCGCGCTTTGCGGTGGTGAGCGTCGTGGCGGCAGCGGGCTGGTCGGTGGCCTATCTGCTGCCGGGCTGGGCGACCGGCGCCGCCTTCCGCTTGCCTCTGCCCGAGGGGGTCTGGCCCGAGGCCGCAGTGGTCGCAGGATGCCTGGCCGTCCTGATCGGGCTGAGCGTGAACAGCAGCTTGCGCGGCCATCGTCGCGCTACCTTGTGGATGGGTTGCGCGAGCCTGGTGCTGTTGATCGCGCTGTTTATCGGCTACCACGCTCTGGACAACTTCGACCATGGCCTGACCGCCCTGGTGCAGGAACATCGCAGCACTTGGTTGGATGAAGTGATGGTGCGCATCACCCAACTGGGTGAATTCAAGAAGATGTTTTTCGCCAGCGCCGTGTTCACCGGCCTGCTGCTATTGGCACGCCAATGGCGCCATGCGGTGTTTGTCGGCGTAACGCTGGCGGGCGCTGCGGTGATCAACACCGGGACCAAGCTGTTTTTCGCTCGCGGACGGCCGGAAATCCTTACAGACCCTTTGACCAGCTTCAGCATGCCCAGCGGCCACGCGTCCGGCGCTTTCGCGTTTTTCCTGGCCCTGGCGATCCTGGCCGGTCGCGGGCAACCCACACGGCTGCGCCTGACGTGGATGCTGCTGGGCTGCATTCCGGCTGCATTTATCGCGCTGTCGCGGGTCTACCTCGGCGCCCATTGGCCCACGGACATCCTGGCCGGCACACTGCTGGCGATGACGGTGTGTGCGTTCAGCCTGGGCATCAGCCAGTACCGAAGCCCGCTGCCCGCCATGTCACAAAAAACCTGGTGGCTGTTGTTGCCGGCGCTGATTGCGGTGCTGAGCTTCATCGCACTCACCGGCACGCCGCATGCTCTGCTGCGCTACGCCTATTAAGTGAACAGCTCCCCCTGCAATTCATCGAGCAGCATCTGGATCGCATCCAGGCGCTGCTGCGGGTCGTCGAGTTGCAGCAGGTCGACCTTGTCGGCTTCGGTGAAGGGCAGCAGGTACGCCAACTGATTGCCCAAGGCTTGCTGTCCGTCGGCGTGCGCATCCATGTCCAGCGAAGCAACCATGGGGTGCTCGGCCAACGCCTGCAGCAGCGCCAGCAGGTCGGCGTCCTCTTCTTCCAGCGGTTGGTCAGGCAGTTCTTCGAGCCATTGCACGTCGGCCACCAGCAATTGGTCCCTCTGCACGCCCGCATCCCGCACGCGGAACCTGCGACCGCCTTCGACCCGAATCCCCAGCAGGCCGTTGTCCTGTTGTTTGAAGTCGCGAATCAGCGCTTCACAGCCGATCAGCGCGTAGCCGTCCGGGGCCATGCCCACTTCCCTGCCGTCGAGGATGCACACCACGCCGAAGCTTTCGCCCTTTTTCATGCAGCGGCTGATCATGTCCAGGTAGCGCGCCTCGAACAGTTGCAGGTCGAGGGTGCAGCCAGGGAACAGCACGGTATTTAGCGGGAACAGCGCCAGACTCATAAAAGGTTTCCTTAACCCCGATTTAAACGATCACCGACACAGCCAGCGGCAGCAGCACCGCCGTAGCTACGCCCATCAGACTCATGGCCAGCGCCGCAAAGGCGCCGCACTCTTCGCTTTCCTGCAGGGCCACCGAGGTGCCGACAGCGTGGGCGGTCATGCCCAGGGCCATGCCTCGCGCTTCGGGGCTGTACACGCCCAAGCGTGAAAGCAGTGACGGGCCGACCATCGCCCCCACCACCCCGGTGATCAGCACAAACACCGCCGCCAACGCTGCCACGCCGCCGATCTGCTCGGCCACCAGCATGGCAATCGGCGAGGTCACCGACTTGGGCGCCATGGTCATCAACATCATGTGCTCAGCGCCAAACCACCAGCCCAGTAGCACACACAGGCCGGTGGCCAACACCCCGCCTACCACCAGCGTAGTAAAAATCGGCCAGAACAATTGGCGAATCCGTCGCAGGTTCAAATACAGCGGCACGGCCAGCGCCACCGTCGCCGGGCCGAGCAGGATGCCCATGATCTCGGTGCTCTTGCGGTATTCGGCGTAGCTCAGGCCACAGGAGAGCAACACGCCGATCACCAACAGCATGGAGACCAGCACCGGTTGCAGGAACACCCAACGGGTCTTCTCGAACCCTGCCAACACCAGTTGATAGGCACCGAGGGTGATACCAATGCCGAACAAAGGGTGATGAATCACCGCCGTCCACGCGCCCTGCCAGTCGAAGGTCATTGATCCTTCTCCTTGCGCTTGACCATGTGTTGCATCAGCACACCGACAAACGCCATGGCGATCACCAGCGACAGCACCAGCGCGCCGACAATCGCCCAGAAATCAGCGGCAATGTCCTTGGCGTACACCATTACCCCCACCGCCGGCGGCACCAACAGTAACGGCAGGTAACGCAACAGGCTGCTGGCCGCCAGGCTCAGGGGCTCGCCGACTTCGCCGCGCCACACCAGGTAACCCAGCATCAGCAACAGGCCGATGATCGGCCCCGGCAGCACCGGCAGCAGCAAATGATTGAGTGCCGTGCCGATCAATTGAAACAGCACCAGCCATGTCAGACCGCGTAACAGCATCCGTTTTCTCCCCCTCAAAACGTGTCGGCATTATAAGCATGCCCGCCGTATGCTCAGGCATTCGCCAAAAGCATGGTGGGTTGACCCGACCTGTTGCCCATGATGATCTACATTGAAGTTCGCCCACTGATAAAAACCGATGAACCAAGGAGAGACGCAATGCCTTATATACCCGTAGCGCAGCTCAACGATTATGTCGGCAAGGAACTGGGACGTTCCGAATGGCTCACCATCGACCAGGCGCGCATCAACCTGTTCGCAGAGGCCACAGGCGATCATCAGTTCATCCACGTCGACCCGGTCAAGGCCGCGCAAACACCGTTCGGCAGCACCATCGCCCACGGCTTCCTGTCGTTGTCGCTGATGCCCAAGCTGATGGAAGACATCCTGATCATGCCTGAAGGCCTGAAGATGGCCGTCAACTATGGCCTGGACAGCGTGCGCTTTATCCAGCCGGTAAAGGTTGATTCCAAGGTGCGGCTGAACGTGACCCTGACCGACGTCACCGAGAAAAAGCCTGGTCAATGGCTGTTCAAGGCTACCGCCACCCTGGAAATCGAAGGCCAGGAAAAACCCGCCTACATTGCCGAGTCGCTGTCACTCTGCTTCGTGTAAGCCTTGCCTGTGGTGAGGGGTAAAACCTCACCACTGTGTATGTAAATTTATGTATGAAACTCGCGGCTGCGGCATACTCGGCGCTCAATTACCCGGATCCCGCTATGCGCCCCCTCGCTCCCCTTGCCCTTGCCCTGTTGCTCACCGCTTGCGGAGACGGCGAATCGCTGTTGCCGCCCGATGCGCGCCTGCCCGACGGCGGCCGTTACCGGGGCGATGTGGTCAATGGCTTGCTGCAAGGCCAGGGCCGTGTGGACTACCCCAATGGCAGCTGGTACGCCGGCCAGTTCGACAAAGGTCAATGGCACGGCCAGGGCGAATGGCATGGCAGCAATGGCGAAGTCTATAAAGGTCAGTTCAAACAGGGCCTGTTCGACGGCCAGGGCAGCCTGACCACGGCGGGCAGTCACTATGTGGGCGGTTTCAAGAACGGGCGACGCAACGGCGAAGGCACCCTCAAAGAGGGGCAGATGACCTATCGCGGTGAATTCAAGAACGACCAGTATTCCGGCCTCGGCCGCCTGGAACTGGCCGACGGCAGCCAGTACCAGGGCCAGTTCGCCCACGGCAAGCCGAATGGCGAAGGCCAGCGCAACGATGACAGTGGCAACCAGTTCAGCGGCCATTTCGTCGATGGCCAACTGGAAGACAACGGCACGTTCAACAGCGCCGACGGCGACATCTATGTCGGCCAGTTCAAACAGAACCAGCTCAACGGCAAAGGCCGCTATGAGAACGCCGACGGCGACGTGTGGATCGGCCAGTTCAAGGAAGGCGCGCTCAGCGGCAAAGGCGAGTTGATTGGCGTCGATGGTAGCCACTACGTGGGTCAGTTCAGCGATTGGCGCTTTACCGGTGAAGGCCGCCTGAACCTCACCGACGGCAGCTTCTATATCGGCGGCTTCGACAGCGACAGCTACCAAGGCAAAGGCACCCTCGTCCTCACCGATGGCACCGTACAGGCCGGCACGTGGGTCAATGGCCTGCGTGTGCGTGATGCCGACGGCAAATTATTGCCCGACCCACTGGAAATCGGCGTGCTGGCCCAGGGCCGCCTGCTGGATACCGCCCTCGCCGAAGTGCCCGCCTCCACCCCCGCCGTGGAGCTGTACACCCTCGCCGTGGCCGGTGACGGCAAACAGAGCGTGTTCCTGCGCGAGGCCGATTACGTCAGCAACCTGCTCGCAACGCGTTTCGGCGCGCGCGGGCAGATTCGCCTGGTCAATCACCGCGACCACATCGCCGACCGCCCCCTGGCCACCCGCGAAAGCCTGCGTCGCGCCGTGCAAACCCTGGCCGAACGCACCGGCCCGGAAGACTTGGTGTTTATTTACATGACCAGCCACGGCACCCACGAACACGAACTGGTGCTGGACCAACCGCGCATGGAACTGGCGGACCTGCCTGCCGATGAGCTGGCCGCCGTGATGGCGCCGTTGAAGAACCGCGACAAGATCGTGGTGATTTCCGCCTGCTATTCCGGCGGCTTCATCCCGGCACTCAAAGATGAGCGCACGCTGATCATGACCGCCTCGCGGGCCGACCGTGTGTCCTTCGGTTGTTCCGAGGAAGCCGACTTCACCTACTTCGGCGACGCCCTCTTCGCCCAAGCCTTCAACCAGACCGACGACCTGCAGCAAGCCTTCAAGCTGGCGCAACTGCATGTGGCCGAGCGCGAGCAGGCGGACAGCTTCGAAGCCTCCGAACCGCAGATATGGACCCCCAAGGGCGTCATCGCCCATTGGCACTTATTACGCAAACAGCAGGCACGAAAGGCGCTCGAAAGCGTCTCAATGAATAGCAAGGAAGCCAAAGGCAACTAAGCTGTAACGTGTAACGAGGGGGAAACACCATGTACCTGACTCCGCAGCATATCTTGCTCGCTGGCGCCTCCGGCCTCGCCGGCGAACACCTGCTCGACCGCCTGCTCAACGAACCCACCGTGACCCGCGTGCTGGCACCCAGCCGCAAGCCACTGGCCGAACACCCGCACCTGGAAAACCCGGTGGGCGACCCGGCGGTGCTCCTGCCGAAACTGAGCGGCCAGGTGGATATCGCCTTTTGCTGCCTGGGCACGACCATCAAACAGGCGGGCTCCGAAGACGCCTTCCGCGCGGTCGACCTGGACATGGTGGTGGCTTTCGCCAAACGTGCGCGGGAACTGGGCGCGCGACACCTGATCGTGGTCAGCGCGATTGGCGCCGACCCGAAGTCCTCGATCTTCTACAACCGCGTCAAAGGCGAAATGGAGGAAGCGTTGAAGGCTCAGGATTGGCCACAACTGACCATCGTGCGACCGTCGCTGTTACTCGGGGAAAGGCTGGAGCCGCGCTTGGCCGAACAGTTGGCAGGGCCGTTGTCGCGATTGATTCCTGGGAAATACCGCGGCATTGAAGTGTGCGAACTGGCCCGCGCCATGTGGCGCCTGGCCCTGGAAGAGCAGGATGGGGTGCGGGTGGTGGAGTCGGATGAGTTGCGCAAGCTGGGCAAGTAAACCGATTTAATTATCTGGCAGAGATTCAAATGTGGGAGCGGCGGTTCGACGCTCCCACGTTGGTTTTGTGCTGCCTTCCAGATAGGGTTAGAGGCCACCGGTAGCGTTGAAGCCAACCCCAAGTACCGTCAACACCGACAGCGGCAACAACAGCGTATCGAGCAACGCACTCGCCGGAAGATCCACACCGGGATAGCTCGGCGCCTCGGCACCAAACCTATCCTTGGCGCAACACCCCCCATTCATCGCATACAGATCCAGGCGCGTACCGGCATACACCACCGGCGCGCCTGGCTTTGCCGCATCCAGCGTGCGCGCAGTGGCGCAGCCCGTCAGATGCAACGCCAGTACGATCAGCAGCGCCTTATTCATCACTGCTCAAATGATGCTCGCCCCAACGCGGCAGCATGTCCTGAGGGATATTCAGCAGGTTGAGAATCCGCGCCACCACAAAATCCACCAAGTCATCGATGGTCTGCGGCTGGTGATAAAAACCGGGCGAGGCCGGCAAAATCGTCACGCCCATGTTCGACAACTTGAGCATGTGCTCCAGGTGAATGCTCGAATACGGCGCTTCACGGGGCACCAGGATCAACTGCCGGCGCTCCTTCAACGTCACGTCTGCTGCGCGTTCGATCAAGTTGTTGCAGGCACCCGTGGCGATTGCCGACAGGGTGCCCGTGGAACACGGCACCACCACCATGGCCGCCGGCGCGCCGGAGCCGGAGGCCACGGGCGACATCCAGTCCTCTTTACCGTAAACCTTGATCTGCCCCGCCGCCGCACCGGTGTACTCAGTGAGGAAGGCCTGCATCATCTGCACCTTGGGCGGCAGCGCCACATCGGTCTCGGTGGCCAGCACCAACTGCGCGGCCTTGGAGATCAGGAAGTGCACCTCACGGTCTTCGCGCACCAGGCAGTCCAGCAGGCGCAAACCATAGGGCGCGCCGGACGCACCGGTCATCGCCAGGGTGACGCGCTCTGGGCCGCTCATTTCAGCGCCTCGGCCAGCTTGCCGTGCAGGCCACCGAAGCCGCCGTTGCTCATGACCACCACATGCGTGCCCGGTTTGGCCTGTTGCTTGACGTGCTCAATGATGCCTTCGATGGAGTCACACACGGTTGAGGGCACCGTGCACAGCGCGGCAATCGCCGGCAGGTCCCAGCCAAGGTTGGCCGGCGCGTACCAGACGGCCTCGTCGGCGTCGTTGACGCTTTCCGGCAGGCCATCGCGGTGTGCGCCAAGCTTCATGGAGTTGGAACGCGGCTCGATAATCGCAATGATCGGCGCATCACCGACACGCTTGCGCAGGCCGTCCAAGGTAGTAGCAATGGCCGTTGGGTGGTGGGCAAAGTCGTCGTAGATGGTAATCCCATTCACGTCGGCGACTTTTTCCATACGGCGCTTCACGCTTTTGAAAGCACTCAACGCGGCAATGCCCATGGAAGGCACCACGCCCACATGCCGCGCGGCAGCGAGGGTAACCAAGGCGTTGGCGACGTTGTGCTGGCCGGTCATGTCCCAATCGACAATGCCCTGGGGTTTGCCTTCGAACAGCACTTCAAATCGGGAACCGTCTTCGCTGAGCAGCTTGACCTGCCACTGCCCGCCCGCGCCGGTGGTTTGCACCGGGGTCCAGCAGCCCATCTCGATCACACGCTGCAGCGCCGGCTCGGTGGTTGGGTGGATCACTAGGCCTTCGCTCGCAATGGTGCGCACCAAATGGTGGAACTGACGCTCGATGGCCGGCAGATCAGGAAAGATGTCAGCGTGATCGAACTCCAGGTTATTCAGGATCGCCGTGCGCGGGCGGTAGTGAACGAACTTGGAGCGTTTGTCGAAGAACGCACTGTCGTATTCATCGGCCTCGATCACGAAGAACGGCGTATCGCCCAGGCGCGCCGACACCGAGAAGTTCTGCGGCACGCCGCCGATCAGGAACCCCGGGCTCATGCCCGCATGCTCCAGCACCCAGGCCAGCATGCTGCTGGTGGTGGTTTTGCCGTGGGTGCCGGCAACCGCGAGCACCCAACGGCCTTGCAGCACATGGTCCGCCAGCCATTGCGGACCAGACACATAGGGCAAACCTTTATTGAGTACGTATTCGACCGCCGGGTTGCCACGGGACATCGCGTTGCCGATCACCACCAGGTCCGGGACCGTGTCGAATTGCGACGGGTCGTAGCCTTGAGTCAGCTCGATGCCCTGGGCCTCGAGTTGCGTGCTCATGGGTGGGTAAACGTTGGCATCGGAGCCTGTCACGTGATGGCCCAGCTCTTTGGCCAGTACTGCCATCGAGCCCATGAACGTGCCGCAAATACCGAGAATATGAATGTGCATAGTCGACCTCGTAAAACATCGAGGCAGGTTAGCGCAGAGGGGCGAAAATCGCACCTTTTAGCTGAGGGTGTGACGCGCGATGCCGTGCCGGCGCAGCTTTCTATACAGCGTGTTGCGGCTCACGCCCAACTGCTCTGCCGTGTGCGTCATGTGCCAGCGCTGTTGCTGCAACGCCGTGAGCAGTGCGAGGCGTTCGGCGTCTTCCAGTGGCGATTCCACAAGCTTGGCCTGCGCGGCTGCCACGGGACGGGGCTGGCGAATCTGCGCGGGCAAATCGTCAAGGCCAACACGCCCCTCGTCGCACAACGCCACCAGCGTGCGCAATACCGTGCGCAGTTGGCGCACGTTTCCCGGCCAGGCGAAAGCCAACAGCGCCCCACGCGCCGCCGGGTCGAGCGATACGGCCTCACCGTTGGCTTCCTGTGCCAGCAGAAATTCGAGCAACTGGGATTTGTCACTGCGCTCGCGCAAAGGCGGCAACCCAACTTCCAGGCCATTGAGCCGGTAGTACAAGTCCTCGCGAAAACTGCCTTCCTGCACACGTTCCAGAAGATTGCGGTGGGTTGCGCTGATAATTCTGACGTTCACCGCCTGGGGCTCACCGCCGAGCGGCACCACCAGCCGATCCTCCAGCACCCTTAATAGACGGGTTTGCAGCGCCAGAGGCATATCGCCGATTTCATCCAGGAACAACGTGCCGCCGTCGGCTTGCTGCAGCTTGCCTTGCATGCCCTCTTTGCGCGCGCCGGTAAAGCTGCCGCCGCGATAGCCGAACAGCTCGCTTTCAATCAGGCTCTCCGGAATCGCCGCGCAGTTGAGCGCAACAAACGCCTTGTCGGCACGCTGGCTGGCCAGGTGCACAGCCTTGGCGAAGGCCTCTTTGCCGGAGCCGGTTTCGCCATTGATCAGTAACGGCACATCGCGCTCGAACACACGCAGCGCCTTGCTGAAACCCAGTTGCAGCGCCGGGTCGCCCAGGCAGATACCGGGCAGGTGCGGCCGCGCCACCACACCAGGTTTGGCAACGGGCGCCGGCGCGCTGCGCGACTGGCCACGCAACGCCGCGAACAAATGCCGACCATCACGGGTACGCAACGGCCAACTGGCGGTGGCATTCGCGCTGGCGCGACCGAGCAACTGATCCAGGGAGCACTCGAAAAACGCCTCCACCGGCTGCCCAAGCAAATGGCCACGCAGTTGCCCCAACAGGTTCAGTGCACTCTGGTTGACCGCACAAATCCGCCCCTCGCCATCGAACGCCAGCAGGCCTTCGCTGAACAACCCTACCGACTCCGCCTGCAAGTGGAAGCGCAGCAGCCAGTGGTGTTCAAAGTGACGCAGGAAGTAGCAACTCTCGATCATCTTCGCCGACAGGTTCACCAGTGCCATGGTGTGGAACTGGCTCTGGCGCGACACTGCTTCCCGCGCCGACGACACATCCAGCACGGCCAGCAGGTCGCCGTGGGGGTCGAACACCGGGCTCGCCGAACAGGTCAGGCCCGTGTGACGGCCACGAAAATGCTCATCGCGATGAATGGTCAGGGACTGGCGCTCAACCAGGCAGGTGCCGATGCCGTTGGTGCCTTCGCAGGCTTCGCTCCAATCAGCGCCCAGCCAGAGCCCGGCGCGCTCGAAGATCTTGCGCTCGGACGGCGCAGTGACGCAGTTGAGGATCACCCCGCGCGCGTCAGTCAATAACACCGCATGCCCGGCACCGGAGAGTTGCTGATGCAGGCTGTTCATCTCGCTGCCGGCGATGTGCAGCACCTGCTGCAGGCGCTCGCGGCTTTCCAGCAAGCGACCATGTTCAAGCACAGTGGGTGCAATGGTTTGCGCAGGGTCAAGGTGGTAGTCCTCCAGGCAACGCAGCCAGGAGCGAGCGATGGAAGGATCGCTGGACGGGTCGCGGCCATGCGCCACGGTCAGAACCTGTTGGGCATGGCGACTGAATTGATCGTTTTGCATTTCTTATTATTCTCCCTGCGTGAGAACGCCCAGCATCCCCCAGCCATCCAGGCATTGCAATCCCGGGTCGACCCACCGGTCACAGGCTGTACCGCTTGTGGCACAAACTGTCACATGACCTGTATCAGCCCTGCCACAGCAACGCCTTGCAATAATGCACAACCCCTTGATTTACCTGGCGTACAAAGCGGTGGCCCAACCTTTGCTCTACGCTTTATTACGCGCTTGCTGCGCTGCACTCCGAATAAACATAAAAGCCAGGAGATACCCACCATGCGTTATGCACACCCCGGTACTGAAGGCGCCGTCGTTTCATTCAAGGCCAAGTACGGCAACTACATCGGTGGCGAATTTGTTGCGCCGGTCGACGGCAACTATTTCACCAACATCTCGCCGGTCAACGGCAAGCCTATCGCCGAATTCCCGCGTTCCACTGCCAAAGACATCGATAGAGCACTGGACGCCGCCCACGCTGCCGCCGACGCCTGGGGCAAGACCTCGGCCCAAGACCGCTCGCTGGTCCTGCTGAAAATCGCCGACCGCATCGAACAGAACCTCGAACTGCTGGCCATCACCGAAACCTGGGACAACGGCAAGGCCGTGCGTGAAACCCTGAACGCCGACATCCCGCTGGCCGCCGACCACTTCCGTTACTTCGCCGGCTGCATCCGCGCCCAGGAAGGCTCCAGCGCCGAGATCAACGAACACACGGCGTCCTACCACTTCCATGAGCCGCTGGGCGTGGTCGGCCAGATCATCCCGTGGAACTTCCCGCTGCTGATGGCCGCGTGGAAACTCGCCCCGGCCCTGGCCGCCGGCAACTGCGTGGTGCTCAAGCCTGCCGAGCAAACCCCGCTGGGCATCAGCGTGCTGATGGAATTGATCGGCGACCTGCTGCCACCGGGCGTGCTGAACGTGGTGCACGGTTTCGGTAAAGAAGCCGGTGAAGCCCTGGCCACCAGCAAACGCATTGCCAAGATTGCCTTCACTGGCTCTACGCCTGTGGGCTCCCACATCATGAAATGCGCTGCGGAGAACATCATTCCGTCGACTGTTGAGCTGGGCGGCAAGTCGCCGAACATCTTCTTTGCCGACATCATGAAAGCCGAGCCTTCCTTTATTGAAAAGGCCGCTGAAGGCCTGGTGCTGGCGTTCTTCAACCAGGGCGAAGTGTGCACCTGCCCATCCCGCGCGCTGGTGGAAGAGTCGATCTACGACGACTTCATGAAAGTGGTCATGAAGAAAGTCGAGCAGATCAAACGCGGCGACCCGCTCGACACTGACACCATGGTCGGCGCCCAGGCGTCCGAGCAGCAGTTCGACAAGATCCTGTCCTACCTGGAAATCGCCAAGGGCGAAGGCGCGCAACTGCTGACGGGCGGCAAAGTCGAGAAGCTCGAAGGTGATATGGCTGGCGGTTATTACATCCAGCCGACCCTGCTCAAGGGCACCAACGAAATGCGTGTGTTCCAGGAAGAAATCTTCGGGCCGGTGGTGAGCATCACCACCTTCAAGGACGAAGCCGAAGCCCTGGCGATTGCCAACGACACCGAGTTCGGCCTGGGTGCCGGCGTGTGGACCCGCGACATCAACCGCGCCTACCGCATGGGCCGCGCGATCAAGGCGGGCCGCGTGTGGACCAACTGCTACCACCTGTACCCGGCGCATGCGGCGTTCGGCGGTTACAAGAAGTCCGGCGTGGGGCGTGAGACGCACAAGATGATGTTGGATCATTATCAGCAGACTAAAAACCTGCTGGTGAGTTACGACATTAATCCACTTGGCTTCTTCTAACTTAGCCTTCTAGCAGGCGACCCGCTCTCAACTTGAAATGCGATCAAGTGTGGGAGCTGGCTTGCCAGCGCCCACACTTGAACTTCGCAAGTAGCGGCTACCTCATTCGGCACAAAGAGGCCGGGTTAAAAACAATAACAACGAAAGGTACTTCTTATGCCTAGCGAACCCACTGGATCCTCCGTCGACTTCGAAAAAGTCGGCACCGACTACTTCCAACAACGCGAACTTAAAAAAGGCGCCGCCGGCTGGGTGCTGCTGGTCGGCCTCGGCGTTGCCTATGTCATCTCCGGCGACTATGCCGGCTGGAACTTCGGCCTGGCCCAGGGTGGCTGGGGCGGGATGTTCCTGGCCACCTTGCTGATGGCCACCATGTACCTGTGCATGTGCTTTTCCCTGGCCGAACTGTCTTCGATGATCCCTACCGCCGGCGGTGGCTACGGCTTTGCCCGCAGCGCCTTTGGCCCTTGGGGCGGGTTCCTCACGGGCACCGCGATCCTGATCGAATACGCCATCGCCCCCGCCGCCATTGCGGTATTTATCGGCGCGTATTGCGAGTCGCTATTCGGCATCGGCGGTTGGATGATTTACCTGGCGTTCTACATCATCTTTATCGGCATCCACATCTTTGGTGTCGGTGAAGCCCTGAAGCTGATGTTTGTAATTACTGCCGTCGCCGCGATTGCCCTGGGCGTATTTCTGGTGGCCATGGTGCCGCACTTCAACGTCGCCAACCTGCTGGATGTCCCGGTAACCGAAGCCAAAGGCGCCAGCACCTTCCTGCCATTCGGCTATGTGGGTGTGTGGGCGGCAATTCCCTATGCCATCTGGTTTTTCCTCGCGGTCGAGGGCGTGCCGCTGGCCGCCGAAGAAACCAAAAACCCGAAACGCGACCTGCCGCGCGGCCTGATCGGCGCCATTGTGGTGCTGACCAGTTTTGCCCTGCTGATCCTGGTGATCGCACCGGGCGGCGCCGGCACTTACGCGCTGATCAAGTCCGGCAACCCGCTGGTTGAAGCGCTGGCCTTGGCCTACGGCGGCTCCACGTGGATGGGCAGCTTCGTCAACCTGGTTGGCCTGGCCGGTCTGATCGCGAGCTTTTTCTCGATCATCTATGCCTATTCGCGGCAGATCTTCGCCTTGTCCCGCGCTGGTTACCTGCCACGCAAACTGTCCCAGACCAACAAAAGCAAGGCGCCGGTGCTGGCACTGGTGATCCCTGGCATCATCGGTTTTGGCTTGTCGCTGACCGGCCAGGGGGATTTGCTCATCCTGGTGGCGGTGTTTGGCGCGACGATTTCCTACGTGCTGATGATGGCCGCGCACATCACCCTGCGCATCCGTCGCCCCAAAATGGACCGTCCGTACCGCACGCCGGGTGGCATCTTCACGTCAGGCGTTGCACTGGTACTGGCCTGCGTGGCCGTGGTGGCGGGCTTTCTGGTGGATCCACGGGTGGTGATTGGCGCCGCGATCATCTATGGAGTATTAATTGCTTACTTTGCTTTCTACAGCCGGCATCACTTGGTAGCAGGCACGCCCGAAGAGGAATTCGCGGCGATCCAGGCCGCAGAGGCCGCCTTGCACTAAATGCCGTAAACCTCGACGCGGGCAGCAGCCCGCGTCGTCAAGGAGACACTGTATGGCAAGCTTTTCCCACGCGGTAGGTGCACAAACCTACCGCTTCGACAGCCTCAAGGACGTGATGGCCAAGGCCAGTCCCGCACGTTCCGGGGACTTTCTCGCCGGCGTCGCGGCACAGAACGACGGCGAACGGGTGGCCGCGCAGATGGCGTTGGCGAATATCCCGCTGAAACACTTCCTGGAAGAAGTGCTGATTCCGTATGAAAGCGACGAAGTCACCCGACTGATTATCGACACCCACGATAAACAGGCGTTTACGGCGGTCAGCCACCTGACCGTCGGCGGCCTGCGCGACTGGCTGCTCAGCGACGCCGCCGATGAACAATCCCTACGCGCATTGGCGCCAGGGCTGACACCGGAAATGGCGGCCGCCGTGTCCAAGATCATGCGCGTGCAGGACCTGGTGCTGGTGGCGCAGAAGATCCGCGTGGTCACGCAGTTTCGCGGCACCATGGGCCTGCGCGGGCGGCTATCCACACGGCTGCAACCCAACCATCCGACGGACGAACCAGCAGGTATCGCGGCGAGCATCCTTGATGGCCTGCTCTACGGCAACGGCGACGCCATGATCGGCATCAACCCGGCCACCGACAGCATCGCCTCGATCTGCGCCATGCTGGAAATGCTCGACGCGATTATCCAGCGCTATGAGATCCCGACCCAGGCCTGCGTGCTGACCCACGTCACCACCTCCATCGAAGCGATCAACCGTGGCGTGCCGCTCGACCTGGTGTTTCAGTCGATTGCCGGCACAGAGGCCGCCAACGCCAGTTTCGGCATCAGCTTGAGTGTGCTGCAGGAAGGTTACGACGCGGGTTTGAGCCTCAATCGCGGCACGCTGGGCCAGAACCTGATGTATTTCGAAACTGGCCAGGGCAGTGCCTTGTCGGCCAACGCGCACTTTGGCGTCGACCAACAAACCTGCGAAACACGCGCCTATGCAGTGGCGCGGCACTTCAAGCCGTTCCTGGTGAACACCGTGGTCGGTTTTATCGGCCCCGAGTACCTGTACAACGGCAAGCAAATCATTCGCGCGGGCCTGGAAGACCACTTCTGCGGCAAGCTGCTGGGCGTGCCGATGGGTTGCGATATCTGCTACACCAACCACGCCGAAGCCGACCAGGATGACATGGACACCCTGCTGACCCTGCTGGGCGTGGCCGGGATCAACTTCATCATGGGCATCCCCGGTTCCGACGACATCATGCTCAACTACCAGACCACCTCGTTCCACGACGCCTTGTACGCCCGCCAGACCCTGGGGTTAAAACCGGCGCCGGAGTTTGAACAGTGGCTGGCGAAGATGGGCATCTTCACGCAAGCCGACGGCAAGGTGCGCTTCGGCAACAGCTTGCCACCGGCGTTTCGCCAAGCCTTGGCGCAACTGGGATGAAGGAGCCGCCCGTGCAACTAGACCTGCCTGACAACCCATGGCTGGAACTGCGCCGCCTGACGCCGGCGCGTATTGCCCTGGGCCGAACCGGCACCAGCATCCCCACCAGCGCGCAATTGGACTTCCAATATGCTCACGCCCAGGCGCGGGACGCGGTGCACCTGCCCTTCGACCACGCGGGCCTGAGCAATCAACTGGCAGAACGCGGACGCGATAGTTTGTTACTGCACAGCGCTGCTGCCGACCGGCACAGCTACCTGCAACGCCCGGATTTAGGGCGGCGCCTCAGTGATGAGTCGGCCCAGGCACTGCGCGACCATGCCTCGGCCAATCCCGGCGGTGTGGACCTGGCGGTGGTGGTAGCCGATGGTTTATCGGCGCTGGCGGTGCATAAACACACCCTGGCGTTTCTTACACGCATGGAGGAACAAACCCACGCTGAAGGCTGGTCTTTGTCGCCCGTCATTTTGGTGGAGCAAGGCCGCGTGGCGGTGGCGGATGAAATCGGGCAATTGCTCGGTGCCAGGATGGTGGTGATCCTGATTGGCGAACGGCCAGGGCTCAGCTCGCCGGACAGCCTGGGGCTGTATTTCACCTACAACCCCAAAGTGGGCCTTACTGACGCCTATCGCAATTGCATCTCCAACGTACGCCTGGAAGGACTGAGTTACGGCATGGCGGCCCATCGCTTGCTGTATCTGATGCGAGAGGCGTGTCGTCGGCAGTTGTCGGGGGTCAATCTCAAGGACGAAGCGCAGGTTCAGACAATCGAATCCGACGATCCGGACCTGATGAAAGGCAATTTCCTGCTCAGTTCACCGGATGACTGATTGATGGGCGATTGCGCTTTTTCACGCCATTAGGCAGCATCGAGTCACGGCCGCTTGCGTGGTCATACCCAATCTGGAAGTTGAGGCCTGGCATGCGGATTACTCAAGCGACCCTGGAACACCTGGACCTGTTGACCCCGTTGTTCGTCAAATACCGCGAGTTTTATGGCGCCTTGCCCTTCCCGGACTCCTCACGGGCCTTTCTGGAAAAACGCCTGCGCCGCAAGGAGTCGGTGATTTACCTGGCCCTGGCGGACGATGACGATAAAAAGCTGCTTGGATTTTGCCAGCTGTACCCCAGCTATTCGTCGCTGTCGCTGAAGCGGGTGTGGATTCTTAATGACATCTACGTGGCGGAAGACGCGCGCCGCCAGTTGGTGGCGGATAACCTGATGCGCACGGCGAAGAAGATGGCCAAGGAGACATATGCGGTGCGGATGCGGGTGTCGACCAGCAGTGACAATGAAGTGGCTCAGAAGACCTATGAGTCGATCGGGTTCCGTGAGGACACTGAATTCAAGAACTACACGCTGCCGATCAGTGAAGACTGAAACCTGAATACTTCAAACACTACAATTCCCCTGTGGGAGCGGGCTTGCTCGCTCCCACATTTGGATGTGTGGTGATCTGCGGACCGCGTGCCACGACATCCCCCGCTACAAAACCAACACGCTTTTCACCCCTCTATCCGTATAATGCGCACCTTTCAGGGTTGTAAGAAATGCGGCATACATTTGTAGCCTTATTACCCGAGCTTCCGCACAGGCCTGCAGAACCGGGCCATTCACACAGGTGCCATCCATGGATTTCAACCCGCTCGACCTTATCCTGCATCTCGATGTTTACCTCGACCTGCTGGTAACCAATTACGGTCCGTGGATCTACGCCATTCTGTTTCTGGTCATTTTTTGCGAAACCGGCCTGGTGGTCATGCCGTTCCTGCCCGGTGATTCGTTGCTGTTTATCGCCGGCGCCGTGGCCGCTGGTGGTGGCATGGACCCGGTCTTGCTGGGCGGCCTGTTGATGCTGGCGGCGATTCTTGGCGACAGTACCAATTACGTCATCGGGCGAACGGTGGGCGAACGTTTGTTCAACAACCCCAACTCGAAAATCTTCCGTCGCGATTACCTGCAAAAAACCCATGATTTCTATGACAAGCACGGCGGCAAAACCGTGACCCTGGCGCGCTTCCTGCCAATCCTGCGCACCTTCGCGCCGTTCGTCGCCGGCATCGCGAAAATGCCCTACGCACGGTTCTTTGGTTTCAGCGTGCTGGGCACCATCCTCTGGGTGGGCGGCTTGGTCACCTTGGGCTACTTCTTTGGCAACGTGCCGTTCATCAAGAAAAACCTGTCGCTGCTGGTGGTGTTTATCATCCTGCTGTCGCTGGTGCCGATGATCATTGGTGTATTGCGCAGCCGTTTTGGCCGCACCTCCTCCGAAGCCAAGTCGCAGTAAGCGACGATGTGGTCCCTCAGCGCCTGGCGTCGCCAGCGCTTGCTGGCCAGGCACCCGATTGCCGATGAGACCTGGCAGCGGGTGCGCCAGCACCTGACCTTCCTCGACGGCATCGCTGCGGAGCAGGACCAGTGGCTGCGCGAAGCCTGTGTGGTGTTCCTCGTCGAAAAACACCTCACCGCCCTGCCCGGCGTCGAACTGCACCAGGAACAACGCCTGCTGCTCGCCGCTCAGGCGCAACTGCCGCTGATGAACCTCGGCGACCTCGATTGGTACCAAGGCTTCCACGAAATCGTGCTGTACCCCGACGACTTCATCAGCCCCCAGCGCCATCGCGACAGCAGCGGCATCGAACACGAATGGGACGGCGAACACAGCGGCGAAGCCTGGCAACAAGGCCCGATCATCCTCGCCTGGCCCGGCGTACTCGCCAGCGGCCACTGGGAAGGCTACAACCTGGTGATCCACGAGCTGGCGCACAAGCTCGACATGCTCAACGGCGACGCCAACGGCCTGCCACCGCTGCACCACGACATGCGCGTGCAGGATTGGGCCAGCGTGATGCAAAGCGCCTACGACGACCTCAATCGCCAGCTGGACGCCAACCCGGACGCCGACACCGAGATCGACCCCTACGCCGCCGAAAACCCGGCGGAATTCTTTGCCGTCACCAGCGAATATTTTTTCAGCGCCCCGGATTTGCTGGTGAACAGTTATCCACAGGTGTACGCGCAACTCAGCCGCTTTTATCGCCAGGATCCCTTGGCCCGCCTCACCGAACTGCAGGCAAGCGACCCACGTTATCAGCCACAAGGCGAATGACCGTACGACGTCTGGCGCATGGCATCAGCGTCAGAATGTGCCTATAATCGCGGCCACTTTTAGGCCAATCCGGCCAAGTTTCTTGGCCAATTAACGGGGGCAACGCCCAATGAGCTACAGCAAGATTCCGGCTGGCAAAGACCTGCCGAACGACATCTACGTCGCCATCGAGATTCCGGCCAACCACGCGCCGATCAAATACGAAATCGACAAAGACAGCGACTGCCTGTTCGTTGACCGTTTCATGGCCACCCCGATGTTCTACCCGGCCAACTACGGTTTCATCCCGAACACCCTGGCTGACGACGGTGACCCCCTCGACGTGCTGGTTGTAACCCCTTACCCGGTTACCCCAGGCTCGGTTATCCGCGCACGCCCAGTCGGCATCCTGAACATGACCGACGACGGCGGCGGCGACGCCAAAGTAATCGCAGTGCCACACGACAAGCTGTCCCAGCTGTACGTGGACGTGAAGGAATACACCGACCTGCCGCCCCTGTTGCTGGAGCAGATCAAACACTTCTTCGAGAACTACAAAGACCTCGAAAAAGGCAAATGGGTGAAGATCGACGGTTGGGGCGACGCAGAAGCCGCTCGTGCCGAAATCATGAAGTCGGTCGCGGCCTACAAAGGCTGATACCTGCTCCTCATTGCCTCGGCAATTGAAAAAGCCCCGATCATTCGGGGCTTTTTTTGTGGGAAAAATTAAACGACAAGTTCAACTCTTTATAAGTAATGTTTAACTAGCGAGCGAATCCGAAGTATTGGGCTACAACTAAGCAAAAACCTACAGGCGCAACTCAACGCATGGTTTATTTGATCTGTAAATCCCGCCAGTAAACTCTGCGTTTATGAATACATCAGGTGATCGCTTAAAAGCGCTACTGCGGGAAGTTCATCTTTCCGCCTCCGACTTCGCCAAGAACCGTGGTGTCACGCCTCAACACGTGAACAACTGGTTCAAGCGCGGTGTACCCATGGGCCGACTCAACGAGATCGCAGAACTGCTGTGCATCTCCAGCCGTTGGTTGCGCACCGGCGAGGGCCCCAAACACCCACCGGCCAACTTCCTGCTGGAAGGCCCGGACACCCGAAAAGGACTGCCCTCGACCCGCGAAGGAAGCGGCAAATACCTCACAGGCCCCGCCTGCCCTCCAGAAAAAATCGACGTGGAGATCGACCTCCACCCCTCATTCACCTCCACCGAACGCATCCGCGTCTCCCTGCACACCCTCCAAACCCTCACCGTAAACCCCGACCGCGCCCTGGGCGCCTACATGGTCGACAACAGCATGATCGACATCATCCAACAAGGCGCCACCCTCGCCATCGACCGAGGCCGCACGCAACTCATCGACGGCGAAATCTACGCCGTTGAACACGACGGCATGCTGCGCATCAAATACCTCTACAACCGACCTGGCGGTGGTTTGCGCATGCGTAGCCACAATGCCAGTGAACACCCGGACGAATACCTCACGCACGAGCAACGCTTTGAACAGAACTTCCAGATTCTGGGGTGGGTGTTCTGGTGGTCCACTCTGAACAACCGCCGGCCCCCAGTGCCGCTGGATGAACACCTCTTGGGCTGGGAAGGCTCTAAATCGGAGCCGGAGGTGGGCATTTGAAATGAATGTGGGTATCATGCGCCGCACATTTGGCAGGGGGTGGCTTTGCGCTATCCACCCTGCTCGGCGATGCGGAGGCGTTCCCGCGGATGCCCCTACTATTCAGCCTGACGCAATGTGGGCTGAGCGATTTGAAGGCTGGTGAGGTTTGTCAAAAACAAGCTGAGGCAGTCCCCGAGAAGCCGGCCACAAGCCGGCTTTTTAATGCCTGAAAGCCACGAAACACATAGGCCGGATAAAAAACGTTATCTTTAACCCACACTTTGACCCACACCAAAACGCTGGTTTGCCACTCGATCGGCCAGCGATCTATAACACCAACGATCTGCGGCGTCTCATGGCCGATTCCTGCATATCACGATGGGTGGTAAACGACTAATACTGTGTGAAAAGGTTAAAAGCAGGTTTGACGGTCAGAATCGGAAAACTGCCCACCAGCCGAACACGCCGAGGGTGGGTGGCCAGTTAATTCTTTGCTAGTAATGACTACCCACGGTAAGTCAGCGACTCTAGGGCAAACGCATGCCCCCCTGTCATTCGAGGGGTGTTCGGTCTGAGCTTTTTACCCTACCTTCAGTCTTGCAGTAATCACGGGCGATGGGGTCGCTTGTCGTGCACACGTGATGGACTCACTATACCGTGTCGCAGTGGGTGTGCTCCATTTGCCTCCGCTGCGGGAGCGCAAAGGCGATCTCGGCTTGCTTGCTGATGCCTTGTTAGAGCAGATCAATCGGGAAACAAAAGGTCCGCCCGGTCAGGAGCATAAGAAATTTTATGCAACGGCAAAAACCTTATCCACAGACACCCTTGGCACGGAGACATCACGGAGCTCTACTCCACCCTTTACTGTGGGCGACCTTGCGGTCGCAGGATGATAAGATTACGAGTTAGATATAGAATCAGCGCTTTTCAAATGCCCCAGCTAGGCCAGTAGCATCCTAGATAAGAATTTTGATAATAGCTTTAATATTCAATTAGCTATTGATGAAGTAATGCGACATTAAATCACCCGAGCCCTTGAGGAAACCGGTGGAATCGTCCCAGAGCGGCGAGTCTTCTAGGCCTCTCGAAGACCAAACGCTCGGTAACCGAATAAAACACGGCGTGCTCGAATAGTTGGCACGGTCTTCGCTGTACTACCAGCATGGACGCAAAACAATATGCAATCACAAAATTTTGAGTTTCTCAGGAAACGTTGGCCAGAGCTGGCATCGCTTGGTGGATTTTCTGAGAACTATTCTCATGGCGATCCTGAAGGAGCCATGGTAAAGCTGCGAGCCTATGCTGAGCGAATGGTCGCCATCGTCTATCAGGACCTCGCGCTTCCGCGCCCGCCCATGCCTACGTTCATGGACCTTCTGAGTAACGCCGCCTTCGAATCGGTTACCCCCAAGGTGGTGATCGACAAGCTTCACGCAATTCGCATCCACGGCAACAAGGCCGCCCATGGTGACAAGATTTCCGTTGATAGCGCACTGTTGCTCGTCCGTGAAGCTTGGGATCTGGGGCGTTGGCTATTCGTTACCTACGGCCACGGAGCTGTAGAGTCTGTTGCCGATTATATTCAACCCTTGCGGCCTCAATCAGCTAAGAGCGAATACAAAAAAGAACGCAAAGCCCTGCTGGAACAATACGCCAAGCAGGAAGCGCGCATGCAGGCCCTCCTTGCCGAGTTGGAGACAGAACGCCAGAAAGCCACGCGCCCAAGAAAGACTGCAGAAGAGCTCGTCAAGGTACAAGATCGAGCGCAACAGGTTGCCAACGAACTCCATTTCAATGAGGCTATCACGCGCAAGCGCCTCATTGACTTGCAGCTGTCCGAACGCGGCTGGGACGTGGGCGCAGATGGCGTCAATACCGAAGTCGTCACCCAAGAAGAGAAGGTGCTCGAGCAGCCGACCGAGACAGGTAACGCCTATGCCGACTATGTGCTGTGGGATGACAACGGCCAACCCCTAGCCGTAATCGAAGCAAAGAAAACCGCCGTCGATGCCGAGAAGGGCCGCCATCAAGCGCGCCTTTACGCCGACGGCTTAGAGAAGATGCATGGTCAGCGCCCAGTAATCTTCTACACAAATGGCCACGACATCTGGATCTGGGACGATCATCCTGAACAGAATTACCCCCCGCGTCGTCTTTACGGCTTCTATTCGAAGGCTAGTCTGCAATACCTGATCCGCCAGCGGCGTGAGCGTAAGCCCCTGAATTCGGTCTCCCCCCGCCCCGACACTCTTGGAGATCGGCTCTACCAGCACGAGGCGCTCAAACGCGTCAGCGAGCGATTCGAAGCTAAGCAGCGCAAGGCGCTAGCGGTACAGGCCACCGGCACCGGCAAAACACGGCTAGCCATCGCTATCAGCGATATCACCATGCAGGCCGGGTGGGTCAAACGGGTCCTTTTCCTATGTGATCGTCGCGAACTGCGCAAGCAGGCGAAGAACGCCTTCAGTGAGTTCCTCCCCTCCCCGGTAACGGTGCTGACGTCAAATAGCGTCAACGACGACGTTAACAGCATCTTCCTTGCAACCTATCCAGCGATGGACAGGATTTACCAACGCTTTGACCCAGGCTTTTTCGATCTCATCATCGCCGACGAGTCTCACCGCAGCATCTACAACGTCTACGGTGACCTATTCCGCTATTTCGATGCGTTTCAGCTCGGTCTAACGGCCACCCCTGTAGAGATGATCAGCCGCTCCACCTGCCGCCTGTTCGGCTGCGACTTCAAACACCCCACAGCCAACTATCCACTGGACCGCGCCGTGGAGGAGGGCTATCTAGTGCCCTACGAGGTGGTCAAACATACAACTAAATTCCTGCGCAATGGCATCAAGGGACACGCCTTGAGCGCCGAAGAATTAGCTCAGTTGGAGGAGCAGGGAATTGACCCCAACACCCTTGACTTCGACGGCAGTGAGATTGACCGCGCCATATACAACAAAGACACCAATCGCAAAATCCTGCAAAACCTGATGAACAACGGTATTCGTCAGGCCGATGGCCAGACCCTGGGCAAGACCATCGTTTTCGCCCGGAACCACCGTCATGCCAAGTTGCTGGAGGAGCTCTTTGACGAGATGTACCCCCAGTACGGCGGCAAGTTTTGCCAGGTTATTGACAACTACGACCCCCGCGCCGAAACGCTGATCGACGATTTCAAGGGTAACGGTAGTAACGACCAACTCACCGTCGCTATCTCAGTGGACATGCTCGACACTGGCATCGACGTTCCCGAAGTCGTTAATCTGGTCTTCGCTCGTCCGGTCAAATCTCCCATCAAGTTCTGGCAGATGGTAGGCCGCGGCACCCGTCTATGCAAAAACCTATTCGGCCCTCGGAAGGATAAAACCCGCTTCCAGATCTTCGACCACTGGGGCGTGGTGGAATATCATGGCATGCAGCAGCGCGAGGTTACGGTCAGCCAGAGCAAGCCGCTCATGCAGCGCCTTTTCGAAGCTCGCCTTGGGCTGGCCAAGGCAGCTCTGGACAATAGCGAAATCGATCACTTTGATACGCTCGCGAAGTGGCTTGCCAAGGCGATCAACAGCCTTGATGAAAAGACCATCGCTGTGCGCGACAAGTGGAAGATCAAACGTCAACTCGGTGAGCTGGAGGTGATCCGTCAGTTCGCCGCCACTACCGTCACGCTACTCGAAACCGAAATTGCCCCGCTGATGCAGTGGGTGGACATCCGCGGCCATGTCGATGCATATCAATGGGATCTGCTCATTACCCAGCTACAAATTGCAAAGCTCGCCAACAGCACTCATTTTGACGACATCAAGGGTGATGTCCTGAATCTGCTTGCTGCCCTTCAAATGAACCTCAATCAGGTGAAAACTAAAGCGGTCGAGATCAAACAGTCACGTGCCCCGGAATTTTGGGACAAGGCCTCACTAGAAGAGATCGAGGCCATTCGCGAAGCACTGCGCGACATCATCAGGTATCGTGATAAAGGCGACGGTCCAAGCTTTGACCCGAGAGTGATCGACATTCATGACAGCGATGAGGTGCACGAGCAGCAGAGTAGCCACCTCAACGCAGTAGACATGCGCGCCTACCGCGCCAAGGTGGAGCAAGCCCTCAGCGTCTTATTCGACGACAACCCTATCCTGCAAAAAATTCGTACCGGCCTGCCGGTCAATCGACAGGAACTAGAAAGCCTCAATGCGCTGATCCACATTCGAAACCCCAGCATTGATCTGCACAGGCTGCATGAGTTCTATGGCTCCGCCGCGCCACTCGATCAGATTCTGCGCAACATCGTCGGAATGGACTCTGAGGCAGTCAATGCCCGTTTCGCGGAATTTATTCAGGCCTATCCCGGCCTGAAGGCCAAGCAGGTTCAGTTCCTTGGCATGCTCAAGCGCCAGATCGCCCAGAGCGGGGCCATCGAGCTGAAGAGTCTATATGAAATGCCCTTTGCCGCCGTCGGCGATCTCGACCAATTGTTTGGCAACGAACAGCAAATCGAAAAAATCATCGCTATTGTCCAGAGCTTCGGCCCCACGCCGCAAGCCGACAGTGGTGCTACCCAATAAACGCAATCAGGTAACAATACATCTATGATCACCGGTGAACTGAAAACCCAGATCGACAAACTTTGGCTGGAATTCTGGCAGGGCGGCATCGCCAATCCGCTCACCGTCATAGAGCAGATCACCTTCCTCATTTTCACCCGCCTGCTCGACATCAACGAGACGCGCGATGAAAAGCGCAGCAAGCGTACCGGGCAGTCATTCAAACGTCGCTTTGGGGAATATCAACAGCACCTTCGCTGGTCCGACTTTATTCACATTGAAGACGCGGACAAGCTCTATACCCTGATTCGCGACCAAGTGTTCAAGCACATCCGTGAACATGATCGCGACAGTCGCTTCGGTGACTACATGAAGGACGCACGCCTCGCCATCGACAAGCCCAGCCTACTGCAAAAAGCCGTGCGTATGATCGACAAACTCCCGCTGGAAGCCGGCGACACCAAGGGTGACTTGTATGAGTACCTACTCGGCAAACTCTCCACTGCTGGCATCAACGGGCAATTCCGCACACCGCGTCACATCATACGACTGATGGTGCGTATGCTCGACCCCAAGCCCGATGAAGTGGTTGCCGATCCGGCCTGCGGTACAGCCGGTTTTCTGGTCGCAGTGCTCGAACACCTGCTGGAAACCTACACTTCGCCCGAAGGGGTGATCCGCGAAACCGTCACTCTCGAGAACGGCAAAAAGGAAGTACAAGCCATCTACACTGGTGACCTACTCGACCAGACCCAGTGGACCCATATCAAGGGCAAAATGTTCCACGGTTTCGACTTCGACGCCACTATGCTGCGCATCGCTGCCATGAACCTTTATATGCACGGCGCCGAAGACCCCGACATCCACTACCAGGACACTTTGGCCCAAAGCTTTGCAGAAAAATTTCCGCAAGCCGAGCGTGATGGCTTTGAGATTATCCTCGCCAATCCGCCTTTCAAGGGCAGCTTGGACGAAGACACTATCAACCCCGCCATTCTACGTCTGGTCAAAACCAAAAAGACTGAGCTGCTATTCATCGCCCAGATTCTGCGCATGCTTAAAACCGGCGGCCGCTCAGCCACCATCGTGCCCCAGGGCGTACTGTTTGGTTCTTCCACCGCCCATCGCGCCCTGCGAGAACTGCTGATTGAGCAAAACCAATTAGAAGCGGTCATCAACCTGCCTAGCGGCGTCTTCCGCCCCTATGCCGGTGTCGCCACCGCCATTCTAATTTTTACTAAAGACGGTAGTACCGAACACGTTTGGTTCTACGACCTCCAAGACGACGGTTTTTCATTGGACGATAGACGTGATCGTCTCTACGACAACGACTTTGCTGGCGACTTACCCGAGCTACTGGAGGTCTGGCACGCCCGCGATAAGCAAAATGCAAACAGCGAAGCCAACGACCGCCGCGCCTCCCACTTCTGGGTTAAAAAAGATGAGATCGCCGAGAACATGTTCGATCTCTCCATTAACCGCTATAAGGAGGTAGTGCATCAGAAGGAGGAGTACGAGCCTCCGAAGGAAATCCTGGCGCGCATGAGGGTATTGGAAGCGGAAATAATGCAGGAGATGGATGAGTTGGAGGGGTTGTTGTGAAAGCACGCAGTACTTTGCCCGCTGAATTTCAACGATTTCCTAAATGCTGGGAAGTTTTGCCCTTTAGCTCAGCTATCGAAGATCGGACTGGCGGGAATCCAAAGGTCAAAAAAAGTGAGTATGAAGAATCCGGCGAGCTCGCGGTTGTTGATCAAGGCCAATCCGCAGTAGCGGGATACGTCAATGACTTCTCACTTGCGTGCAAAGAGGAGCTGCCCTGCCTTCTTTTTGGTGACCACACTCGTATATTCAAATATGTAGATAAGCCCTTCGTACTAGGCGCCGATGGCGTGAAGGTACTTGTTCCAAAGGACGGCTTTGATAAGCGCTTCCTGTTTCACTACCTAAAGCAAGTAAGACTTCCTGAAAACGCAGGATATAGTCGTCATTATAAATTTCTCAAAGAGACGTTTATCCCTAAGCCTCCCCTGGAAGAGCAAAAACGCATCGCCGCAATACTTGATAAGGCCGATGCTATCCGCCACAAACGCCAGCAGGCTAATCAGCTCGCCGACCAATTCCTGCGCTCCGTTTTCCTCGACATGTTCGGCGAGCCAGTAATTAATCCGAAGGACTGGGACACTAAAAAGCTAATGGATGTCGGCACACTAGATAGAGGAAAATCTAGGCACAGGCCGAGAAACGATCCCGCACTTCTGGGCGGGGCACATCCGTTGGTTCAGACTGGAGACGTCGCCGGATCTGGTGGGTATATACGAAACTATAAATCCACCTACTCAGACCTTGGATTGCAGCAAAGTAGGAAGTGGCCAAAGGGCACGCTTTGCATAACAATTGCAGCGAATATAGCTAAAACCGGCATCCTGACATTTGATGCGTGCTTTCCAGATAGCGTTGTAGGCTTTACAGCGAACGAACACGTAACCGTGGAATATATTCAACACTGGCTGAGTTTCTTGCAGAAAAATCTCGAAGCAAACGCGCCTGAATCAGCACAGAAGAATATAAATCTGGAGATTCTGAGAGATCTCGACATTCCTGTTCCCGATATTGATTTGCAAAAAAGATTTTCCGAGATCGTTGCAAAAGTTGTGGAAAACAGTGAAAGGGCTCTGAATTTCACTATTAACCAAGACAATTTATTTTCCTCGTTGAGCCAACGAGCTTTCGCCAACGAACTTTAAGCAAGGGGCAGATAATGCGCATCACCTCACTCAGCCTCCGCAACTTCAAGGCCATCGGCCCCGTCGAGCAGCGGATTGAGTTCCGCCCCATTACCTTGCTTTTTGGCCCCAACAGCGCGGGCAAGAGCACCGTTGTCCAGGCTCTGCACTACCTGTCGGAAGTCTTGTCACGCAACAACTGCGACCCTGGCACCACCCAAATCGGCGGCAAGCTCGACCTAGGCGGCTTCCGCAATCTGGTCCATTTACATGACCCGGATACCACCATCGAACTGGCGATTAGGCTTGAGCTCGATAACAACCTGCTCACCGGTTACGGTAGCGACGAAGAGGACGAGCATCTCCTGCTAGGTGAGTCCTTGGGGAGTGAGCAGGTGTTTGACCTGAGTCGCGTTACGACGGTGGAGGTCCGGCTCGGCATGAGCTGGAGCCAGCAACTCAATCAGGCCTACGTCTCTGCCTACACCGTCTCGGCTGATGGTGAGCCCTTCGCCACGATCACCACCACGCCCGATCAGAAACAAATCGCATTGAGTATGCTCAATTGCCACCACACCATGTTCAGTGCGTTACTGAACGAGGACGAAGAGACTGGTACCGTTGGCGAAGCCTTGCAGGACCTGGTAAACGAATTCGCTACCGTGCCCGCCACACGCGACGCACAATCGATAACCGTTCCCTTGCAGTTGCGCACAGGAAGGGGGGCTATGCCGGACTTTGGGATCGCCTTGCCATTGGTGCGCTCGATGGATTTGCCAGATGAGGCAGACAGCGACTCAAGAGAAGGAGCGGACGAGCAAACACGGCAGGCCGAGCGAAACTTTACCTACTTGAACCGCTACCTCTCTCGCATCATTGTCGGTTCCGGTGAATTGGCTCATAGCTGTCTGCAGCAGTTTCTCTACCTCGGTCCGTTGCGCGACATTCCTGGTCGCCACTACAGCCCCGAACTCTCCCCCGGCCTGGCTCGCTGGTCCTCAGGGCTAGGAGCGTGGGACCAGCTATATAACGAAGGAGAGCGATTGGCGGAGAAGGTCAACTCCTGGCTGGCGGATGACAAGCGGCTCAATGCTGGCTACGAGGTACATTACAGCGAATACAAGCCGTTCCCCTTGGATTCGCCTTTGATGATTGCTCTACAAACCAATAGCGAATTGCTCGAATCAAGCGAATTTGTGCGGGAACAGCTCGAAGCCAACCCCACCCGCAGGCAAGTCACCCTGCGGGATCAGCGCAGCAATATTGATCTGTATCCCGAAGACCTCGGAACAGGCATCTCTCAGGTGCTCCCTGTACTGGTCGCCGCCCTCGGCCACAACAAGAATATCGTCGCCATCGAACAACCTGAGCTACACGTTCATCCCAAGTTCCAAGTGGCGCTTGGCGAGCTTTTTATCCATGCTATCAAGGACGAACACTTCGCCAGAGACACAGTGTTCATCCTAGAGACCCACAGCGAATACATGATGCTGCGCTTCCTGCGCCGATTGAATGAAACGGCCAATGATGAGCTCGAACCAGATGCTCCTGCGCTGGCACCAGAAGACTTGGCCGTGTACTACGTCAATCCAACAGGTGACGCCACTGAGATCAAACATCTGCGCCTGACCGAAGAGGGCGAGTTCCTCGACCGTTGGCCAAACGGGTTTTTCCCAGAACGGAAAAAGGAGCTGTTCTAGTGCTAAAGGAGTTCGCGGTCGATCCTCGTGTTATCGCATCAAGTTTCGAAACCTGTCGTTACCTGATCAGTCAGTTCGGTGCCGACAAGGGGCGGCTGATTTCCAAGTTTCCAAACAAATGGAAGCGATTGGCTTTCGAGGCTGCCGATAAGCTACCCGACGGTTTACAAAAGGAGCGGATCGTTGAGTATCTAAACAGTATCGGCAACGAGTGGCTGACATTTGCCACATCAAACCGCGCGTATTTGGCCCCAGGCGACCCTTGGCTCAATAATGCAGTGTTAGCACATGCTCAAACTCCTTTCCAAGGCATTCTCTGTGAGCAGGACGATCCACAGAACCAACTTGTAAATGCCAACGAATGTGATGAAGCAAATCCTTTATTTGCCGTCAATAGAACCCGTATGGTTAGCCGAACTGCTAACGACCTCGCACAGGCGGCCGCGCTGCTATTACAAAACTGTCATAAATTACGCCTTGTAGACCCCTACTTTGATCCCGGCAGACCAAAATGGTGGACCCCCCTTGCCGCCATCCTTGCATTTCTCCCCAACATCAGCAGAGTCGAATGCGAATATCATCTTCAGGAGAGGGGTGACTCTCCCTCCACTGCCGAACTGATCCGACGTCTTCAGCAGCTCAAACAAGTAATTCCAGAGGGGGGGACGCTGCGGATAATTCGATGGAAGGAAAAACCTGGCGGGGAGCGCTTTCATCGACGCTACTTGCTTACTGAAAATGCCGGTTTGTACTATGAGGGGGGGCTGGATGAAGCTACAGGCGCGAACCAGACCACCGATGTCTCCCTTATTGATCGAAATCATCACGCTAACCGCTGGGCAGAATACAACCAAGACTCACAGGTGTATGAGTTAGTCGAACCTATTCTTGTTGTTGACTCCACAGGAAAGGTCACTGAGACAAAAAACCTATAACAGGTAACAAGCACAAGCGTTTATCGGCGACGCCGTAGAAAGTACGGCGGTGAGCTGTCTTTCGCCTCCACCGCCCGATCCGCCACCATCTTCGCCATCTCCACCAAATGCATCACCGCTCTATGCGGCGCACCCAGCGGTTCACCAAGCGCCTGCGACGTGGCCACTGCACACTGCAGTATGCCGAAGGCTTCGACGCGATAAGTTGGGATGTCATGAACGCCAGGGATTACCACGATCCGCACTGCAAAAGCATCTGTATGGCAGAGTGCTTATCGCCGGAGGTCGTGCCCTCTTACGATTTTTTCAAGGTTTTTGTTTCCAATACTGAGGTTGAGACCCTGTGCAGGGCTAAAATGCGTGAGGCTGGCGTTAACGTCCAAATCGCGGTGAATCGGGGAATGTTAATTAGATGATTTATAACAACCTGAATCCGGAAAAGGCTCTGATCTGGCGGATCGTTCATCGCGACAATCTGCCCTGGATTCTGGACAACGGCCTGCACTGCGCCAGCTCCGAGTTGCAGGCACCGCAGTACGTGAACATCGGCAACGTTGACTTAATCGACAAGCGCCGCACGCGCTGCGTACCCATTGCACCTGCAGGTGTCTTGTCCGACTACGTACCCTTCTATTTCACCCCCTTCTCTGTGATGATGAAAAACATTCACTCCGGGTGGAGCGTTCAGCAGCAACAACGAAGAGATCGTAATTCTGGTCTCAAGCCTGCACCGCGTGGCCGAGCTTGGCTTACCGTTCGTCTTCACAAACGCACATGCGTACCCGGATTGGACAGACTATTACAGCGATCTGGCGAGTCTCCATGAGATCGATTGGTCTATCCTTCAAAGACGCGACTTCAAACGCGATCCAGATGACCCTCGAAAGATGGAGCGCTATCAGGCAGAAGCGCTGATTCACCACCACCTACCGATTACAGGACTCCTTGGCATCATGTGTTACACCGATGCAACGAAAAAACGTATAGAGCAGGACGTTGCCGCTAGAGGTCTGACGTTGTCTGTTCATGCGCGTCCGGGATGGTATTTCCAATGATCAGATTCACCCAGGGCAACCTTCTGGAAGCCAACACCGAAGCCCTCGTCAACACGGTGAATACCGTAGGTGTGATGGGTAAAGGTATTGCGCTGATGTTCAAAGAGCGGTTTGCGGAGAACTATCGCTTGTACGCGGCCGCCTGCAAGGCTGGTGAGGTGGAGACCGGTAAAGTTCACGTAACCGCTGTCAACGAATTGGAAGGTCCTCAATGGATCGTTAACTTTCCGACCAAACGTCACTGGCGATCACCGTCGCAGATGGCATGGATAACCGAAGGCCTGCACGACTTACGTCGTTTTTTGATCGAAAACCATGTGAAATCTGTAGCGGTTCCGCCGCTGGGTGCAGGTAACGGAGGTCTCAAATGGCCGGAAGTACGTGAGCAGATTATTGACGTCTTAAGCGATCTGGATGTTGATGTGTTGGTATTCGAGCCTTCCAATCAATACCTGAATGTCGCGAAGCGCACCGGCGTGGAGAAACTCACGCCGGCCCGCGCACTCATTGCGGAACTGGTTCGGCGTTACTGGGTTTTAGGTATGGAATGTAGCCTGCTTGAGATTCAGAAACTGGCCTGGTTTCTGGAACGCGCTATCGAGAAGCGGCCAGATCTTAAGAACCCACTGGACCTTCAGTTTGTTGCTCATAAATACGGGCCGTATGCCAATCGATTAGAGCATCTGCTTAACAACCTGGATGGTAGTTATCTGCATTGCGATAAGCGCATCGGTGATGCGGAAAACAGTGATGTGATCTGGTTCGACCAAGACCGCAAAGCCTTTCTACAAACCTATCTTAAAACAGAAGCCAAGGAATACTCCGAAGCCCTGGAGTGCACTGCCGAATTGATTGACGGCTTTGAGTCCCCGTTTGGTATGGAACTGCTGGCGACAGTCGATTGGTTGCTGAGTCGGAAAAATATCCCCCCTACCATCTCTGCTGTGCGCGAGGCATTGAAAAATTGGGAGGGCGGAGTCGGTGCTGGTGCTCGTAAGAACAAGCTGTTCGACGATCAAGCGCTTGAGATCGCACTGAAACGGCTTACGCACAACCACTCCAATGCTCAGATGGCTACCTGCTGAGCCGCGCAATCTTCGAGATGCTTAGAATCCTGCCCGCTGGCGCGGGTATTTACCCAATTATTGAGTCGTGTCCAGCCAATACTGACTGAGGAGCCCGGCGGACTTTCTCAATCCAATATCAAATGCGGCAAAAACCGACTCGAATCCTTGGTAATCAAACTATTATCCTCGCGCACCCCAATCCCCGCCGCCTGATCACCAATCACCCAAGACCCAATCAACGTATAGCTGTCCCCAAACTTCGGCAGCGGCGCAAACTCTTGAAGAATGAACGGCGCATCCGTATAGGGGCCATCCTCCTTCACAATCAGCCCGTCCGCCGTTTGCAGCTCGATGTTGGCCCCTTCCCGCGAGAAGAACGGCTTGCGCACCCAGCCCTTTGGCACGGCTTTACCCGGGTCGGTATCCAGGTGGGACGCCAGCAAATTCGGATGCCCTTTATTGAATTCCCACAACAGCGGCAGGATGCCTTTGTTGGAAATAATGGACTTCCAGGCCGGCTCGAAAAACTGCGTATCACTCTGGGCAATCGCCGAGCCGAAGGGCTCGTGGAAGATGAATTCCCAGGCGTGCAGTTTGAACAGGTGGGGGATCCAGCGGTCCTCGAGGTCGACGAAGCGGCCTTCGGCTGTCAGGCCGATGTCTTCGATGTCGATGTGGCGTGATTCGATGCCGACTTTCTCCGCGACGAGGCGCAGGTAGTCGGTGGTGCCTTTGTCTTCGATCGAGTCTTTCATCGAGGCGAAGTAGAAAGGTTGGTTGATCTGCAATTGGGCGAAGGCCTGGTGCAGTTTGGTGTCGATGCTGTTGAACTGATCGGCGTGCTTGGGCAGCAGGCCGCGTTCGATGCATTGTTCCAGCCAGCCCCACTGGAACGCCGCCGCTTCGTACAGGCTGGTGGGGGTGTCGTAGTTGAGTTCGAGCAGCTTGGCGGGCCCGGGGCCGTTGTAGGAGAAGTCCATGCGCCCGTACAGGTGCGGGTGACCTTCGAGCCATGAGGTTCGAATCATGTCGTAGAACGGCGCGGGGATGCTCAGGCGGTCCAGCAGTTCCTCGCTATGGACCACGCGGGCCACGAGGTCCATGCACATGTCATGGATCTCGGTGGTCGGGTCTTCGAGGTCTTGCTCGATTTGCTTGAGCGTGAACTGGTAGTACGCGCTCTCGTCCCAGTAGGGTTCGTCGTCGATGGTGTGGAACAGGAAGCCGAGGCTGTCGGCGGTCTGTTTCCAGTCATGACGCTCTGCGCAATGGATCTTCTTCATGGCCCGGTTTCCTTAACTGCTCGACCCGCCGCCGCCCCAGCCGCTGCGTGCGCTGGCCTTGCTGCCGAAGCCGCCACGGGAGGTGGCCGACGATACGGCACTGGACGCGCTGGAGGAGCGCAGCGTGTTCGAGTAATTGCTGCTGCCGTACCGTGCCTGATTCGAGCGGCCGAATGTCGCCCCGCTGGAGGCTCGCTGACTCAGCGTCGAGGAACCATAACTGCCGCGATCGTCGCGGTAGCGATAAACCGGCTCGGAGCGGTAGCTGTTGCGGTTGTTGCTCAGCATGTTGCCGATCAGCAACCCCGTCAGCAGGCTGCTGGTGGAGAAGCCTGAGCCGCCGCTCGCTTGCGATTCGCCCGTTTGCGCCTTGGCCGCGTCAACCTGGGATTGCGTGACTTGGCCTTCGGCGGTCAGTTCGAAACCACCCAGCTTGGGGATGAACTTGCCGGCGGAGTCTTGCTGGCACCAGTCGGCGACAAAGTCGGCGTCGCAGTCGGCCTGGCTGTCGTACACCGGTGCAATGCGGCGGTGCTCGGCCATGGCCTTCATGTAGGCGTCCGAGCAGACGTCCACCGGTAGCTTTTCATCGGCGCACTGCTGAACAGACTGGAAGTTGTACTTCTTCTGCAACTCGTAGGTTTTTTCCGTCGGCCCGCAGCCGGATATCGCCATGGCGACCGACGCTGCCAGCGAAAGCTGGACGTACTTGCTTCGTTTCATCGGGAGCTCCGTGCGCAATCAGTTCTGGGAAGGCGTCATGCAGGCGGCGTTCAACATGCCGACGCTGATGGCCACGGCTGCCACGTAGATACCGGCCGCGAGTTCACCTTTTTTGATACGTTCGGAAGTGCCTTTGAGTACCAGGCTGGTCACCAGAAACGCCAACAGTTGGACGAGGGCGGCGATCACGGCCCAAACGACAAAGTCGAGGAGGCTGATCGAGAAGGCAATCACATTGCTGGCCGGAATCGCGAAACCGATGATGGCACCGCCCAGCGCGACCGCAGCCGACACGTTGCCCGCACGGATCAGTTCGAATTCCTTGTGCGGGGTGACGCGGGTGTAGATGAACTGGAACAGCGCGAACAGCACGGCGGCACCCAGGATGTAGGTGACAAACCCGAACACGGCGGGTTTATTCAGCGAGATGGACAGAGCTTCTAGCATGGATTTCTTCCTTTTTTCAGAGCGTATTCAGGTCGGTTGTGTACAGTGAAATGCCCAGCGAGGTGCTCAGGCTGACGGTGCCTTCAGCGTCTTCTTCAACGGAAAACAGCAGGAACTCCCGGCGATCGGTCAGGCCGGTATCGCGGGCGTACAACATCGAACGGTGCTCGACGGTGTAGGCACTCTCCGGATTGATCACCTGCTCGCTCATTGCCACTAATTCTGTCTGGCCCTCTTCGCTGCCCCACACGCGGCTGTATTCGACGCCGTTGTGCGTGTAGGTCGCCAGCCCGATCAGGCTCTGTGGACCTGCCAGCCGACGCAGTTCCGCCTCACTGCTGAGGGTGACGTAACTCAGGTAGTTGAACAGGATCACCGACTCGACCTGCCCGGCGATGTCACCCGTGGTGTGCACCTGCAGCCAGTAATCGTCGTCGTTCATGTAATAGCGCGACAGCCAGGTCGACTGCCCGAGGTCCACGGTGCCGTTGCTCCAGATTTCCTGGGAACCGGGGATGACCACGCTGGTTTTATCATCGAGCAACAATCGCAGGGTTGCGTCGAAGATCACGCCTTTACCCGGCGCCAGGCCCAGCGGGCCAGTGGTCGGCAGGGCTACGCTGGCTGTGCGGTTCGACGCGGTATTCGCGTTCGGGGCCTCAAGCCCCATCAACTGTTTAAGCCATCCCATTGGAGATTTCCTTGAGGCGTGTAGAGGCGATGTAAAAGAGTTCGCCGCCTTCAACGCGCGTGGCGCTGGGCGGGTTGATCGACGGTTGTTGGGCACCTTTGGCGCGGTAGCCGATGAGGGTGGCGTTGTGGTGTTCCTTCATCTGCGTGTACAGGTCGCCAAACGTTGCTTCAAAGGCCTCGGGCAATTTCATCAGGTATTGGGTGGCGCCTTGGCCCACGCACAGCAGCTCATTAATGACCACTGACGAGCCCGGGTCCTGAGAGGCTCGCACCAACATCTCGATCGCCATACTGGAGGTGCATTCCAGGCTCGGGGCGTAGGAGCTGGCAAGTGCGGCAATTTCACTTTCGTTGAAGTGCGCGACCACATGCCCCACAGGATTCAATTGATTCACCGCCAGCACAGTGGCCAGCGTCAAGTCGTCAGACGAAGTTCGCACCAGCACACGCTCGGCACCGGGCACGCCTGCACGCAGCAGTAACGCGGTGGAGGACAGGCTTTCGCCGCGGATGAATGCCGCTTTGCCGGGCATCGGGTTTTCTTCGAGGGTGCAATCGCAGATGACGATCAGGTTGTCGCTCGAGGTTTCGTCTTGCAGCAACAACTCAATGACCCGCTCGCTGGATGCGCCTTCCCAGCCAATGAGCACCGTATGGTCGACCTTGCCCGTGAAATCGCCTTTACCCTTCATGCCTTTTCTCCATGCATCGATGACACTGCTGGTGGTTTTGCCGATGGCTGCCGTCAACAGCGCAATGCCCCCGAGCATGACCCAGGAGGCCACGAAAATTCGTCCCGCCGAGGTCTGCGGCGCGAGATCGCCGTAGCCGACGGTGAGTGTGGTGGTGAGATAGAAGTAAATGAACGTGGCGGGAGCGGTGAGGTGCTGTTCGCCCAGAAACACCAGGCCCAGATAAGCCGTGCTCAGGTGGACGCCCAGGGCAATGACCAGACCTGCCCAGCCGAAGCGGTGAAAGAGGGAGGACGCGTACAGGCGCAGCAATAAAAAAATCGACATGTTGTCCCTGATTCCCTGGGTACTTGATTCCGGATGAGATCAGCGCCTGGGCGTCTGGAGGCTCAAGTGCGTTCACCGCGCATTAAACCTGCTGCGCGGCGCAGAGAGAAGTACTTTGGCTGCAATAAATCCAGCGAACGCACCAAACAGGTGACCTTCGAAGGACACACCCTGACGCGGCAGGAAGCCAAAGATCAGCCCGCCATACAGCAGAGCGACAACGCCGGCGGTTATCAGGTTGCTCCAGCTCCGATGAAACCAGGCGCGAGACAGGAGGTAGGCCCACAACCCGAATACCCAGCCGCTGGCACCCACGTGGACGCCTGCAAAACCGAACAGCCAGACCAACAAGCCGCCCAGCAGGATAATGATCGCGCTGACGCTGATGAACCGATTGAACCCTTCGAGGATGACCAGGGTGCCCAGTATCAAAAAGGCGATCAGGTTCGCACTCAGGTGAGCAAAGGACGCGTGCAAAAAGGGTGAGGTGAGAATGCCCGGCAGCCCGTACAGCGTTCTTGGGACCAGGCCGTATGCCATCAGGCTGTAACCGGTGGCTGCATTGAGTAGTTGCAGCGCGACCATCAAGAGGGCGAGGCCTGCGATTGTCTTGAAACCCTTCAGGGCATCCATCCTGACCTCGATATAAAAAAGGAAGGGCAGACCATGCCCTTCCTGTTGCCGCGTTGCTTAGTCGGCCGACTTTTGCTTCAGACGTTCCAGAATCGCATTGGCGCTGCCTTCGTTCGGCGTGATGCCGGCGTCGCGCAATTTACGCTCCAGGTCGGTACCCGTCGAGGCGTCAGCCAGTTCGTCCTGGGCTTGCAGCTCAGCGGCGCGTTGCTGCTGCTTGGCTTGCAAGCGATTCAGCGTACCGACGGCGGTTTCCAGCTTGCCGTTGGCACCGCCACTGGCGATGGACGCGCTGACCTGGGCCTTCTGTACGCTGTCGCGCGCCTTGGCCATGTCCACTTGCTGACGCAGGCTTTTAATCCGGCTTTCAGCCTTGGTGATGTCCTTGCGCATGCTTTCAGCGTACCCACCGAACTCGGCGGCCTGCTTTTGCTCGACATCCAGTTCGTTGGTCAGGGTCGAAATGGCCTCGGCCACTTCCAGCGCCAGGTCTTCACGGTTGGCCTGGATAGCGGCCATCGCCTTGGACTCCAGATCCTTGATCTTGGCGTTGTACTCGCCGACGCGATCATTCGCCAGTTTGTGCTTGGCCATGATGCTGACCAGCTCACGCTTGGCGTTAGCCAGCGCGCTGTCGGCGTCGCGAATTTCCTGGTCGAGGATGCGCAGGGCTTGTTGATCGACAATCGATTCGCCGACTTCGTTGGCACCGCCACGCAGCGCGGTGAACAATTTGCTCCAGATGGACTGAGTCATTGGATATTCCCTACTGATTAGTTGAAGAAGCGTTCAAAGGCTTCGCTCGCGCGCTGCACGTTATCGACGAGGGTTTTTACCTCGGTCACGATGTTCGTCAAGCTGGAGTCGGAGCTCAACGCGCCGAACATGTTGTAAATAACTTGCCCGTTCGGCATGGACTCGATGCCGATCGAGGACAGCGGGAACATCTCCCGGCTGCGCAGCACGGCGTCATTGAAGGCAGGTACATCGTTGATGGACTCGACGTCGACCAGAACGGTGTCGACGATGATCTGCTCGCCGACCACCGCGATGTAAATCGGCAGGCCACCGAAGTCGTTCATTTCCAGCTTGATGCTGGACTCGGAACCTTGAACCAGAGAAAGCGTAATGTCGTTGGAAACCACGTCGTCCAGGGCCTGAAGTGCACTGAAGAGGCGATTGATGTTCCAGTTGGTACCTGCGCTCATGTAATTCTCCGACATGAATGAGCCAGCCAGAATCGGCTGGCGAAGCTGTTTCTCCATCTGCTTGAGCAGGCTTCGATTTTCGGGAAGCACCCAAGTCTCGTGTTTCACATAACCGGCGGCCGCCAGGCCCGCGCGCATCTGCTTCATATAAAAGCTAGACGGCTTTTTCGCAGGCGATTTCAAGCGCTCTCCCTTGCGGCTTGCTGAATCTGTATCGGGCCCAGCCGGCGGGCTCGATGGAGAGCTGCTTTTCATGGTACTGACCTCGTTGTGAAAAACTCACGCGTGAGAAACACTACAGGCAATTTCGACCACGCTCAAGAGCTCACGCGTGAGATTTTTGCGTTACGTTTTCCGGCCATCAAAAAGCGTCGACGAGCGATAGGCGCTCCCTAGGAAACGTCCTGCACGTAACAAAGATCAGCCCTGCTGGCCTTTGAAGATCACACCACACTCACTCCCGTGTTCCCCCCACCCACCTGTGTTCCCAGGTGACACCCTGCAACCTTACCCCCATCGCATAAACATCAGATGAAACGTCCTACACGCATATCTAAATAAACCGTTTAAACGCCAATTCCCCGACTCCCCTCGCCGCTGGCCCAAAACCTGCTTATTGCACACCGTACAATAAAACCGGCCCAAGCCGGGCTCACCCTCAACCACTGCTGCGTAATGCAGCCTGGGGAATGCTGATGTCTACAACACCGCTTCACTCTTCCAACCATGGCTTGGCGCGATCGCTCAAGGAGCGCCACGTCATGTTGATCGCTATCGGCGGCATTATCGGGGCCGGGTTGTTTTTGGGGTCGGGCAAGGCGATTGCCACGGCGGGGCCGGCGCTGTTGCTGGCGTATGCGTTGTGTGGAGGGATGGTTTATCTGATTGCGCGGGCGCTGGGGGAGTTGTCGTTGTATCGACCCAGCAGTGGGTCGTTTGCGACGTACGCGGAGGAATTTTTGGGGCCGCGGGTGGCGTTTATCACGGGGTGGTCGTATTGGATGATCTGGATTCTGGTCGGGGTGCTGGAGGTGACCGGGATTGGTTTGTTGATGAAGTATTGGTACCCGGAGTTGCCGCAGTGGATTCCCGCGTTGGTCACTGTCGGCGTGTTGATGGTGATCAATCTATTTGCAGTGAAGACGTTTGGTGAGGTGGAGTTCTGGCTGGCGTTGATCAAGGTGTTGACGATTGTCGGGCTGATTGGGGCGGGGTTGGTGATTTTGTTGTTTGGGCTGGAGACGTCTGCGCAGACGACACCCTCAGTCGCGAATCTCTGGCAGCACGGTGGGTTTTTTCCGAATGGCTGGCATGGCTTCTGGTTCGCGGTGCCTGTGGCCGCGTTTACCTTTGCCGGGGTCGAGGTGATTGGTTTGGTGGCGGCGGAAACAGCCGAGCCGCAGCGCACCTTGCCACGAGCGATCAATAGCATCCTGTGGCGCATGGCGATTTTTTACCTGGGGTCGACCGCTGTGATCATGGCGCTGTACCCGTGGAACCAGATCGACACCTCGCAAAGCCCGTTTGTGATGGTGTTCGACAGTATTGGGCTGGGTGTGGCGGCCGGATTCATCAATTTCGTGGTGATCAGCGCGCTGGCGTCCTCGTGTAATACCGGACTGTTTGCCACCAGCCGCATGTTGTTTGCACTGTCACATATCCGGCAGGCGCCGCGTCAGTTGCAGGTGTTGAGCCCGCAACGGGTGCCGGCCCGTTGCTTGATGGTGTCGACCGCCATTTTGCTAGTGGGGGTGCTGCTGAATTATTTGATCCCGGAGAGCATTTTCAGCCTGTTGATCACGGGAATCCTGGGCCTGTTGATTTGGGTGTGGATGGTGATCATCACCGCGCATATGGCCTATCGCCGTAAGGTGCAGCGCAGCGAGCTGGCAGAAGTGGATTACCGCCTGCCCTGGCCCAAGGTCAGCAGTGTGCTGGTGCTGTGTTACCTGGGCGTGCTGACGGTGTTGGTGATTCGCGACCCGGAAACGCGCGCGGCGTTTTACGTAGCGGCGGCGTGGTTTGGCTTATTGATGCTGGTGTATCCGAAACGTACTGCGTCGAAGGGGGTGAGTGATGCCTGGCAAGCTTGAGTTGGAGCGTTGCATTCAACGGTACATCCGGGCCAATCCAAAGAGTGCGCGCCAGTTGGAGTGGGCCGCGCAGGTGATGCCCGGCGGCAACACGCGCTCGGTGCTGTTTTATGAGCCGTTTCCGTTGGTGATGACAGGCGCCAGCGGGTGTTTTCTCGATGATCTGGATGGGCACCGCTACGTCGATTTTCTCGCGGAATACACGGCAGCGCTGTATGGACACTCCCATCCGGTGATCACCCATGCGCTGACAAAGGCGATGGCGAATGGGCTGAACCTGAGCGCCCATACGGAAGGGGAGGCGCGGCTGGCGACGCTGATTGTGGAGCGCTTCGGCTGCATCGAGCAGGTGCGGTTTACCAACTCCGGCACCGAGGCGAATCTGCTCGCGCTGGCGGCGGCGAAGGCCTACACCGGGCGCAGCGGAGTCATCGCGTTCAACGGCGGTTATCACGGCGGTGTGTTGAGTTTTGCCGGGACAAGCACGGCGATGAATGTGCCGCATCGGGTCTACTTGGCCGACTACAACGACCTGGACAGCGTCGAGCGTTTGTTGCATGAGCATGTCGACATTGCGGCCATCCTGGTGGAGCCGATGCTGGGTGCGGGCGGGTGTATCTGTGCCGCGCCGGGTTTTCTCGAAGGGTTGCGCAAAAGGAGCCACGCCCATGGCACGCTGCTGATCTTCGATGAAGTGATGACCTCGCGCCTGGCCCCCGGCGGCCTGCAGGAAAAGCTCGGCATCACCCCGGACCTGATCACGCTGGGCAAATACCTCGGCGGTGGTATGCCGTGCGGCGTGCTCGGTGGGCGGCGGGACATCCTCGCGCAGTTTGACCCGCGCCATGGATGCCTGTCCCATGCGGGCACGTTCAATAACAATGTGCTGACCATGGCGGCGGGCATCGCCGGACTGGAGCAGGTGTACACGCGCGAAGCAGCGTTGGAACTGAATGCCCGTGGCGACAGGTTGCGCGGCCAGCTCAATGAGGTGCTGGCGCCCATGCCGATGCAATTTACCGGGCAAGGATCGGTGATGAATCTGCATCCCACGGGCTTACCTATTCTTCGTCCTTCAGATATTCCAACGGAGCGAAACGACCTGCGCGACCTGTTCTTTTTTCACCTGCTCGAATGTGGGATCTACAGCGCGCGGCGCGGGTTGTTTGCGCTGAGTTTGCCGCTGACTGACCGCGAGCTGAGCCGACTGGTCACGGCCACGCAAGCGTTCGTCGAGCGCTACGGAGGGGATTGACGGCTATTGCGCAAGAGCGACAGCGAATCGGTGAACCGCTATCCTTTCGCCGTCGCTCAACCGGAACCCACAATAATGACCAGCAAAACCGCAAACCCACGAGGCCGGCGTAAAAAAACCGCTGGCGAAGATGCAAAGAGCCCACTGAACAAAGACGCGATCATCACCGCAGCCCTGACGTTGATCGATCGCGAAGGCCTGGACAAATGCAGCCTGCGCAACCTGGCCAGCAGCCTGGGTGTGTACCCGACGGCCATCTATTGGTACGTCTCATCACGCGAATTGTTGTTGAGCGAAGTGCTGGCCAAAGTCTTGGAGCACGTTGCGCCAGAGCCTCAGGAGCGCTGGCAGGACTACCTGCGTGCGGCGATGGTCAACTGCCATGATGCCGTGCACCAGCATCCGAACATCGCGCCGTTGTTGGGCTCGCAATTGGTGTCCAACGCCAGCACCGACTTCACGTTGGTCGAGGGTGTGTTGGCAGCACTGCAACAAGCGGGTTTCAGCGGCCCTTCCCTGGCCGCCGCCTACAATACGTTTATCGCTGCTCTTGCCGGTTTCACGACGCTGGAGTACGCACCATTGCCGGATAACACCGAGGCATGGCAATGCCAAGTGCAGGAGAAGCTGAGGGCCGTCGACGCAGAACAGCACCCCACTCTCGCGCAGAATATGGACCAACTGAGCAATCGCGGTTTCAGCCTGCGCTGGCAAAATGGCGTGCACGCCGCGCTGGATGAGAGCTTCACGTTCTACGTCGACACCCTCCTCTGCGGCCTGGAAACCCTGGCTGCCCGCCGCTGAAAATTCGCACAGCAAAACCAGACACGCCACTAATTGTACGACGTACAATTTATCGCTACAGTCCGCCACGCAAGAGCACCCCATGACCCGAATAACAACAACGTCAGAGGTCTTTTATCGTGGCGACTGCATTCAACGACGTGGCCCAGGGGCAACTGCTCTGGCAGCCCTCCCCTGAGCTTCTTCAACACGCCCGCCTCACTCATTACCTGAATTGGCTGAAGCACGAACGCACGCTCAGATTCGCCGATTATCACGGGCTATGGCAGTGGTCCGTCGATAATCCGGAGGCGTTCTGGCAATCGATCTGGGATCATTTTCACATTCAGGCCAGCAGCCCTCACCAGGCAGTGCTGGGTGACCGTGCGATGCCCGGTGCGCAGTGGTTTCCCGGCGCGCGACTGAATTTTGCCGAACACATTCTGCGCAATGAACGCGAAGGCGACGCGCTGCTCTTCCAGAGTGAAACGGTTGCCTTGCAAGGCCTGCCGTGGAGTGACTTCGCCCGTCAGGTTCGCATCCTGGCGACCTACCTACGGGAAGTGGGGGTGGTGCCGGGTGATCGAGTGGTGGCTTATTTGCCAAATGTTCCCGAGGCGATGATTGCGCTGTGTGCATGTGCAGCCATCGGCGCGGTCTGGGCCAGTTGCTCGCCGGATTTCGGTGTGGAGGGCGTGCTGGACCGGGTGCGGCAATTGTCGCCAAAGGTGCTATTGGCGGTGGACGGTTATCGCTATGGCGGTAAGGCGTTTGATCGACGCGAACAGGTCCGGCACATTGCCCGCGAGCTGGGCAGTATCGAGCACGTCATCGTGCTGCCAGCGCTGTTTCCCGATGAACCGCTGACGTTTGCCAACGCCATCGACTGGCGCGCCTTGCTCCTGCGTCCTACCGTGCCCGCAGCCGATTTCCACTGCGAACAATTGCCCTTCGATCATCCGTTATGGGTGCTGTTTTCTTCCGGCACGACTGGCTTGCCCAAAGCCATCGTACACAGCCATGGCGGGATACTTCTGGAGCAGCTGAAGGCACTGCATCTACACCTGGATTTTCGCCCCGGTGATGCAGCATTCATCTTCACCACCACCGGCTGGATGATGTGGAACACCTTGTTCAGCGCCCTGCTCTGCGGAGTACGGCCAGTGCTCTATGACGGCCATCCGACCTGGCCGAACATCGATACGCTGTGGCAGATCGTGCAGGACAGCCGCGCCAGCTTTTTCGGCACCAGCCCCACCTATATCGAGTTGATGAAACGCTACGACGTAGTGCCCCGTGAGCGCTTTGAACTGGGCGCGCTGCGCACCGTGATGCCGGTGGGCTCGCCGGTTTCGCCGCAATGCAATGCCTGGTTTTACCGCAACCTCAAAACGGACATCTGGGTGACCACAGGCAGCGGGGGCACGGACATTTGTACGGGGCTGGTAAGCGGCGTGCCGACACTGCCGGTGTATGCCGGTGAGATCCAGGCGCGCGCCCTGGGTGTGGCGGTTTATGCGTTTGATGAAAAGGGTCAGGCGGTGGTTGAACAGGTTGGCGAGCTGGTGGTGACGTCGCCCATGCCGTCAATGCCGGTGTACTTTTGGGATGACACTGGGGGCGAGCGCTACCGCGAAAGCTATTTCCACCCCTGGCCAGGGGTGTGGCGCCATGGGGATTTTTTCTTGCTCAATGCCCGCGGCGGTTGCCAGGTGCTGGGGCGTTCGGACGCCACGCTGAACCGCTTTGGGGTGCGGATCGGTACGGCAGAAATCTACCGGGCATTGGAGCCCATCGCAGAAATCGACAATGCGCTGATCGTGAATCTGGACCTGCCCGAAGGCGGTTTTTTCATGCCGCTGTTTGTAGAACTGCGTCATGGCGCTGTGCTGGACGACGCCTTGCAGCAGCGCGTGCGTGAATGCCTGCGCCAGGCGTGCACGCCCCGGCATGTACCGGACCAGATCCTCGCGGTGCCGCAGATTCCCCTGACGCTGACCGGTAAAAAAATGGAAGTGCCGGTGCGCCGAATCCTGATGGGACACGACCCGCAAAACGTCGCCAACCTCAGCGCCATGCGCGATCCGCAGGCGCTGGCGTTTTTCATCGAGTACGCCCGCCGGAGTCGTCAACCATGAAGAGCAAAGCCTTTATCGTCGGAGCCTACGAACACCCCACACGGCATGCGGTGGACCGCTCCCTCGCGCAATTGCACGCGGACGTGGCCCGCGGCGCCCTGGCAGATGCGGGGCTGAGCCTCAGCGATGTGGACGGCTACTTTTGCGCCGGCGACGTACCCGGTTGGGATGCACCGGGCGTGGGGCCTTTTTCCATGGTCGAGTACCTGGGCATTCATCCTCGGCACTTGGAGACCACAGAAAGCTGGGGTTCGTCCTACCTGCATCACGTCGCCCAGGCTACGCGTGCGATTGCCGACGGGCGCTGCACCGTTGCCCTGATCACCCAAGCCGGACGCCCGCGTGCCAGGCGCCAACGGCCGGACGCCAACCACCTCGATCAGCCCCAAACCACCTGCGAGGGCCCCTTTGAAATGCCCTACGGCGCCGCCGTGACCAACCTGTACGCGATGTGCGCGATGCGCCATCAGTACGAGCACGGTACCACCGCCGAGCAACTGGCCTGGATCAAAGTCGCAGCGTCGCACCATGCCCAGCACAACCCCTTGGCGATGTTGCGCAACATAGTGACGGTGGACGATGTGCTGAACTCACCGCTGATCGCCGCCCCATTGCGACGCTTGGATTGTTGTGTGATCAGCGACGGCGGTGGCGCGTTGGTGGTGGTTCATCCGGCCATTGCGCGGGCACTCAAGCGGCCGCTGATTACACCCATCGGTGCAGGTTACTCAATCAGTCATCTGAACGGCGGCTACTTCGACCTGCTGGCTTCGGGCGCGGTGAAGTCTGGCGCCGATGCATTCGCCGAGGCACGGCTCAAACCCAGTGACATCCGTTACGCCTCGCTGTACGACAGCTTCACCATCACCGTATTGATCCAGCTGGAAAACCTCGGCTTCTGCGCCCCCGGCGAGGGCGGCGCTTTCGTTGCCGACGGTAAATTGATCAGCGGCATGGGCCCGTTGGCGATCAATACCGACGGTGGTGGGCTGTGCAACAACCACCCCGGCAATCGCGGCGGCATGGCCAGGCTGATAGAGGCCGTGCGTCAGTTACGTGGCGAGGCACACCCCGCGGTGCAACGGCCTGACTGCGCGCTGGCCCTGGCCCACGGCACCGGTGGATTGCTGGGCTCAAGGCATGGCAGCGCTAGTCTCATTCTGGAGCGACTCTGATATGCACCTGACATCACCGCACATCACCCCCGAAAGCGCGCCGTTCTGGGAAGCGGCCAACCGGGAGCAACTGCTGCTGCGCCGCTGCCTCGACACTGGCAAGGCCTTTTTCTACCCCCGCGACCACAGCCCTTTTACCGGCAGTGCGGCCACCGACTGGATCGTCGCCAGCGGCAACGCCACCTTGTACAGCTTCAGCTACAGCGGGCGAGACGATGAAGCGTATTGCATCGCCTACGTAACGCTCGACGAGGGACCGACAATGTTGTCCGTCATCGAGTGCGAGGACAGGCAACAGCTGCATATCGGGCAACGGCTTGAGGTGACCTTCGCGCCGACGCCCGATGGGCAAAAAATACCCATTTTTAAATTGTCCCTTAGGGGTTGACAGTCAGACACACCGCAGCCGATTTATCACCCGTCAACCACCCATTAATCTGTGCCCATGTTGAACGCAACGCAAAACCCACTTAAACAAAAAAGGATTCAACCATGAGCACGCCAACCTACAACCGCTTGAACAAAGACGACGCCGTAGTGCTGCTGGTCGACCACCAGACTGGCCTGATCTCCCTGGTGCAAGACTTCTCCCCTAACGAGTTCAAGAACAACGTGCTCGCCTTGGCGGACCTGGCCAAGTTCTTCAACCTGCCGACCATCCTCACCACCAGCTTCGAGCAAGGCCCCAATGGCCCGCTGGTGCCGGAGCTGAAAGAAATGTTCCCGGACGCGCCGTACATCGCTCGCCCTGGCCAGATCAATGCGTGGGACAACGAAGACTTCGTCAAGGCGATCAAGGCTACCGGCCGCAAGCAGATCATCATTGCCGGCGTGGTCACGGATGTGTGCGTCGCGTTCCCAACCTTGTCGGCACTGGCGGAAGGCTTTGATGTGTTTGTGGTGACTGATGCCTCGGGCACGTTCAACACCACAGTGCAGCAGGCGGCGTGGAGCCGGATGACCCAAGCCGGTGCGCAGATGATGAACTGGTTCTCGGTGGCCTGTGAGCTGCATCGCGACTGGCGCAACGATATCGAAGGCCTGGGCAATCTGTTGTCCCAGCGTATTCCGAACTACCGCAACTTGATGAATGGTTACTCGGCGCTGACGGCGCGTAAGGACTAAGCCAACCGTTTCACTCAACACAAGCCTGCCCTGAAAAGCAGGCTCTTTTTATTCGCTAAAACAACGTCCCCACGCGTATTTGGCCTATCACGCACTCTAATCCGCCAGCTCGCGCTCGATCTGCTCAATGCTAGGCAAAACCGTCTGCAGCTCCGCGGGCAGCGACTCAACCAGTTGATATTCAGCCACACCCATCGGTCGGTTGTTGTCGCGCAATGCATATTCGGCGACGACTTCGTTCTTGCTCTTGCACAGCAGCAGGCCAATCGTTGGTCCGTCTTGCGGGTGTTTGAGCTGGGCATCGACGGCCGCAAGATAAAAGCTCAACTGCCCCAGATGCTCGGGTTTGAACTTGCCCGCTTTCAGTTCGATCACCACGTAGCAGCGCAGCTTCAGGTGATAGAACAACAGGTCAACAAAGAATTCATCGCCCCCAACGTCGAGCAGCACTTGCTGGCCGACGAACGCAAAACCCGCGCCCAGCTCCAACAGAAAGTCAATGACGTGTTTGATCAAGGCGTTTTCTATGTCGCGCTCCTGCGCGTCCAAGCCCAGGCTGAGGAAATCAAAACGGTAAGGGTCTTTCAGCGATTCGCGCGCTAAATCGGATTGAGGTTTGGGCAGATGGCTGTCGAAATTGCTGACGGCCTTGCCACTGCGCTCCAGCAATCGGCTTTCGATCTGCATGACCAACGTGTTGCGCGACCAGTTGTGTGCTATCGCCTGGGCGATGTACCAGCGGCGGGTTTCGGGGCCGGGTAGTTTGTCCAGCAACACCACATTATGACCCCAGGGCAATTGTGCAGCAGCCTGTTGCACAAATTCCGAGCTTGGCCATGCCTGCGCGAAAGCACGCATGTATTTAAGATTACGCGGTGAAAAACCCTTCATTTTGGGAAAGGCCGCACGCAAATCCTGGGCAAGACGATCAATGACTTTACTGCCCCAGCCCTGCTCAGCCTGACGGGTCAAAATGTCCTGGCCGATCTGCCAGTAGAGCAGCACGAGTTCTCGGTTTACCGTCAGCGTTGCGCGCTGTTGCGCCGAATGGATGCGGCCTTTCAGGTCAGTCAGCCAGTCGCTGTAACCCGCAGGCGGTTGGGTCAAGCCGATAGCGGTTTCGCTCATGCCGTTGCACTCTTGTGTTTTAAGGCAGGCTAGTCAGGGGCATGTGCTGTCACAAGGGGCCAGGAACGGTTCAGGAAGGGCCTTTCAACGGTTACAGAAACGCCCTGCTGGCCATTGCAGGTACTGGGCTCTACTGCAGCGCAGCGGGCCAGGTGGCTGAAACAAACCGGCGCTTTATTGGGAAAAGGGAATTTTCATGTACTTCGGCAAAGCCGCGCAGTTGTCGGGCACGACCATCAAGGCAATTCGTCACTATGAGGCGATCGGGCTATTACCTGCGCCGCAGCGTCAGGGCCAGTACCGGGTCTATTCGCAGCAAAGCGTTCAGTTGCTGATGTTTATCAAGTGCGCGCAGCAACTGGGCTTCAAGCTCAAGGAGTTGCAGGACATTCTCCGAGGCCATCAAGGCGATGCGTTGCCCTGGGACCGAGCGGACCAGGCTATCGCTGGCAAAAAACAGGAACTGGCCGTGCACATTGCCGAATTGCAGAAGATGCGCATGGGATTGCTGGCATTTGAGGCACAGCTGAAGGATGCACAAGGACAGTGTTTGTCAGTAGCGCAGAGAACCTGACGGCTCATGAGCCGAATAATATGGCTAATCGGCTCACACACCACGGCATCCTCCCCCGCTCATTTGCCCAGAACCCCCATGTCTGCTAGTGTCGCGCCGGTTTACCGTCTACCGGAATAGCCGCCATGGCCCGCAAAAAAGTTGCACTCGATTTCGAACAATCCCTCGCCGACCTGCAAACCCTGGTCGAGCGTCTGGAGAACGGCGAATTGTCGCTGGAAGACTCGTTGACAGCGTTTGAGCAAGGCATCGGCCTGACCCGTGACTGCCAGAGTGCTTTGGCACAGGCGGAACAGAAGGTCCAAGTACTGCTGGAACGTGACGGGGAGTTGGCCGAAGAGCCTTTCGATGCGGAACAGCCCGAATGATCGACGCGTATCAGGCCAGTAGCCAAGCCCGGGTCAATGCGGCGTTGGAACCCTTGTTTGTTGCGCCAAGCCCCGAACTCAAGCGTCTTTACGAAGCCATGCGCTACAGCGTGATGAATGGCGGCAAGCGCGTGCGCCCCTTGCTGGCCTATGCGGCCTGTGAAGCCTTGGGCGCGCCGGCCGAACAGGCGAATGGCGCGGCGTGTGCGGTGGAGTTGATTCACGCCTATTCGTTGGTGCATGACGATTTGCCGGCGATGGACGACGACGATTTGCGTCGCGGCCAGCCGACCACCCACAAAGCGTTTGATGAAGCCTGCGCGATCCTCGCCGGTGACGGCCTGCAAAGCCTGGCGTTCAGCGCACTGCTGGACCCGGCGCTGAGCAGCGTCAACGCCGACATCCGTCTGCGTATGGTGACCGCCCTGGCCGTGGCTGCAGGCCCCGCCGGTATGGTCGGCGGCCAAGCTATCGACCTCGGTTCGGTAGGCCAGAAGCTTGATCAACACGCCTTGGAATACATGCACCGGCACAAGACCGGCGCCTTGATCGAAGCCGCCGTGCACTTGGGCGCCCTGGCCAGTGGGCGGGCCGAAGCCCCTCAATTGGCGGCGCTGAAGACCTACGCGCTGGCCGTCGGCCTGGCGTTCCAGGTGCAGGACGACATTCTCGACGTAGAAAGTGACACCGCCACCCTGGGCAAACGCCAAGGCGCTGATATCGCACGGGACAAACCGACGTATCCTGCGCTGCTCGGGCTGGAATCGGCCAAGGTTTATGCCTTGGAACTGCGCGACCAAGCCCTGGACACCCTGCGACCTTTCGACGCGGCGGCCGAGCCACTGCGTGACTTGGCGCGGTATATCGTCGAACGCCGGCACTGATTACAGCGGCCATTTCAGCCGCATATCGGCCAAGTTCGGCGCTCTGCGTGGGCAGTTTGCGATGCTTGAGGTAAACTGCCGCCTCTTCTTATACCTATAACGATTCGCCTGATGCCCACGACGTTTCAAGAGATTCCCCGCAAGCGCCCGTCCACGCCCCTGCTCGACCGTGCTGCCACGCCGGACGGCCTGCGTCGGTTGGGTGAAGCCGAGCTGGAAACCCTGGCCGATGAGTTGCGCCTGGAATTGCTCTACACGGTCGGCCAGACCGGTGGGCATTTTGGTGCTGGCCTGGGCGTCATCGAGCTGACCATCGCCCTGCATTACGTGTTCGACACCCCGGACGACCGGCTGGTGTGGGACGTGGGCCATCAGGCGTATCCGCATAAAATCCTTACGGGCCGCCGCGAGCAAATGGGCACCCTGCGCCAGAAGGACGGCGTTGCTGCCTTCCCGCGTCGCTCCGAGAGCGAGTACGACACCTTTGGCGTCGGCCATTCCAGCACCTCCATCAGTGCAGCGCTGGGCATGGCGATTGCCGCCCGTCTGCAAGGCAGCGATCGCAAGGCGATTGCCGTGATTGGTGATGGCGCGCTGACTGCCGGCATGGCCTTCGAAGCGCTGAACCATGCGCCTGAAGTGGACGCCAACATGCTGGTGATCCTCAACGACAACGACATGTCGATCTCGCGCAATGTCGGGGGCCTGTCCAACTACCTGGCAAAAATCCTCTCCAGCCGCACCTACGCCAGCATGCGCGAAGGCAGCAAGAAGGTGCTCTCGCGTCTTCCCGGCGCGTGGGAAATTGCCCGGCGCACCGAAGAATATGCCAAGGGCATGCTGGTTCCCGGCACCCTGTTCGAAGAGCTGGGCTGGAACTACATCGGCCCTATCGACGGCCACGACCTGCCGACCCTGATCGCCACGCTGCGCAACATGCGTGACCTCAAGGGCCCGCAGTTCCTGCACATCGTCACCAAGAAAGGCAAAGGCTTTGCCCCGGCAGAAGTCGACCCGATCGGCTATCACGCAATCACCAAGCTGGAACCGCTGGACGCCCCCGCCGCTGCGCCGAAAAAAGCCAGCGGGCCTAAGTATTCCGGTGTGTTTGGCGAATGGCTGTGCGACATGGCCGCCGCCGACCCGCGCCTGGTGGGCATTACACCGGCGATGAAGGAAGGCTCCGACCTGGTGGCGTTCAGCGAACGGTTCCCGCTGCGTTACTTTGACGTGGCGATTGCCGAGCAGCACGCAGTGACATTCGCCGCCGGCATGGCCTGTGAAGGCGCCAAGCCGGTGGTCGCTATCTACTCGACGTTCCTGCAACGCGGTTATGACCAACTGGTGCATGACGTGGCGGTGCAGAACCTCGACGTGCTGTTTGCCATCGACCGCGCCGGCTTGGTCGGCGAAGACGGCCCGACCCACGCGGGCAGCTTCGACTTGTCCTACTTGCGTTGCATCCCCGGCATGCTGGTGATGACGCCGAGCGACGAAAACGAATTGCGCAAGATGCTCAGCACCGGCCATCTGTACAACGGCCCGGCGGCCGTGCGTTACCCGCGCGGCAATGGCCCGAATGCCGTGATCGAAAAGGACCTGGAGCCGATCGAGATCGGCAAAGGCATCGTGCGCCGCCAGGGCAGCAAGACCGCGTTCCTGGTGTTCGGCGTGCAGCTGGCCGAGGCCCTGAAAGTCGCCGAGAAGATCGACGCGACCGTGGTCGACATGCGTTTCGTCAAACCACTGGATGAAGCCTTGGTGCGCGAGATCGCCGGTAGCCACGAGCTGCTGGTGACGGTTGAAGAAAACGCCATCATGGGCGGCGCCGGTGCGGCGATCAGCGAATGCCTGGCGCGGGAAAACATCCTCAAGTCGGTGCTGCACCTGGGCTTGCCGGATGTATACGTTGAGCATGCCAAGCCGGCGCAGATGCTGGCGGAGTGTGGGCTGGATGAGGCCGGGATCGAGGCTTCGGTGCGCGAGCGCATGGCGCTATTGGGCCTCTAACCCAATCTCCAGGCTGATACCGAGACTAGAATATGGGAGCGAGCAAGCCGCTCCCAGATTGGTTTTGTGTCAATTTTGATAGCCATGGACCGCCCATGAGTCACCTTCGCCTCGCCCTGCCCTTGCTGCTTCTAGCCTCCCCGGACCTGCTCGCAGACACCCGCGACGACGCCCTGAAACTCCCCAACGTCGTCATCAGCGCCAACCGACAGGTGCAGGCGCGCAACGACAGCAGCGCCGCCAACAGCGTGTTTACCCGCGACGACATCGAGCGCCTGCAACCCACCAGCCTGACCGACCTGCTCAGCCGCGTTCCTGGCGTGCAAATAGCGCCTACCGGTGGCCGCGGCAGCCTGCCCGGCATCTATATTCGTGGCACCAAATCCGCCCAGAGCCTGGTGCTGGTGGACGGTCAGCGCATCGCCAATAGCACCTCCGGTGACAGCGGCTTGCAGTACCTGAACGTCGACCAGATTGAACGGGTGGAAGTGCTGCGCGGTTCACGCTCGGTGATCTACGGCAGCGATGCAATTGGCGGGGTGATCCAGGTGTTTACCCGGCGTAATACCGGGCAAGGCCTGCAACCACGCCTCAAGTTCGGTTTCGGCAGCAACCAGACCTGGGAGCGCAGCCTTGGCCTGTCCGGCGGTGATGAGCACACCCGTTTCAACCTCGGCGCGAGCCTGGATGAAACCTCGGGTATCAACTCGACGCACACGTCATTCCCAAGCGATGGCGACCACGACGCCTACCGCAACCAGTCACTCAGCCTGAACCTGAGCCATTCTTTCAGCGATGAGCTTGAGGCCGGGTTCAACCTGTTGGATAACCGTGGCAAATCGGAGTACGACAACAGTTTCGGCCGCTACGACGTCGCCACCGGGCAAACGCTTGGGCAAAAGCCCTACACCGACTACACCGTCAGCAGCGCCAGCGGCTATGTCGACGCCAGGCTCAACGAGCGCTGGCAGTCGCGCCTGGAGCTGGGCCATAGCGAGAACCGGGACACCAAGCGCGATACCCTCAGCGATGACTTCAGCGTGTTCAACACGTACCGCGACTCGGTCAACTGGCAGAACGACCTGACGCTGAATGACCAGAACAGCCTGATTCTCGGCGGCGACTGGTACGAAGACCGGTTCCACGGCTCCACCACCTTTACCGAAAACAGCCGCCGGAACCGTGCAGCTTTTGTGCAACATCGGTTCCACGGCGAATGGTTTTCCACCGAGTTGGGGATACGGCGCGACCAGAACCAGCAATTTGGCGGGCAGAACAGCTGGAGCGGCACCGTCACCGTGCCGGTCAACCCCGACAACGACGTGCTGCTGAGCTACAGCGAAGGCTTTCGTGCGCCGACCTTCAACGACCTGTATTACCCGGATACGAAGTACAGCAACCCCAACCTGCAGCCCGAAACCTCGAAAAGCTACGCGCTGCAATGGCGCAGCCAGTTGAGCGACAGCACGCGCCTGGAAGCCTCGCTGTACCGCACCGAATTGAGCGATGCGATCATTCTCGACAGTAACAGCAAGCCCCAAAACGTGGCGTCGGCGCGCATCGATGGCGTTGAGGCCGCGCTGAAGCAGGAGCTGTTTGGGTGGCAGGGCAACCTGGGGCTTGCGGTCATCGACCCGCGCGACCGTGACAGCGGCCACACCCTGGCCCGCCGGGCGCGGCGTACGTTGAGCCTGGATCTGGATCGGCAGTTCGACAAACTGGGCGTAGGTGCCAGTTGGCAGGCCATCAGCAGCAGCTATGACGATGAAGACAACACACACCGCCTTGGCGGGTATGCCTTGCTGGGGTTACGCGGCAGTTGGACGTTGAATCGGGAAGTGGCGTTGTCGGTGAAGGTCGATAATCTGTTGGACAAGTCTTATGCACGGGCGCGTTACAGCTATAACGACCCGGGGTTCTTGAACAATCAGGATTACCGTGAAGAAGGCCGGGCTTGGATGATTGGGGTGACTTGGACACCCGAGATCTGAGTTGGCTGTGACAGGTCAGGTGCAATCACCTGGCACAACCTCGCCACCGCCTCCAACATCTGCCCACTGGGCCGCTCCAGGCCTTTGTCCGGCACCACCCGCACCCGCGTCGCCATCGCCGGCCAGACCTTCCAGGCCTCCTTCTGCGCCTGATCCCCCACCAGAATCAGCTCGGGATCACGCTGCAACACCGACTCGATATTCACCTGCGGCGCGGGCAGCGTGAGGTCGTCAAACACATTGCGCGCGCCGCACACACCCAAGGCATCGCTGATGATCTGCCCGCCGCCCACGGTGTACAGCGGCGGGTTCCATACTTGGTAGAACACTCGCAACGGTTTGGCCCGCTGATAACGCTGACGCAGTTCAGCCAGGCGCTGGCGCAACTGTGCAGCCAACTGCCGACCGGCTTCAGGCCGACCTAATTGTTCGGCGATGGCGTGCACTTGGGTGGTCAGTTGCTCAAGGCTGTGGGGTTCGGAGACGTACACCGGAATGTTCAGGCGCTGCAACTGCTCACGCTGGGCCGGGCCGACACTGCCGGGCCACAGCAGGATCAGGTCGGGCTTGAGGCTGAGCAGGCGTTCCATGTCGAGTTGGCCATAACGCCCCACCGACGGTACTTGCGCCAAGGCTGCCGGGCGATCGCCGCCGTCGAGCACGCCCACCAGCAGGTCGGCAGCGCCCAGTTCAGCGACGATTTCAGACAGCGATGGCGCCAGGCTGATCACGCGTTCGGCAGCCAACGCCTGGGCACTCGATGCCAGCAGCAGGAACGCCAGCCAGTGACGCCTCATCCCAATTGACGGGGGATGCGGTAGAGGTAAAACAGCACGAGTGTCGATAGCACCAGCAAGAACAGCGGCACTGCTTCAAGGCCGACAAACACCGCCAACGCACCGATCCAGGCTGGCACGGAGGCAATCAGCAACGCCGTGCGCCGACGCGCCGCCAACGTAATCCAGGCAGCCGGTTCTTCGGGGGTATCGAGGGCTTTGGAGGTCGCGATCAACGCATGTTTATAGCCGTTGAAGTAGCGCAGACTGAGGAACATCGAAGCCACGCCGGCAATAAAGAACGGCATGGCCAGCACCGGCAGCAAGGACTGCGCCTTGCCAAATACCAGGTTGATCACGAACAAAGGGAGCAGCGCCAGCGCCAGGTACTGCCACCAATTGAAGGACAGTCGCCGTTTCACCTGGCCACGAGTCACGCGCGGTCGACCTCGCCCTGGTGCTCGTTGCCCATCATGTGATCGAGCTTGCTGGCCTTGGTGGCCAGGTAGAGCTTGTTATGCGGGTTGTGCCCGGTGTGCAACGGCACACGCTCGGCAACGGTGATGCCCATTTCGGTCAGGGCTTTGACCTTGCGCGGGTTATTGGTCATCAGCCGCAGGGACTTGACGCCCAGATACTCCAACATCGGCAGGCAGATCGCGTAGTCACGCTGATCAGCGGCGAAGCCCAGGCGCTCGTTGGCCTCCACGGTATCGGCACCGCCATCTTGCAGCTCGTAGGCGCGGATCTTGTTCAACAGGCCAATGCCGCGGCCTTCCTGACGCAAGTACAGCAGCACGCCACGGCCTTCACGCGCGATGGCTCGCATAGCCGCTTCGAGTTGCGAGCCGCAGTCGCAACGCTGGCTGAACAGTGCATCGCCGGTCAGGCACTCGGAGTGCAAACGCCCAAGCACCGGCGCGCCATCCGCGATATCGCCCAGGCTAAGCACAACGTGCTCGCGCCCGGTGGCTTCTTCAAGAAAGCCGTTCATGGTGAACGTGGCAAAAGGGGTAGGCAACTTGGAAGCGGCGACGAAAACGACGGGCACCGTGTGCTCCTGATTTCAGTTTTTACAGAGGCGGCCATTGTAACAGCACGTTCCTACAGACGCTTAAGCTGAATTATCGCTGATAAAGATCAATCGGTTTGATTGGCCTTTGTTCAGGTTCTATGCAGCGCCACTGGCCAAGACCTATTCACGCGTCGCGAAAATGCTGATAACCCCGAATGGCCGGGGTGATGTCCTGCCCGTTGTCGTCGAGCAGCGTCACGCCCTGCCCCGCCCCGACCCGGCCGATCACATGGATCGGCCAGCCATTGGCCTGCAACGGCGCCAATTCGGCGGGTGGCAGGGTGAACGCCAGCACGTAGTCGTCGCCCCCGCTCAGGGCCGCCACGCGCGCCTCATGATCGCCGACAAACGCCAGCAGCGCCTGGGACAATGGCAACCGCTGACGCTCAATCAGCAGGCTGACCTTTGATGCCGTGGCGATATGCCCGCAATCGGCGAGGAGCCCGTCGGAAATATCCATCGCAGACGTGGCCTTGCCGCGCAGCGCCAGCCCCAGGGCCAACTGCGGCTGCGGCGACCAGTAATGGGCCAGCAGCGGGTCGGCGATGGTCGCATCGGCGCTGCGTTGGCCCAACACCAGCGCCAAGGCGCCAGCCGCATTGCCCAGCTCGCCGCCGACACACAGCAGGTCACCCGGCTGCGCACCGCTGCGGGTCAAGGCTTGCCCGGCCGGAACACGACCAAACACGGTCAGGGTCAGGCTGAGGGGCCCGCGCGTGGTATCGCCGCCCACCAAGCCCACGCCGCAGCGTTGCGCCATGCGGTTCAAACCCAGGGCATAGCGTTGCAGCCAATCGGCATCAACCGTCGGCGTGGTAAGGGCAAGGGTAAACGCGAGAGGGTTGGCGCCCATGGCAGCCAGGTCGCTCACCGCCACCGCCAACGAGCGTTGGCCGAGCAGGAAGGGGTCGCAGGGGTCCGAAAAGTGCACCCCGGCCACCAATGTATCGGTAGAAATTGCCAGTTGCTCCCCGGCAGGGAGCGCCAGCAAGGCGCAGTCGTCGCCGATCCCCAAGGCAATGCCTTCGCCGCCTTGCGCACAAGGCGCGGCGGCGAAGTAGTTGCGGATCAGCTCAAACTCGCCCATTCAGGACTCAAGCGCCGGTTAGCGCTTGTACGCCTTCACTTCAGCTTCACGCAGGCGCGGGGCCAGCTTGTCGAGCACGCCGTTGACGAACTTGTGACCGTCGGTCGAACCGTAGACTTTCGCCAGTTCGATGCCTTCGTTGATCACTACGCGGTACGGCACATCGACGCGATACAGCAGTTCCCAGGTGGACAGGCGCATCACGCACAGTTCAACCGGGTCCAGCTCTTCGATGGTCAGGTCCAGGCAAGGTGCCAGGGCCGTGTCGATCTCGCTCAGGTGTGCATACACACCGTGCAGGATGTCGTGGAAGTACGGCAGGTCGGCGAAGGTGAAATCGTTATCGACGCGAAACTGCGCTTCGATTTCGTTCAACGAGGCGCCCGCCATCTGACGCTGATACAGCGCCTGGGTGGCCAGTTGACGAGCAGCGCGACGCTTCTCGTTCTTGGACGGCTTACCGGCGTCGGCTGGACGCTCGTCGCGTGGGTTGAAACGATCGCTCTCGTCGGAAATCACTTGGCCTCCAACTGCGACAGCAGGCTGACCATTTCCAGGGCGGACAGGGCAGCTTCAGCGCCTTTGTTACCGGCCTTGGTGCCGGAACGCTCGATGGCTTGTTCGATGGAATCAACGGTCAGTACGCCGAAGGCGACCGGCACGCCGAACTCCATGGACACCTGAGCCAGGCCCTTGGTGCATTCGCCAGCCACGTATTCGAAGTGCGGAGTACCGCCACGAATGACCGCGCCCAGGGCGATGATGGCCGCGTATTCACCCTGTTGAGCAACTTTTTGCGCAACCAGTGGAATTTCGAAGGCGCCAGGGGCACGGATAAGGGTGATGTCGCTTTCGCTCACACCGTGGCGAACCAGGGCGTCCACGGCACCGCTAACCAGGCTTTCAACCACGAAGCTGTTGAAGCGGCCAACTACCAGGGCGTAGCGGCCTTTGGGGGCGATGAAGGTACCTTCGATGGTCTTCAGGGTCATTCGACAAATCTCTTAAAGAGCCGGGACGCGTGTATGACGCGTCCCTTAGTGATATTTGAACCGCGAACAAGGGGCGACAATCGCCGGCCTTTATTCGGAGGGCACGTATTCTACTACTTCCAGGTCGAAACCGGATATCGCATTAAATTTCATGGGTGCACTCATCAAGCGCATTTTGCGCACGCCCAGGTCACGCAGGATCTGCGAACCGGCACCGACGATGCTATAGGTGGTCGGTTTTTTCACCGGCACGTTGTCAGCCGTTTCGCGGATATGCGCCAGCAACACATCGCCGTCCATCGGATTGCCCAGCAGCAACACCACGCCGCTACCCGCCTCGGAGACCGCAGCCATGGCGGCGCGCAGACTCCAACGACCCGGTTGCTTGACCATCAGCAGGTCACGCAGCGGGTCCATATTGTGCACGCGCACCAAGGTCGGTTCGTCTGCGCAAATGGCACCCAGGGTCAGGGCCATGTGCACGTCGCCTTCCACTGAATCACGGTAGGTCACCAAATTGAATTGGCCCAGTTCGCTGTCCAGTGGCTGCTCGGCAATCCGCTGAACGGTACGTTCGTGGATCATCCGGTAGTGAATCAGGTCGGCAATAGTGCCGACCTTGATGTTGTGTTCGGCGGCAAAGGCTTCCAGTTCAACACGGCGAGCCATGGTGCCGTCGTCGTTCATCACTTCGCAGATCACCCCGCTCGGTTCGAAACCGGCCATGCGCGCCAGGTCGCAGGCCGCTTCAGTATGACCGGCGCGAGCCAGGGTGCCGCCCGGCTGGGCCATCAGCGGGAAGATGTGGCCTGGGCTGACGATGTCTTCGGCCTTGGCGTCTTTCGCGGCGGCCGCCTGTACGGTGCGTGCACGGTCAGCAGCAGAGATACCGGTGGTGACGCCGGTGGTGGCTTCAATCGATACGGTGAACTTGGTGCCAAAACCCGAACCGTTGCGCGGCGCCATCAACGGCAGCTTGAGCAACTCGCAACGCTCACGGCTCATGGGCATGCAGATCAGCCCACGGGCGTGCTTGGCCATGAAATTGATGTGCTCAGCCTGGCAGGCCTCGGCGGCCATGATGATGTCGCCTTCGTTCTCGCGGTCTTCGTCATCCATCAGGATGACCATCTTGCCTTGGCGGATGTCTTCAACCAGTTCTTCGATGCTATTGAGCGCCACGTGGCACCCCCTTGGTCAGGATTTCAGGTAGCCATTAGCGGCCAGAAAACTTTCGGTGATGTTACTGGCAGCAGGCTCTGCGGCCTTGTCGCCCAGCAATAGGCGCTCCAGATAACGGGCAAGCAAGTCGACTTCAAGGTTCACCCGGCGACCCGGCTGGTACGACGCCATGATGGTTTCGCTCAGGGTGTGGGGAATAATGGTCAGTTCAAATTCGGCGCCGTTCACGGCGTTCACGGTCAGGCTGGTGCCATCGACGGTGATCGAGCCTTTGTGGGCAATGTACTTGGCCAACGCTTTGGGCGCGCGGATGCGGAATTCCACGGCCCGCGCGTTTTCGCTGCGCGCCACGACTTCGCCGACGCCGTCGACGTGGCCGCTGACCAGGTGGCCGCCGAGGCGGGTGGTCGGCGTCAGGGCTTTTTCCAGGTTGACAGGGCTGCCGGCCTTAAGGTCATTCATCGCGGTGCAGTCCAGGGTTTCCCGGCTGACATCGGCGGCGAAGCCGTTGCCCGGCAGCTCGATGACGGTCAGGCACACGCCACTGACGGCGATACTGTCGCCCAGTTTGACGTCGCCCAGGTCGAGCTTGCCGGTTTCAACCAGCAGGCGTACATCGCCGCCTTTGGGGGTCATTGCACGGATGCTGCCGATGGATTCGATAATGCCGGTGAACATTTCGTTCTCCTGAAAACGGGGCTGACGCTCAAGCGCAGGCCGGGAATTATACGCTCGCTGCGGGGAGCGGGATGGCAGTGACTCGCCAGTCGTCGCCAACAGCGCGCATTTCAGTGATTTTGAGTTGGGGGGCGTCGGCGAGTTTCTCAAGCGGCCAGTCCAGCAAAGGCCGGGCGGCGGAGCCGAGGAACTTGCCGGCGACGAAAATCACGTACTCATCCACCAGGCCTTGCTGGGCGAACGCGCCCGCCAGGCTTGGGCCGGCTTCTACCAGCACGTCATTGACGCCGCGGGCAGCCAGCGCAACCAGTGCTGAGCGCAGGTCGACCTGGCCCTCGACGCCCGGCACCACCAGGCACTCGGGGCCACGGGGGAACTGGTTTTCCGCCGTCACGCACGTGATGACCAACGCCGGGCCGGCCTTGAAGAACGGCGCATTGAGCGACACGCGCAAGCGGCCATCGATCAGCACGCGCAACGGCGGGCGCGACATCGCCAGGGCAGTCGTGGCCTCGTCCAGGCCGAGCTCGGCGGCGCGCACGGTCAGGCGCGCACCGTCCGCCAACACCGTGTCGGCGCCAGTCAGCACCACGCTGGCCTCGGCGCGCAGGCGCTGTACCGCGGCGCGGGCGGCGGGGCCGGTGATCCATTGGCTTTCGCCGCTGGCCATCGCGGTGCGACCGTCCAGGCTCATCGCCAATTTGACCCGCACGAAAGGCAGGCCGTGTTCCATACGCTTGAGGAAACCCTTGTTGAGGGCCCTGGCTTCACCCTCCAACACACCGCTGCGCACCTCGATCCCGGCCTGGGCCAGGCGCTGCATGCCGCGCCCGGCGACTTCCGGGTTAGGGTCCTGCATCGCCGCAACCACCCGCGCCAACCCGGCGCTCAGCAACGCATCGGCGCACGGCGGGGTGTGACCATAGTGGCTGCAAGGTTCAAGGGTTACGTAGGCCGTGGCACCGCGAGCCTTGTCACCGGCTGCGCGCAGGGCATGCACTTCGGCATGGGGCTCGCCGGTACGCACATGCCAGCCTTCGCCGACAACCTGCCCATCACGCACAATCACGCAACCTACCCGCGGGTTGGGGTGGGTGGTGTACAAGCCATTGCGTGCAAGTTCCAGGGCGCGGGCCATGTAATGGGCGTCGAGCACAGCCTGTTCAGCAGAAGGTGGGTTCATTCTTTGGCAGGCTCACGGGCCAGGCGGTCGATCTCTTCACGGAACTCATTGAGGTCCTGGAAACGTCGATACACCGAGGCGAAACGGATATAGGCAACTTCGTCGAGCTTTTGCAGCTCGCCCATTACCAGCTCTCCAACTACCAGGCTCTTGACCTCGCGCTCGCCGGTCGCCCGCAGCTTGTGCTTGATGTGCACCAGCGCCGCTTCCAGCCGCTCAACACTCACCGGTCGTTTTTCCAGGGCGCGCTGCATACCGGCGCGTAATTTATCTTCGTCGAAAGGCTGGCGGCTGCCGTCGGACTTGATCAGACGTGGCAATACCAGTTCGGCGGTTTCGAAGGTGGTGAAACGCTCACCGCAGCCAGAGGCCAGGCATTCGCGCCGGCGACGCACTTGATCGCCCTCGGCGACCAGACGCGAGTCAATGACCTTGGTGTCGTTGGCACCGCAGAAGGGACAGTGCATGGTTGGCAGGCAACAAATAAAGGGAGGACCATGGTAGCGCATCCCCGTGGCAAGACAAGCCATAGCCTTTACGGTATATAGGCTGACTATTATGTTTCATATCTTTTAAGCCACGGATTTTGTCCTTTCTGGAGCCGTACATGCAGTTACGACCACTTGTTTTGCTTACCCTCTTCAGTTTCCTGGTCGCCTGCAGCAGCGAAGCCCCAAAGCCGGCCGCACCTCAACCGACGCCAGCGCAAGAGAAAAAAGTCCCAGGGATTGAAGACATGGGCCCCCTGCCTGCCTATCAGCGGGAAATCAGCGGCAGCCTGACCAACGTACCGGCGGGTGCCGAAGTCGAGATGGCCTTGTTGGTCATCGACGACCGTTCGCGCCCGCAGCAACTGCTCGCCAGCAGTGTATTGAGCGGCAACGGCAAGCCCTTGGCCTTCCGCCTGCGCTACAACCCCGAAGCCTTCCCAGCCGGTGCGCGGGTTGAACTGCGTGGTCGCGCCAGCCAGTCCGGCGAGCTGATCCTGCACCTGCCCGCCGTGCTGATCACCCGGGCAATCACCCAGACCACCGGCCCCCTGCAACTCGTCAAGGCACCATGACGCCACCGCTGGACCTGCAAGCGGCGCTGAGCGAACTGATCGGCGACGCGCAATTGGTGCCCTGCCCGCTGCCGGGTACCGAGCTGTCTTTGTGGCTGCTGGACGCAGACAACATGGACCGCGCCTTCAGCCCCGAAGAAACCCGGCGCATCCTGCATGAACCGCCTTACTGGAGTTTTTGCTGGGCCAGTGGTTTGGCGCTGGCACGGTATCTGGCGGCGACTCCTGAATGGGTCGCCGGCAAGCGCGTGCTGGATTTTGGCGCGGGTTCCGGTGTGGCCGGGATTGCGGCGGCTAAAGCGGGCGCGCTGGAAGTAGTCGCCTGCGACCTGGACCCGCTGGCCTTGGCATCCTGCCGGGCGAATGCCGAGCTTAATGGTGTGGAACTGGGTTATTCGGCGGACTTTTTCGCCGAATCAGACCGCTTCGACCTGATCCTGGTGGCTGACGTGCTCTACGACCGGGCGAACCTGCCGCTGTTGGACCAGTTCCTGACCCGTGGCCGCGAAGCGTTGGTGGCGGATTCGCGGGTGCGGGACTTCCAGCACCCGGATTATCAACGGCTGGAGATTCTGGATGCGCTGACGTTGCCAGACTTGGCGGAGCCTTGGGAGTTTCGCAAGGTGAGCCTGTACCATTCGCGGCGCACTTGAGACCTTCGCGAGCAAGCCCTTATAGTTGCCCCATTCCCGCTTTATTCGAGACGCCCCATGAGTGAGCCCACGCCATACATCTTCGACGTTACTACTGCCACCTTCGACCAGGCAGTGATCCAGAACTCCTTCGAAAAACCCGTGCTGGTGGATTTCTGGGCCGAGTGGTGCGCGCCGTGCAAGGCGTTGATGCCGATGCTCGCGAAAGTTGCCGAGAGTTATCAGGGCGAGTTGCTGCTGGCCAAGGTTGATTGCGAGGCCGAGCAGGACATCGTCGCGCGTTTTGGCATTCAAAGCCTGCCGACGGTGGTGCTGTTCAAGGATGGCCAGCCGGTCGACGGTTTTGCCGGGGCGCAGCCGGAGTCGGCGGTGCGGGCGCTGTTGGAGCCGCATGTGCAGATGCCGCCGCCAGCTGCGGCGGACCCGTTGGAGCAGGCCCAGGCGCTGTTTGCCGAAGGTCGCATCAGTGATGCCGAAGCCCTGCTGGTCGCGCTGCTGGGCGAGGACAACACCAACGCCGCCGCACTGATCCTGTATGCACGCTGCCTGGCCGAGCGCGGTGAGTTGGGCGAAGCCCAGGCCGTGCTGGACGCCGTGAAAAGCGACGACCACAAAGCCGCCCTCGTTGGGGCCAAGGCGCAGATCACTTTCCTGCGCCAGGCTGCCGACCTGCCGGACGCCGCCGACTTGAAAAGCCGCCTGGCGCAAAACCCGCAGGACGACGAAGCGGCCTATCAACTGGCAATCCAGCAACTGGCGCGCCAGCAGTACGATGCGGCGCTGGAAGGTTTGCTCAAGCTGTTCATCCGCAACCGCAGCTACAACGAAGGCCTGCCGCACAAGACCTTGCTGCAGGTGTTCGAACTGCTGGGCAATGATCACCCGCTGGTGACCGTGTACCGCCGCAAGCTGTTTGCCGCGTTGTATTAATCGCCGACCCAACTGTACAGCGGCGTATCACCGCCGCTGGCCACTTTCACCTTGGCGCTATGGCGCAGGCGCACCAACAGGCGCTTGCCCGCCGAGGCGTCCCCCGCCAAGCCTTCCAACTGGTCGAGCAGTTCGAGGCCACTGAGTTGCCCGGCCTCGCGCAACAGATCCTGAGCGTTCTGCCACAGGTCATCGTTCTGTTTTATCGGCACAACTGGCGGCGTACTCTCTACTGGGGCGGCCTGCAATTGCGCGCCCAGGCGTGCCCAATCAGCGTCGTCCAGCTCCAGGGTCAAGTCCACCGGCAGGTCGCCGACGGTTCCACGAATTCGCAACATCGTCGTTACTCCTGCACATTTTCCGACAGGCATGCTCCCATGCGGCTTGCGCAACGCCAAGCAGCCGGTCAAACTCCCGGCCCTATTGTTATAAGATCACATAACAAAACTTTTATCTTCGCTCAGGAGTTTCACCATGCGCCGTCTGTTGCTTGCTTTGCCGTTTGCCCTGCTGCCACTGGCGGTCGCTTATGCTCACGACGATCACGACCATGAACACGGCAGCCTCGGCGCCCATGAACACGGCGTTGGTCGGCTCAACGCGGTGCTCGACGGCCAAGCCCTTGAACTTGAGCTGGACAGCCCGGCGATGAACCTGGTGGGTTTCGAACACGTGGCCACCAGCGCGGCGGACAAAGCTAAAGTCGCCGCTGCACGTAAACAGCTGGAAAACCCTGTCGCCCTGTTCAACTTGCCCAAGGCCGCCGGCTGCGTCGTCGGCAACCAGGAACTCAATAGCCCGTTGTTCGGCGACAAGCCCGAAGCCGACCATGATCATGATCATGATGATGACGCCAAAGACGGCGCCCACGAGCACCATCACGACCACAGCGAGATCCACGCCCACTACCAGTTCACCTGCGCCACGCCGACAGCCTTGAGCAATCTCGACCTGAGCCAAGTGTTCAAGACCTTCCCCGCCACCCAGAAAATTCAGGTACAACTGATCGGCCCGAGCGGCCAGCAAGGTGTTGAAGCGACGGCCACAGCAGCCACCCTGAAGTTCTGATTTGAAAATACGGTCAATGTGGGAGCTGGCTTGCCTGCGAACGGATGCCTCGGTATGTCTGGAACAACCGAGTCGCCCGCATCACAGGCAAGCCAGCGCCTACAAGGGATCGGCGCCATTTTCTACAACCAGGCAATACTGATTTAACATGACCCATGCATTGATCGAACTGTCTGACCTGGGCTTTAACTGGCCCGGGCAGCCACAGTTGCTGGACATCCCCGCTTTCCGCCTGGAAGCAGGAGAAACCCTGTTTCTGAAGGGCCCGAGTGGCAGTGGCAAAACCACGCTACTGGGCCTGCTCGGGGGCGTACAGAAACCCAGCCAGGGCAGCATCCGCCTGCTCGGCCAGGAGCTGACCGAACTGTCGGCCGGCGCCCGCGACCGCTTCCGTGTCGACCACACCGGCTACATCTTCCAGCAGTTCAACCTGCTGCCGTTCCTGTCGGTGCGCGAGAACGTCGAGTTGCCCTGCCACTTCTCCAAGCTGCGCGCGCAACGGGCGAAACAACGTCACGGCAGTGTCGACCGCGCCGCCGCGACCTTGCTGGCGCACCTGGGGTTGAAAGACAAAGACCTGCTGGAGCGCCGCGCCGACTCGCTGTCCATCGGCCAGCAACAACGGGTGGCCGCCGCTCGCGCGCTGATCGGTCAACCCGAGTTGGTGATCGCCGACGAGCCCACCTCGGCACTGGACTACGACGCCCGCGAAGCTTTCCTTCAGCTGTTGTTCGCTGAATGCCGCGAAGCCGGCGCCAGCCTGTTGTTTGTCAGCCATGACCAAAGTCTGGCCGCGCTGTTCGACCGCCACCTGTCGCTGGCCGAACTCAATCGCGCCGCCACGCCCGCAGAGGTTTGAGATGTATCTGTTCCGTCTAGCCATGGCCAGCCTGGCTAACCGCCGCTTTACCGCGATCCTCACCGCATTCGCCATCGCCCTGTCTGTGTGCCTGCTGCTGGCCGTGGAACGCGTCCGTGTCGAGGCGCGCAACAGTTTCGCCAGCACCATCAGCGGCACCGACCTGATCGTCGGCGCCCGCTCCGGCTCGGTGAACCTGCTGCTGTATTCGGTGTTTCGCATCGGCAATGCCACTAACAACATCCGTTGGGACAGCTACGAACACTTCGCCGCCAGCCCTCAGGTGAAATGGGCGATCCCGATTTCCTTGGGGGATTCCCACCGTGGCTACCGCGTGATGGGCACCAACGAGTCCTACTTCGAGCACTACCAATACGGTCGCAAGCAACACCTCGAACTGGCCAGCGGCCGCGCCTTCGCCACCGACCCGTTCGAAGTGGTGCTCGGCGCCGAAGTGGCTGACGCACTGCACTACAAACTCGGCGACAAACTGGTGCTGGCCCATGGCGTCGCGGTGGTCAGCCTGGTCAAGCACGATGACAAACCCTTCACCGTGGTCGGCATCCTCAAGCGCACCGGCACGCCGGTGGACCGCACGTTGCACATCAGCCTCGGCGGCATGGAGGCGATCCATATCGACTGGCACAACGGTGTGCCGGCTCAAGGCAAAGGCCGCATCAGCGCCGATCAAGCGCGCAACATGGACCTCACGCCGCAGGCCATTACCGCGTTCATGCTCGGGCTGAACAACAAGATTTCCACGTTCGCCCTGCAACGGGAGATCAACGAATTCCGTGGCGAGCCGATGCTGGCGATCCTGCCGGGCGTGGCGCTGCAAGAACTGTGGAGCATGATGGGCACCGCTGAAAAAGCGCTGTTCGTGATCTCGCTGTTCGTGGTGCTGACCGGCTTGATCGGCATGCTCACGGCGATCCTCACCAGCCTCAACGAGCGCCGTCGCGAAATGGCGATCCTGCGCTCAGTGGGCGCACGGCCGTGGCATATTGCAACCTTGCTGATCGTGGAAGCCTTCGCCCTGGCGCTGTCCGGCGTGATCGCAGGCGTGGGCCTGCTGTACGTGTGCATCGCCGCCTCGCGCGGTTACCTGCAGGCCAATTACGGCCTGGACCTGCCCATGTCGTGGCCCAGCGAATATGAATGGACGCTGCTCGCCGGTATCCTGGCCGCCGCGCTGTTGATGGGCAGCGTGCCCGCGTGGCGCGCCTATCGACAATCACTGGCCGACGGCCTGTCGATTAGGCTGTAGAACAGCCGCTGCAAGTTTCAAGCGTTAAGCTGCAAGCGAATCGGCTTTAACTTAAAGCTTGCGGCTTCTAGCTACCTACTGAGGAGTTTTAATGCGTCGCGCCCTCGCTGCACTGTTTTTGCTGGTGGCCCTGCCCGCCTGGGCCGCCGAGCCCAAGGAACTGACTTGGTCGGAGCTGATCCCGCCGGATGCCATGCCCGAAGTGCCCAATATGCAGCCGCTGCACAACCTGTCCGGCATGGCGGATGCACTGGAGTCGGCGCCGGCGGCCAAGCAGGAAATGCCCCACGCGCCTGTGGTGCAAAGCCTTGATGGCAAGCACATCCGCCTGCCCGGTTATATCGTGCCGTTGGAAGTCGGCGAAAACGGCCGCACCACTGAATTCTTGCTGGTGCCGTATTTCGGCGCGTGCATCCACGTTCCGCCACCGCCGTCGAACCAGATCGTGCACGTTAAAAGTGAAGTCGGCGTGAAGCTCGATGAACTGTATCAACCGTACTGGATCGAAGGCGCGATGCGGGTCAAACCGTCCACCAGCGAACTGGCCGACGCCGGTTACCAGATGGATGCCGAGAAGATTTACATCTACGAGCTGCCGGAGTAACGCTGATCGCGCTTTCGTTGAGCTGAGTCAAAAGATTGAGCGGAACGATCTTTACCATTGGACGTACAACTTTTAACGTCCTTTTGGAGCTCCCATGAACAAGTCTCTGCTCGGCGCGTCCCTCTTCGCGCTCGCCCTCGTTGCCCCTGTCGCACACGCTCACGAAGCGGGCGACATTCTGGTTCGCGCCGGTGCAATCACCGTGAATCCGAAGGCTGACAGCAGCACCGTCAAAGTTGACCAGGGCCCATTGGCCGGCACCAACCTGGGCGGCAAGGCGACCATGAGCAGCGATACCCAACTGGGCTTGAACTTTGCCTACATGCTGACCAACCACGTGGGTATCGAACTGCTGGCCGCCACACCGTTCGAGCACGACGTGAAGATCAAAGGCACCGCCCTGGGCGCCGCAAACGGCAAGCTTGGTACCCTGAAACACCTGCCGCCAACCCTGAGCGTCGTGTACTACCCGCTGGATAACAAATCGGCCTTCCAACCTTACGTAGGCGCCGGTATCAACTACACCTGGATCTACGACGAGCACGTCGGCAGCCGTGCCCAAGGCGCAGGTTTCAGCAACTTCAAGGCTGAAAACTCCTGGGGCTGGGCCGCACAGATCGGCGCGGACTACATGATCAACGACAAGTGGATGATCAACGCCCAGGCGCGCTACATCGACATCAGCACCAAGGCCACCGTGGAAAACAACGCCGTGGCACCTGGCACGCGTGCCAAGGTCAATGTGGACGTTGACCCAATGGTTTACATGGTGGGTATTGGCTACAAGTTCTAATCCCGACCTAAGCAACACTGCATAACCAAATGTGGGAGCGGCGCACCGCCGCTCCCACATTTTGGTTTTGCGTGTATTCAGTTGTGCCGGTAGAAGCGATCCAGCAACGCCGGCAGCCCCGCCCGCCATGCCCGTGGCTTGATGCCAAAGGTATGGAGGATTTTCTTGCAGGCGAGCACCGCGTGTTGCGGTTCTTCACTTGCATCCGGCCGGGCCGCATGGGCCTGGGCGGTGGGGGATTCGATCGCCAACGGATGAAAATTGCGCGCTTCAGTGAGAATCGCCTGGCCCAGCGCCAACGGCGTGGTCGCCTCATGGCCGGCGTAGTGGTAAGTGCCCCACAACGGCGCCGCGCAATCGAGTTGCTTGAGCACCGAAATGATCACCCGCGCCGCATCGTCCACTGGCGTCGGGTTGCCGCGCCGGTCGTCAGCCATCAGTAATTCATCGGTTTTTTCGGCCCGGGCCAGGAAGCGCCCGAGGGTGCCGTCGACGCTGTCATCCAGCAGCCAACCAAACCGCAGCAACACATGTTGCGGGCAAGTGGCGCGCACGCTTTGTTCGATACGCCACAACGCCTGGCCGCGCAGGCCCAGGGGCACCGGCTCGTCTTTTTCGCTGTAAGCGGTGGCGCGAGAGCCATCGAACACGCGGTAGCTGGACGGTTGCAGCAAGGTGATGTTGTGGTGCTGGCACAGCTCGGCCAGACGCTCGATAGCGAACTCTTGGGAGGCCAGGCGGGTTTCGCTGACCGCTTCGGCCTGGAACCAGTCGAAATAGTAGGCGAGGTTGATCAACGCATCGGGACGGGTGTCGTCGAGCAATTGGGTGAGGCTCGCGGCATCCCAGCCGTCTTGGGGCGGTTTGGGTGCGAGGAAACCAATGTCTTCCTCTGCACCGAGGCGAATCAGCGCCTGCCCGAGGGCATTCCCGCCGCCCAGTAACATAAGGCGCATTCGCATAGATTGAGCAGGCCCGGTCTGGTTGGAACGAAGGTTATTCATGTATTTGTCAGAATCGTTGCATTTTGCGGGTTCGTAGCGCAACCGTCACGGACAAACTGCGCGATTGCAACTTGTTGGAGCGGGCGGTATCAATCACTCCATGAACCTTCCTGAATCCACCGACAGCGCGTTGCACGGCTTCCACCCCGCCGTCAGCGCCTGGTTCCGCAGCACCTTCCCTTCGGTGACAAGCGCCCAGGCCCAGGCATGGCCGCTGATCCGCCAGCGCCAATCGACGCTGATCGCCGCGCCCACCGGCTCCGGCAAGACGCTCACAGCCTTTTTGGCGGTGCTGGATGACTTGGTCCAGCAAGGCTTGGCGCACGGCGGGCAACTGCCGGACGAAACCCTGGTGGTCTACGTGTCGCCGCTGAAGGCGCTGTCCAATGACATCCAGATCAACCTGCAGAATCCGCTTGCCGGAATCACTCAGCACTTGCAGAGCCAGGGCCTGCCGCCGCTGGTGATCCGCACCGCCGTGCGCACGGGCGACACCCCGCAAAAAGACCGCGTGCAGATGCGCAAGCGCCCGCCGCACATTCTGGTGACCACTCCGGAATCGCTCTACGTGCTGCTGGGGTCGGACTCCGGGCGGCAAATGCTCGCCCGCACGCGCACGGTGATCGTCGATGAAATCCACGCTATCGCGGCCGGCAAACGTGGCAGCCACTTGGCGTTGAGCCTGGAGCGCCTGCAAGGTCTGTGCGCCGAACCACTGACACGCATTGGCTTGTCGGCCACGCAAAAGCCCATCGACGCGGTGTCACGTTTTCTCGTGGGCACCGGCCGCCACTGCGCGATTGTGGATATCGGCCACGCCCGCCCCCGCGACCTGGATATCGAAGTACCGCCAGTGCCGCTCTCGGCAGTAATGGCCAACGATGTGTGGGAACGGGTCTACGACCGCCTCGCCGAATTGGCCCGCGAGCACCGCACCACGCTGGTGTTCGTCAACACCCGCCGCCTGGCAGAACGCCTGGCCCGGCATTTGAGCGAACGCCTGGGCAAAAGCGCCGTGGCCGCGCACCACGGCAGCCTGGCCAAGGAAATGCGCCTGGACGCCGAACAACGACTCAAGGCCGGTGAGCTGCAAGTGCTGATCGCCACCGCGTCCCTGGAGCTGGGGATTGATATCGGCGACGTGGATTTGGTCTGTCAGATCGGCTCGCCCGGCTCCATCAACGGCTTTCTGCAAAGAGTGGGACGCTCCGGCCACCAGGTCGGCGGCACGCCCAAAGGGCGCTTGTTCGCCACCACACGCGACGACTTGATCGAATGCGCCGCGCTGCTCGATTGCGTACGCCGGGGTGAGCTGGACACCTTGCACATACCGGTCGCGCCGTTGGACGTGCTGGCCCAACAGATCATCGCCGAGGTCAGCGCCCAGGAATGGTCGGAGCAGGCCTTGCTCGACCTTATCCGCCGCGCCGCGCCCTATGCCGAGCTGGATGAACGCCATTACCAAGCGCTGCTGCAGATGCTCAGCGACGGCTACAACGGTCGCCAGGGCATCCGTAGCGCCTACCTGCACCGCGACGCCCTGAGCCGCACCTTGCGCGGTCGGCGCGGCGCCAGACTCACTGCCGTGACCAGCGGCGGCACCATCCCCGACAATGCCGACTACAGCGTGTTGCTCGAACCCCAAAGCCTGAACATCGGCAGCGTCAACGAAGACTTTGCGGTGGAAAGCATCGCCGGGGATATCTTCCAGCTCGGCAATACGTCCTACCGAATCCTGCGGGTCGACGCCGGCAAGGTGCGCGTCGAGGATGCCCATGGCCAGCCGCCGACCATTCCGTTCTGGCTCGGCGAAGCGCCCGGGCGCAGCAACGAATTGTCGGCGGCGGTGGCGCGTTTGCAGGGCCAATTGGACGCGCTGCTCAGCGCCACGTCCGGCAACCTGCAAGCCGCGCAAGACTGGCTCACCGAAACCCTCGGCCTGAACCGCGCCAGCGCCGAACAAATCCTCGATTACCTGGCGCGCACACGCTTGGCCCTGAGCGCCCTGCCGTCCCAGGACACGTTGATCATGGAGCGTTTCTTCGACGCGTCTGGCGGCACCCAACTGATCATCCACACGCCGTTCGGCAGCCGCGTCAACCGCGCCTGGGGCCTGGCCTTGCGCAAGCGTTTTTGCCGCACCTTCAATTTCGAATTGCAGGCCGCCGCCAGCGAAAATGCGATCGTGCTGTCGCTGTCCACCAGCCACAGTTTCGAGCTGGACGCGGTGTGGCGCTACCTCAACAGCCACAGCGCCGAACATATCCTGATCCAGGCCGTGCTGGAGGCGCCGCTCTTCGGCGTGCGCTGGCGCTGGAATGCCGGTGTGGCGCTGGCATTGCCGCGCTTTACCGGCGGGCGCAAGGTGGCGCCGCAGATCCAGCGCATGAAAAGCGAAGACCTGATCGCCAGTGTGTTTCCCGACCAGATCGCCTGCCTGGAAAACCTCGCCGGCGAGCGCGAAGTGCCTGAACACCCGCTGGTCGAGCAAACCCTCGACGACTGCCTTCACGAAGCCATGGACAGCGACGCCTGGCTGGCCCTGCTGCGGCGCATGGAGCACGGCGACGTGCGCCTGATCAGCCGCGACTTGCCAGCGCCCTCGCCGATGGCCGCCGAAATCCTCAGTGCGCGGCCCTACACCTTTCTTGACGATGCGCCACTGGAAGAGCGCCGAACCCAGGCCGTGCTCAACCGACGCTGGAGCGACCCGCAAAGTACCGACGACCTAGGGGCGCTGGATGCTGACGCTATTGCTGGCGTGCGCGAAGAAGCCTGGCCGGCGCCCAACGGGCTGGATGAAATGCACGAGGCGTTGATGAGTCTGGCGTGTATCGCCGCCAGCGAAGTCACGCCGCAATGGGCGCAATGGTTGCACGCCTTGGCCAAGAGCGGCCGCGCCTTTCAATTGCACAATGACCTGTGGGTCGCCGTTGAACGCTTGAGTTGCTTGCAGGCAATCTTCCCCAACGACTTGCCGCTGTTACCTGGTTTCGATGAGCCCTGGACCTTTGATGAGGCCGTGGTGGAAGTGCTGCGCGCACGCCTCGGTGGGTTCGGCCCGCTGAGCCTGAGCGAGATCGCCGCGCCCCTGGCCTTGCGAGAATCTGATGGGGTCCAGGCGCTGGCCCGCCTGGAGCAGGAAGGCTATGTATTACGCGGCCATTTCAGCCCCGCTGCCACTGAGGAGCAATGGTGCGAACGCCACCTGCTGGCGCGTATTCATCGCTATACGGTCAAGCGCTTGCGCCGGGAAATCGAGCCGGTGGCACTGCAGGATTTCATGCGTTTTCTGTTCGATTGGCAGCACCTGTCCGACGGCACACGCGGTCAGGGCAGCGCGATGTTGCCGCAGATCGTTGCGCAGTTTGAAGGGTATGCCGCCGCCACATCCGCCTGGGACAGCGACCTGCTCAGCGCACGGCTCAAGGATTACTCCTCCACCTGGCTCGATGACCTGTGCCGCAGCGGCAAACTGGTGTGGACGCGCTTGAGCAACAAACCCGGCGCCATGGCATTACGCAGTACGCCAGTGGTGTTGCTGCCCCGCAGCCAGGTGGGACTGTGGAGCGGACTGACCGAACTCACCGACGCCACCACGCTGTCACCCAAGGCGCAGAAGGTGCATCAAGCCCTGCGCGACCACGGCGCGCTGTTTTTTGATGAGCTGGTGCACGAGGCCCACTTGCTGCGCAGCGAACTGGAAAGCGCCTTGCAGGAACTGGTCGGCGCCGGGCTGGTAAACGCCGACAGCTTCGCCGGCCTGCGCGCCCTGACCACGCCCGCCAGCAAACGCCAGGCGCGCAGCAGTCGGCGTGGGCGCGGCGCGTTTATCGGCGGCATGGACGACGCCGGGCGCTGGGCCTTGGTGCGGCGTTCACCCACCGCCGCCGGCGCGCATTCGGCCGAGACGCTGGAGCATGTGGCAATGACCTTGCTGCGCCGCTATGGCGTGGTGTTCTGGCGCTTGCTCGAGCGTGAGGCGGATTGGCTACCAAGCTGGCGCGAGTTGCTGCGCACTTTTCATCGGCTGGAAGCACGCGGGGAGATTCGCGGGGGGCGATTTGTCAGTGGGTTGGCGGGGGAACAGTTTGCGTTGCCGGAGGCGATCCCGTTGCTGCGTGAAGTGCGACGTCGGGCCCATGACGGCAGTTTGATTGTTGTGTGTGGGCCTGATCCGCTGAACCTGGTGGGCACGTTGTTGCCGGGCACCAAGGTGCCGGCCTTGAGTGGTAATCGAATTGTGTATCGGGACGGGTTGCCGGCGGCGGTGATGGTCGCGGGCAAGCAGCAGGTGTTGTTGGAGGTGGATCAGGTGGCGGTGCAGAATAAACTGATTAAGCGTCCGTAACTTAGCAGCTGTCGAGCGCCAGCTGCTACGGGTTGTGAAGGTCACTGAGCCCGAGGCGGCTCCGTGACCACCACCGAAGCCGGCACCTCTGCATCAGGTTCATCCGCCAGCAGCGCACGCTTGGGCAACAAAATCTGCTGTGGATAAGTCTGCGCGAAGTGCACCTCGTCACAATTATCCACACGCTTTTTCAGCCGCTGGTTAAACGCGCGACTCACCGCGTATTGCCCGCCCGAGACCGTGCGGAACTGCGCCGTCAGCACCACGCCGTTGAGGTCCATCTTGTCGACACCAAACACCTCCAGCGGGCCTTGCAGGTTGTACTTGAGGAACACATCGTCGCGAATCGATTGCCCGGCCTCGCGGATCAATTCCAGCGCCTTGTCCACGTCCGTGTCGTAGGTGAACTGCACTGAGAAGAATGCATAGGCAAACTGCCGCGACTGGTTGGTAACCGCCTTGATCTGCCCGAACGGCACCGAATGCACAAACCCCTTGCCGTCGCGCAGGCGCAGGGTGCGGATGGTCAGGCCTTCGACAGTGCCGGCGTGGCCGGAGTCGAGCACCACCCAGTCGCCGATGGACAGGGTGTCTTCAATGATGATGAACAGCCCGGTGATCACATCCTGCACCAACTGCTGGGAACCAAAACCGATAGCCAGGCCGACCACGCCGGCACCGGCCAGCAGCGGTGCGACGTTGATGCCGAGGTTGGCCATGGTGGTGATTGCGCAAATCACCACCAGGATGATTTTCACCGCGTTGCGCACCAGCGGCAGGATGGTTTTCACCCGGGTACTGGGCTGGCGGCTCGAGCGATCGTTGACCGGCGGTTTCAGCGCTTCCTGAATCGCCGTATCCAGGACCACCCAGAACAACCCGGTCATCAGCAGGATCAAGCCAATGCTGCTGAGGGAATCGCTGATCGCCCGACCGATCGAGTTGCGCTCGGCGAATTCAAACAGCGAGACACCCCAGATACGCCCAAGGACTTCAATAAACCCGAGCGCCATCGCAATGCGCAAGATCGCGTGCAGCAAGCTGAGGAAACGCTCCTTGTAAGCACTGCTGCGCTGGATCGCCACTTGGCTGCGCGACTTGAACAGGTGTTGCAGCACAGTGCTCAGGAACACCGTGCCGATTAGCAAAATGGTGGTGAGCAGCGCGCAGCGCAGGGCTTTCTGGTTATCGTCCCCGGCGCCGATCAGGTTTATCGCCGAAACCAGCACCATCAGCAGGATCGGCCAGTACCAGAGCCCGGAAAATATCCGCAGCGATTGTTGCAACGCCGGGTGTTTAAGGCGCTGGGTCAGCGCCTGATTACGGATCAAGTGCGCGACCGGGCGACGCAGGCGAATCACCAGCATGCCGAAGGTTACCGCCGCAAACAGGCCGGTAAACATCGCAATGCCGCTGGTGATATTGCCGCCGAACTGGCGGGCGATCTGCGGGCTGGTCAGCGCATCGCTGAGGGCGGCGAGGAACCCGATCATGAACATCGGCTTTGGGCAGTAATCGCGGATGATCTGCACGGCCATGCGTTTATGCCCGACGTCAAACATAACGATCACGCACAACAGGATGGACGTGGAGAAGATGCCGCTACTGGTCGCATAGGCAAAACACAACGCCAGCGCCCGGCCGATGGAGGTCGGCAAAAAGTGACTGACGTAAAGCGTCAGCGGCAGACAGATCACGGCCGGGATCGTGTAGGGCACTAAATAACCGAGTACGCCTTGCAAGCGTCCGCGCCGATGGACAAAGGGACGTTGGCTGACACGCCTGACCAGCCTGCGCCCCAGTAAGGTCAACAGCGCGAAGGCGCCGATCCAGACGCCGGACAACAGCAGGAAGTCCCCGGCCACGCTCCATGGCGAGCGGTCCGAGGGACGGTTGACCAGGCGCCCCACCTCATTGGCCGCACGGTCGGCGCGCAGGCGCCAAGCGTCAAGGAGGTTCTGGTTGAGATCAAGCTTGTCCTGCACATCAACGATGCTGGAGCTGATGGCCCCGAGCAGGCCGCCCTCGACCAGAATTTCCGGCTTGGCCGGCGTTTCGGCTTCAGGCGCGGCCGCCGCGGCGTGCACTGCGCCGCTGCCGCAAAACAGCAGCGCGCCGAGCAGTAATGCAGTCTTTGAATTCAGCAAAACACCGGGCTCCTTGAGGTAGGTCTGTAACGAGCTGACGGGTTTTGGCGCTGATCGTTCCCGTCTAAAACGAAATGCGCTGGGGCGTGCCGTCCGTAAGGCGCTGGAAACTTTCTCGCAAATCCCACAGTCATCCCTCCATGGAGGTCATTCGACCCATTAACCACGGGAGCAACCATGTCCGCGATTCATATCGGCATTTCCGGCTGGCGCTACACGCCTTGGCGGGGGGGCTTCTACCCCGAGGGGCTGACCCAGAAACGTGAGTTGCAGTTTGCGTCACGGGCGGTCAACAGCATTGAGATCAATGGTTCGTTCTACGCGCTGCAAACGTCGCAGCGCTACGCCCAATGGTACGCCGATACGCCAGACCGAATCGAGTGCTGGCGCCACGGCAAACAACCGTCAGACGCCCACCTGATGGACCCGAAACGCAAGCCGCGCGACGTGTTCTGCTTCTTCGACAACGACATCAAGGTGCGCGCGCCCTTCGATACGCGCCAATTGCTACAGCGCTTCGAGCGGGATAAAGCAATGACCACTGAGCCCGGCAAACTACCAGAATTGGGGGTGCTGCCATGACTCATCCGGAATTGATTCCCGTGACGCCCACCGCCGCCATCACGCGCTTCACCGTGCTGACGGTCAATATCCACAAGGGTTTCACTGCCTTGAATCGACGCTTCATCTTGCCCGAGCTGCGTGAAGCAGTACGCAGCGTGGGCGCCGACATGGTGTTCCTGCAAGAAATTCACGGCACCCATGAGCGCCACCCCCAGCGCTTCAGCGACTGGCCGAACATGCCGCAGTACGAGTTCCTCGCTGACAGCATCTGGCCGCAGTTTGCTTACGGGCGCAATGCGGTCTACCCCCACGGCGATCACGGCAATGCGTTGCTGTCGAAATTCCAGATCGTGCGCTACGACAACCTCGATATCTCGCAAAGCGGCCATGAAAACCGTGGCCTTTTGCATTGCGTGATGCGCCTGCCGGGCACCGGCCAAGAGGTGCATGCGATCTGCATTCACTTGGGGCTGCGCGAAGTGCACCGCCAGCAGCAATTGCGCTTGATCGAACAGCGCATCAGCGAAATTCCTGCCGACGCGCCGCTGCTGGTTGCCGGTGATTTCAACGATTGGCGCCAAAAGGCCGACCTGAGCCAGAGCGGCCTAAAAGAAGTATTCATCGAAACCCAGGGCAAACCCGCGCGCACCTTCCCGGCGCGCTTGCCTCTGCTGCCGCTGGACCGGATTTATGTGCGCAATTTGAAGGTGCATAACCCCCGAGTACTGACGACACGGCCCTGGTCCCATCTATCAGACCATGTCCCCCTGTCAGTGGAGATTGAGCTATGAACGTCGCCGTAGAACATATTTCCACCGACCAGCCGCCGGACCAAGCCAAGGCACGTGACCTGGATTACGGCTGGCAGAGTGGCAACCAGGTCCAATTGCTGGAGAACGGCGAAGCGTACTTCCCTGAGGTGTTCACTGCACTGCGCGAAGCCCGGCGCGAGATTCTGCTGGAGACCTTCATTCTCTTCGAAGACAAAGTGGGCCATGAGCTGCATGGCATCCTGATCGAGGCGGCGCGCCGTGGGGTCAACGTAGTGGTCAGCCTGGATGGCTTTGGCTGTGGCGAACTGAGCCCGTCGTTTCTCGGCGAGCTGGCCGCGGCCGGCGTTGCGGTGCAGATGTTCGACCCCGCGCCAAAGACCCTGGGCATTCGCACCAATTGGTTTCGCCGCCTGCACCGCAAGATCGTGGTAGTGGACGCGGAGGTGGCCTTCATCGGCGGAATCAATTTCTCCGCCGACCACCTGGGCGATTACGGTCCCGAGGCCAAGCAGGATTACGCGGTGAAGGTGATCGGCCCGGCGGTAGCGGACTTGCATCATTTCGCCTTGGCCCAAAGCGGCCGCCAAGTACGCACGCGACGCGGTTGGCGACGACGCCAGCAGCGGCCGCAGATCTGGTCGACCGATAAGGGCGATGGCCAGGTGCGCCTGATTTACCGCGACAACGCGCAGCATCGCGATGACATCGAAGAAGCGTATATCCACGCCTTGAGCAAAGCCCAGACACGCGCGGTGATCGCCAACGCCTACTTCTTCCCCGGCTACCGCCTGCTGCGGGAAATCCGCAACGCCGCGCGCCGTGGCGTGCACGTGCAATTGATCATGCAGGGCCAGCCCGATGTACTGCTGGCCAAGCTGGCGGCGCGCATGCTCTACGACTATTTGCTCAAGGACGGCGTGGTGATCCACGAGTATTGCCAGCGCCCACTGCACGGCAAAGTCGCACTGGTGGATGACGAATGGAGCACGGTGGGGTCGAGCAATCTGGACCCATTGAGCTTGTCGCTGAACCTGGAAGCCAACGTGTTGATTCGCGACCGTGCGTTCAATCAACAGCTGTATGAACGACTGGAAGCCCTGGCAAAAAACCACTGCCAGACCATGCCGGAAAAACGCAAGCCGCGCCTGTGGCTGTGGCGTTTGACCGTGGGTTTCCTGGTGTTCCATGTGATGCGCCACTTTCCTGCACTCACCGGCTGGTTGCCCGCGCACAAGCCGCGTTTGAAACCTTTTGAGGCTCAGCGCCATGACGTCTGAAACCAAAGGCTCGCAGTTCAAACGCTGGAAGAAGCCGCTGACCATCGTCTTCTTCTTGCTGCTGATTGCGCTGTTCACCCTGCTCGCGCGGCGCATCGATTGGAGCGAAGTGGTTCAGACCCTGGGCGACTTCAAAGTGCGCACGCTGGTGATCGCCAGCGCACTGACGTTATGCAGCTTTCTGGTCTACGCCAGCTTTGACCTGATCGGCCGAACGTACATTCGCCAGCCCCTGGGGTGGAAGCAAATCCTGCCAGTGGGGATCATCAGCTATGCCTTCAACCTCAACTTGAGCGCCTGGGTGGGCGGCATCGCCATGCGCTATCGACTGTATTCGCGCTTGGGGGTGAGCACAGGCAATATCGCCAAGATCCTCGGTCTGAGCCTGGCGACCAATTGGTTTGGCTATATGGCGATAGCCGGCGTGGTTTTCAGCAGCGGCCTCGTCACGATGCCACCAGGCTGGAAGGTCAGCACCACGGCATTGCAAGGCATTGGCGCGTTGTTGGTACTGGCCAGCCTGGGTTACCTGGTGGCCTGCCAGTTTTCGAAAAAGCGTGCGTGGACGATTCGCGGCATGGAAATCAACCTGCCGTCGCTGCGTATGGCGTGTTTGCAACTGATGTTGGGCGCGTTGAACTGGTCGCTGATGGCGGCGGTGATTTTCACGTTGCTGCCGGCCAAACTGGATTATCCGCTGGTGTTGGGGGTGTTGCTGATCAGCGCGATTGCTGGCGTGCTCACCCACATCCCGGCTGGGCTTGGGGTGCTGGAGGCGGTGTTTATCGCGCTGTTGCAGCATGAAGCGTCGCGGGGCAGTTTGCTGGCGGGGTTGATTGCGTATCGGGCGATCTACTTCATCTTGCCGCTGCTGATCGCTCTGGTGATGTACCTTGGCGTAGAGGCCAAGGCCAAGGCGTTGCGGGTGAAGAAAGCACCGGCTTAAGACTGTAGTGACTGGTCGACCGCCTTCGCGAGCAAGCCCGCTCCCCCGTTTAATCGTGTACATCCTTTGGAATGCAGTCGAATGTGAGAGCGGGCTTGCTCGCGAAGGCGGCCTAAAGAGCACCCGATTATTGAGACTGGATAATGCTCAACCGCTCACCCACCACCATCTCGGTAATCCAGTCCACCAGGATTGAGGTGTACGCCTGCTGAGACACCGGGTCGCTGAGCGAGTGGTCGGCACCATCGATGATGCGATGAGTCAGGGAATGGGTCTGCTGGCACGCCGCGCGGTAACTCATGATGGTGGCGTGGGGCACGTGGGCATCGGTTTGCGACTCAACGATCAGCACATCACCGGTAAACGCAGAACAAGCGTGCAAGGCGCGATTGGTTTCGGCGTGGACCCGCGTGCTGCGGTAATCCATCAGGTCGGCCTTATCCAGATCACGCTTGGGTTTGAGCCATTCCTGGTCGCGGTACAGCGCCGGCACGCGCAGCGCCAGCCAGCGCACCGGGCGCAGTGAGGTGAGAATTGCCGCGAGGTAGCCGCCGTAACTGGTGCCCACCACCGCCACCGCCGAGGTGTCGATGGCCGGGTGGGACAGCAGTCGATCATAGGCCGCCAGCAGGTCGCGCAGGTTGTCTTCGCGGGTGACGCGAGACAGCGGAATGCCAGTGGCGGCATGGCCGCGCAGGTCGAAGGTGAGGCACACACAGCCCAAGCCGGCGATGCCTTTGGCTCGTTCAAGATCACGCTCTTGGCTACCGCCCCAGCCGTGCACAAACAACACGCCAGGTACTTTGGATTTGGGGCTCAGGAAGGTGCCGCTCATCTGTTCGTCGTCGATGTCGATCGCAATGCTTTCGCTTCTAGCCGTCATAAGATTTAACCGTCACGTACTTGAGAAGAAAGGCGCTGTTTTGCGCCGGGCCGCGATACACCTCAATGGCATCAGCCGGCAAGGGTTGGTCCGCGTAGGTTTCCACAGAGGACACACGGATAGCACGCAGGCCGGGGTTGTTGATAAAACTCTGCAACGCTGCGACTTCCGCGCTGCTGGCCCCGCCCATGCGCCAGGATTGTTCGAGCACGCCGCTGCGGCGTTGGCCGTCGCTGTCCAGGCCCTGAGCGATGTCGTAGTTGCGCCGCGATGCGTAGAAGCCGGGATAGGCTTCATCGGCGGCCGCGTCGAACACCTGTGCTTGTTCGATGGCTTCGCGAACGTCGTCGGGCAGTTCGAGTTGCAGCAGGGTTTCGTAGCCACCCGGCACCGCCAACAGGTCGGAGCCGCCGTAGACGTCTTCGCCCTGCCCGTCTTTCGTCAGGGATTGCTCGCCGCAGTAGCTGAACACGTGATCGCCGATGAAGCTTTGGCCGACGCTGTGGGTGATCACGTCCTGCAGGTCTTGCTCCAACACCACACCATCGCTGAAGAGCTTCGCGGCCTCAGGTCGAGCCAGCACGGCTTCGAACTCATCGAGACTGTGGATAACTTCCTGGCCTCGGCCGGCGCAGGCCTGCACGGGTTTCAGGCGAATGGGTCCGCTGTAGAGCAAGCGCGTGGCAGCGGGCCGGGCGTCTTCCAGCGCGAAGACGCTCAAACCATCCAGCACGACGTTTCGCACACGTTCGCAGAATAGCGCTGACCAACCTTCGGGCGCTTTGGCTTCAGGCCCGAGCAGACCATGGCTGATGGCTTTGGTGCAGATGAAATCGTGGTCGACGTAACCGCCCCACACATCCTCCGGCCCCTTGATATTGAGCGCACGCACCTGGGCTGCACCGACCAGGGTTTGCGTGGGCAGCAGGTAAAGTGATCGTCCCGCATGCAGAGCAGGGTCGTAGCTGCCACCGAATTTTAGCCCGAGAATCTGCGCCAGCCAGCGCGCCAGGGCGCGGTTGGTTTCGATCTCATGAAGAGGGGCGCCTTCACGTGTGGAGTGAGCGACCACCAGCTTCTTGCGTTGAGTCGGGGTCATGCGTCCCCCTTGGCCTTGCCGCCATGTGTGTGCAAGAGAGGTTGCAGGGATCAGGCCAAGGCGCTTTCGGGGCGGATGGTTGTGAAATCAAGCAGTTGCCGAAAAACCGATGGCAGTTGGCCTGCTCCATTCTGCACGACAGCGCGTCGGCGTCGCGGCGTTCTGCACGATTCAGACGCCAAAACGGTTGCGGTAATCGCTGGGCGCCAGGCCGGTGATCTTCTTGAAGGTGGCGCGGAAGGCGCTGGGGTCCTGATAGCCCACGGTCCACGCGATGTGATCAATGGTGCCGTTGGTAAACTCGAGCATCTGCCGAGCCTTGCCCACGCGCAGATGCTGACAGTATTCGGTGGGTTTCAAACCGGTGGCGTTGCGAAAGCGCCGTAGGAATGTGCGCTCCTCCAAGCCGGCCTCCAGTGCCATCGCCGCCACGGAAACATCCACTGCACCGCTGGCCTGCAACCAGTGCTGAACCTTGAGAATGGCACCGTCACCGTGGCCAAGAATCGGCGCGAAGTTACTGCCGCACTGGCTGGCGCTGTCACTGTGCTCGATCACCAGGAAACGCGCGGTATCCGCCGCAATGCTGGGGCCCATCAAGCGATCGACCAGGCGCAGGCCGAGTTCGGACCAGGCCATTAAGCCAGCGGTGGTAATCAGGTCGCCGTCATCAACGATGGGTTTATCCGCTTCAAGGCGCACGGCCGGGTAACGCGCGGCGAAGGATTTGGCGGAAGACCAATGGGTGGTGGCACTGCGCCCATCGAGCAATCCGCTGCGCGCGAGCATGATCGAACCCATGCAGACGCCACCCAGTACGGTACCTGCCGCATGTTGCCGGCGAAGCCATGCCAGTAGCGCAGGCGGCGCTTGTTCTTCGGTGAACTCACCAATCGACGGGGGCACCAGTACGGCCATCATGGGTTGATCAGGGCCGGGGTGGCTATCGAATACGCGCACCGTTTCACCGGTAGCCTCCACCTGCCAATGGCTGATCCGCAACAGCGGCAATTGCGCGGACTGGTGCTCGGCGGCGATGCGGTTGGCGACGCCGAACAGGTCGGTCAGGCCGTGCACGGCCGCCATCTGCGCCCCCTGATAGATCAACACGCCCAACTCAACCACGACCATTGTCAGTTTTCCCCCTGTTATTGTCGGTGCAGCCAATCCCAAGTGCAGGCGCCAGCTAAGATACTGGGCCCATCAACCCATCACGAGGCAACACACATGGCCAAGCAAGCGCTCATCCTAATCGATATCCAGAACGACTACTTCCCTCAAGGCAAGTGGCCACTCGACGGCGTCGAAGCCGCAGCGGACAAGGCCGTGCAGGTGTTGCAGGCGTTTCGCCAGGCGGGCGATGCGGTGATTCATGTGCGTCATGAGTTCACGTCTGAGGACGCGCCGTTCTTCACACCGGGCTCCGAGGGTGCGCATCTGCATACCAAAGTGCTGAACGAAGACAATGAGCCGGTGGTGCTTAAACATTTTGTGAATTCGTTTCGCGAGACCAACCTGCGCGCGCTGCTGGAACAACGCAGCATCACCGAACTGGTGGTGGTCGGCAGCATGAGCCATATGTGTATCGATGCGGTGGTGCGGGCGGCGGCGGACCTGGGCTACAAGGTCACGGTCATTCATGACGCGTGTGCGACCCGGGACCTGGAGTTCAATGGCCAGGTGATCCCGGCTGCGCAGGTGCATGGGGCGTATATGGCGTCGCTGGCATTCGGGTATGCGGGCGTGGTGTCGGCAAATGAGTATTTGAAGGCGCAAGCGGCGGCGGCATAACCGCCACGTGTCTTGGCGAAGTTAGCGGGTAGCGATAATGAACAGGCGCGGAAAAGGCAGCAGCACGGTGCCATCGGCCAGGGCTGGGTAAGCCTGGGTAATCCGCGCCTGGTACTCCTGCAGGAAGGCAGCCTTTTCGCGATCGGTCAACGGCGCCAGGAAGGGTCTTAGGGCCGAGGCCTTGAACCACTCCACCACCGCAGCGTGATCCGCCAGCGGGTGCTGATAGGTGGTGCGCCACACATCGACGGTGCTGCAATGGTTGCTCAGCAGCTCGTAGTAGTAGCTCGCGGCGTGGCGTTCATTGTGTTTGACCGCGCCGATCTTGGCAGACCACGGGCCATCAGCGGCAACTTCACCGGCAAGTCGGTGGGCAGGCTCATCGAGGTTGTCCGGCGTTTGCACCGCCAGCGTGCCAGCGGGTGTCAGTTGGTGGACCAAGTGCGGGTAAAGCGTGGCGTGGTCAGGCAGCCATTGCAGCGAAGCGTTGGCCAGGATCACATCGAAAGTCTGCGCGGGGTTCCAGGCGCCGATGTCCGCCAGTTCGAAGTTCTGCGCCGGTAGCCGTTGGCGTGCATCGACCAGCATGTCGTCGGAGCTGTCCATGCCGGTAACGTGCGCATGCGGGAAGCGCTCGGCCAGCACCTCGGTAGAGTTGCCGGGGCCGCAGCCCAGGTCGACAGCCGTGCGCACCTCGGTATTCGGAATGGCCGCGACCAGGTCGCGGACGGGACGAGTGCGTTGTTGTTCAAACATCGTGTATTGCTTGGCTGACCAGGTCATCGCGGCTTCCTTCTGTTTGAGGCTGGCCACAGCCTAAATCTTGTGAGCCATGAGAACAAATGCCAAGATTGGCACTCTCCCATACCTGAAAAGTATCCATATGCTGGAGCTTCGCCAACTCAAGGCCTTCGTTGCCATCGCCGAAGAAGGTTATATCACCCGCGCTGCCGAACGCTTGGGCATGCAGCAGCCGCCGTTGACACGGATGCTGCAAAGCCTCGAAGCCGAGTTGGGCGTGATGCTGATGGAGCGTTTGCCCCGAGGCGTGCGACCCACTACCGCTGGGCTCGCTTTACTGGACGAAGCCCGTGAACTACTCGCGCAGGCTGAAGGCATTGCCGATGTAGTGCGCCGTGCCGCACGGGGCGAGCGCGGACGGCTGGCAATCGGGTTCACCAGCTCGGCTGCACTGCATCCCTTTGTGCCGAGTGTGTTGCGGTTGTTTCGCGAAACCTATGTCGGCGTCACGGTGGTGTTGGAAGAAGCTGGCACCGGCGAACTGCTGGACGCGTTGGGGCACGAGAAACTGGACGCGGCGTTTATCCGCTCGCCCCTCAGCGGGACTCAATCGCTGCAGGACGACCCCATCCTGGTGGAGCCGATGCTGCTGGCGCTGCCCACTGATCATCCGCTGGCACTCGATGCGGGCTCTCCCCTGCCCTTGAAGGCATTGGCGAGCGAGTCCTTCGTGCTCTATCGCCGCCGCGTTGGGTTGGGTTTGTATGACGCGATTCTGGTGGCGTGCCGCGAAGCGGGGTTCAGCCCGCAGGTGGTGCAGGAAGCCCCGCGCATGACCGCGACACTCAGCCTGGTAGCGGCGGGACTTGGGGTGTCCATCGTGCCAGCGTCGATGCAGCGGTTGCGCGGGGACGGCATCGTGTACCGGGAACTGACGGAGTGTCAGAGCCTGGTGGCGCCACTGCATTTGGCGACGCGGATTGATGACGGATCCGCAGTGTTACGCCGGTTCAAAGAGATGGTGGTGACGGCGGCCGAGGCGGACGCCTGATCACCGATTAGGCGCTGCGTTATTTCATCCGTGTCAACGTGCTCATGTAGGGGTCGCCATTGAGGATGAAGTCCTCACGCAGGCTGCCGTCGGGCATCGGTTCAAGGCTGGTCGGGGTTTGTAGCCTGTGCTTGGGGGAGCGAAAGGAGGCTTCACTGTCCGAATAGGTGTAACGCTGAAAGTGCAGCACATCGCCCACCCAATGGACGTTGTTGTAGAGGTAATGCCAGTTCTTGTCACTGGGCGTACTGAGATAAAAGCCGCCGCTGGCATCGCGCGCGATGGTGACCATCATTACGTTGTCGGAGCCCCAGGTACCGACATAGCGGTCGATGCCCGGATGTTTGGGAATGGTTGGAGCGGCCACAAAATCGCTGGCCTTATAGGGTGCAATTCGGGCCTGTTCAGCCTTGAGATCGGGGTAGCGTTCACATAAGGAGTCGACCTTGTCGACTTTTTCAAAATCGTATCTGATCGTCATTCCGCCGGTCCGGCTGGTGAACTGCATGAACTCAGGAGAGAAGGTCAGCACCTTCAGTTCGAGGGTTTTGGACGGCAATATCATGTTGATCACCTGCCCATCCTCGACCACGGAATAGCCCATTACATCAGGCGGCTTCTGGCTGGACGTCACGCAATCGAACGCGTGCAGCACCAGTTGGCCGTCTGCCCTGAAGTCAGCCACGGTCGTTTGACCTTCGTTCAGCGCTTGCATGGCCCAGAGGCCTACGATCTGGCTTTTGTCGTCAGCGAGGGAGACTTCGGGCTTCGGGTTTCCCTGGAGGGCAGTGCAGCCGGTGAGTAGAACGGTGCTCAATGCCCATGAGAGACGTTTTTTATACACGGTGTTCGTCCATGAGTATGTGGGGTGCGTGCTCTTGCGGGTATTAACAAAAAGCCCCTGGCGCAGGGCTCAGGGGCTTTCGGGAACACTCTACAACTTTGGCTATATCCTAGAACGGAATATCGTCATCAAAGCTGTCGAAATCCGGAGCCGGTTGCGGAGCAGCCTGCTGTGGAGGCGGCGCCTGGCGCGACTGTTGCGGTGCCGACTGCTGCGGACGCGGAGCCTGCTGGCGTGGGGCCGGGGCGGACTGCTGGTAGTTATTGCCCCCGCCTTGTTGGTCGCCCTGCTGTGGACGGCCGCCCAGCAGTTGCATGGTGCCTTGCATGTCGACCACGATTTCAGTGGTGTAACGCTTGATGCCGTCTTTTTCCCACTCACGGGTTTGCAGCTTGCCTTCGATGTAGACCTGCGAACCTTTGCGCAGGTACTCACCGGCGATTTCAGCCACTTTGCCAAACATCGACACACGGTGCCACTCGGTTTTCTCGACCTTCTGACCGGTCTGCTTGTCGGTCCACTGCTCGCTGGTCGCCAGACTCAGGTTGGTCACGGCGTTACCGTTAGGCAAGTAGCGAACTTCGGGATCCTGGCCGCATGTACCGACCAATATGACTTTGTTAACCCCACGGGCCATAACGTTCTCCTAGGCTGGGCGCGCTGTCGGCACTGGGTTGACCAGTTGCTCAAGCGTCGCGCGATCCAATAATTCGGTGTCCAATTTGATGTAAATGGCCGCTTCTTCAGCGACCACGACTGCATCTGTTACTCCAACAACGGCCTTAAGGCGCTCTACCAGGCCAGCGTCACGAATGGCTTCGGGCGACAACGGCAGGCGCAGGCTTGTGACGTATGGAGGTTCGCGCATGGTAACAGCAAAGGCCAGCCAAAGTGCAGCCAGCCCTGCGCATCCAAGGAACACAACCGACAAACCGCCATGCTGGAACATCCAGCCACCCATGATGCCGCCCAGTGCAGAACCCAGGAACTGGCTGGTGGAATACACCCCCATGGCCGTCCCTTTGCCACCGGCCGGTGAAACCTTACTGATCAGCGAAGGCAATGAAGCCTCCAGCAGGTTGAACGCGGTGAAAAATACCACCGTGCCGATTACCAGCGCCCGCAGGCTGTCGCCGAACTGCCAGAAGAATAGCTCAGTGAGCATCAACGTCGCGACGGCACCCAAGAGAACTCGTTTCATTTTGCGTTTCTTCTCGCCATAGATGATGAACGGGATCATGGCGAAGAACGAAATCAACAGCGCGGTGAGGTAGACCCACCAGTGCTGTTCCTTGGGTAGCCCGGCTTTTTCCACCAGCGCCAGGGGCAAGGCGACGAAGCTGCACATGAGCATGGCGTGTAATACGAAGATACCTAAATCCAGGCGCAGCAGGTCGGGATGCTTGAGCGTCGGCAATAACGCCTTGCGCGCGACGCCCGACTCGCGGTGCTGCAACGTACCGGTGGAGCGCGGCACCATAAAGGCAACGATCACGATACCGAACAGCGCCATGCCGCCGGTGACCAGAAACAGCCCGTGCAAGCCGAACGCGCGTGTCAGCAGGGGGCCGACGACCATGGCCACGGCAAACGACAGGCCGATGGTCATGCCGATCATGGCCATGGCCTTGGTGCGGTGTTGTTCACGGGTCAGGTCTGATAGCAGCGCCATGACCGCGGCGGAAATCGCACCGGCCCCTTGCAGGATGCGTCCGGCAATCACGCCCCATATCGAATCCGATTGCGCCGCGAGCACACTGCCGAGAGCGAACACGATCAGACCCAGATAGATCACCGGACGGCGGCCGATGCGGTCAGAAATGATCCCGAATGGAATCTGAAAAATCGCCTGGGTCAGGCCATAGGCGCCAATGGCGAGGCCGATCAATGCCGGGGTCGCGCCTGGGAGGTCCATCCCATAGGTCGCCAGCACCGGCAACACCATAAACATGCCCAGCATACGGAAGGCGAACACCAGGGCAAGACCGCTTGCCGCTCGGGTCTCGCCGCTACTCATGCGTTCGCTGTGGGGATCGTGCATGGAAAAACCTCGTGTGAACCGGCGGCGATTCTACCAGTCCCATCGATTGAGAGGGTATATGCGGCGCTTTGCCGCGCAGCTTTCATCTAAGGCTGCAAGCGGCCTTTTGGCAGTGTATATTCATCCAGTCTTTAGCCGTATACTCCGGCATTATTTACGCCCGCCGTGCGAGGCCATCTTGGACAAGATCCTGATTCGTGGGGCTAGAACCCACAACCTGAAGAACATCGACCTGACCCTGCCACGGGACAAACTGATTGTCATCACCGGCTTGTCCGGATCCGGCAAATCGTCGCTGGCGTTTGACACGCTGTATGCCGAGGGCCAGCGTCGCTATGTGGAATCGCTGTCGGCCTATGCCCGCCAGTTCCTGTCGATGATGGAAAAGCCCGACGTCGACACCATTGAAGGCCTGTCGCCGGCCATTTCCATCGAGCAAAAATCGACTTCCCATAACCCGCGCTCCACCGTGGGCACCATTACCGAAATCTACGACTACCTGCGTCTGCTGTACGCACGCGTGGGTATTCCGCGTTGCCCGGACCACGATATTCCCCTGGAAGCCCAGACCGTGAGCCAAATGGTCGACTTGGTGCTCGCCCAGCCGGAAGGCGCCAAGCTGATGCTGCTGGCACCGGTGATTCGTGAGCGCAAGGGCGAACACCTTTCCGTCTTCGAAGAACTGCGTGCGCAAGGCTTTGTAAGGGCGCGAATCAACGGCAAGCTCTACGAGCTGGACGAAGCGCCGAAGCTCGACAAGCAGAAGAAGCACTCGATTGATGTGGTAGTCGACCGCTTCAAGGTACGGGCAGACCTGCAGCAGCGCCTTGCGGAATCCTTCGAAACCGCGTTGAAGCTGGCCGACGGCATTGCCCTCGTGGCCCCGATGGATGACGAGCCGGGCGAAGAGATCATCTTCTCCGCGCGCTTTGCTTGCCCGATCTGCGGGCACGCCATCAGTGAGCTGGAACCCAAGCTGTTCTCCTTCAACAACCCGGCCGGCGCGTGCCCGACCTGTGATGGCCTGGGGGTGAAGCAGTTCTTCGACATCAAGCGTCTGGTCAACGGTGACTTGACCCTGGCGGAAGGCGCGATACGTGGCTGGGACAGGCGTAACGTTTACTACTTCCAAATGTTGGGGTCGTTGGCGTCGCATTATAAATTCAGCCTGGAAGTGCCATTCAACCAACTGCCGGCGGACCAACAGAAGGTCATCCTCCACGGCAGTGGTTCGCAGAATGTCGACTTCAAGTACTTGAATGACCGTGGCGATATCGTCAAGCGCTCGCACCCGTTCGAAGGCATCGTGCCGAACCTTGAGCGTCGCTACCGCGAGACTGAATCGGCCAGCGTGCGCGAAGAGTTGGCAAAATTCCTCAGCACCCAGCCTTGCCCGGATTGCCGTGGTACTCGCCTGCGTCGAGAGGCGCGGCATGTGTGGGTGGGCGAGAAGACATTGCCTGCGGTGACCAACCTGCCCATCGGTGATGCCTGCGAGTACTTTGGTGTGCTCAAGTTGACCGGTCGCCGTGGGGAAATCGCCGACAAGATTCTCAAGGAAATTCGCGAGCGGTTGCAGTTCCTGGTCAACGTTGGCCTGGATTACCTGTCGCTGGATCGAAGTGCCGACACCTTGTCTGGTGGTGAAGCCCAGCGAATTCGCTTGGCCAGCCAGATTGGTGCCGGGCTCGTGGGGGTGCTGTACATCCTCGATGAACCGTCGATTGGCTTGCACCAACGCGACAACGATCGCCTGCTGGGCACGCTGAAACACCTTCGGGACATCGGCAACACGGTGATCGTGGTCGAGCACGATGAAGATGCGATTCGCCTGGCGGATTACGTGGTTGATATTGGCCCGGGCGCGGGTGTGCATGGCGGCCATATTGTCGCCGAAGGTACGCCTGCAGAAGTCATGGCCCATCCGGACTCGCTGACCGGCAAGTACTTGTCTGGCCGTGTGAAAATTGCCGTGCCGGCCAAACGTACACCGCGCAACAAGAAGCAGGCGCTGCACCTCAAGGGCGCGCGCGGCAACAACTTGCGCAATGTCGACCTGGAAATTCCGCTGGGCCTGCTGACCTGCGTGACCGGTGTTTCCGGCTCGGGCAAATCAACGCTGATCAACAACACGCTGTTCCCCTTGAGTGCCACCGCCTTGAACGGCGCGACGACTCTGGAAGCGGCTGCTCACGACAGCATCAAGGGTTTGGAGCTGCTGGACAAAGTCGTCGATATCGACCAGAGCCCTATTGGCCGCACGCCGCGTTCCAACCCGGCGACCTACACCGGGTTGTTTACACCCATTCGTGAGTTGTTTGCTGGCGTTCCGGAGTCCCGCTCGCGGGGTTATGGGCCGGGCCGGTTCTCGTTCAACGTCAAGGGCGGTCGCTGTGAAGCGTGCCAAGGCGATGGCTTGATCAAGGTGGAGATGCACTTCCTGCCGGACATTTACGTGCCGTGCGATGTGTGCAAGAGCAAGCGCTATAACCGCGAGACCCTGGAGATCAAATACAAGGGCAAAAGCATCCACGAAACCCTGGAGATGACCATCGAGGAAGCGCGGGTGTTCTTTGACGCGGTTCCGGCGTTGGCGCGCAAGCTGCAGACACTGATGGATGTAGGCCTGTCGTATATCAAGCTGGGTCAATCGGCGACCACGTTGTCCGGTGGTGAGGCGCAACGGGTGAAGCTGTCCCGCGAGTTGTCCAAGCGCGACACCGGCAAGACCCTGTACATCCTCGATGAGCCGACCACCGGCCTGCATTTTGCGGATATACAGCAACTGCTGGACGTGTTGCACCGCCTGCGCGACCACGGCAACACCGTTGTAGTGATCGAGCACAACCTGGATGTGATCAAGACCGCCGACTGGTTGGTTGACTTGGGGCCTGAAGGTGGCTCGAAAGGTGGCCAGATCATCGCGGTAGGCACACCGGAGCAAGTTTCCGAAATGACGCAATCACACACGGGCTTCTACTTGAAGCCGTTACTGGAGCGCGACCGGGCCTGAATTTTTCAGGCCCAATGAAAAGCCCCTGTCACGTTGCGGTGAGAGGGGCTTTTTTGTAGCCGGGAATCAGAACTGCGATTGCAGGTAATTCTCCAAGCCGACCAGCTTGATCAGGCCCAACTGCTTTTCAAGCCAATAGGTATGATCTTCTTCGGTGTCATTCAACTGCACCCGCAGGATTTCCCGGGTGACATAGTCATTATGCTGCTCACAGAGCTCGATGCCTTTGCAGAGCGCGGCACGGACCTTGTACTCGAGGCGCAGGTCGGCAGCGAGCATGTCAGGCACCGTGGTGCCCACATCCAGATCATCGGGACGCATACGTGGCGTGCCTTCGAGCATGAGGATACGGCGCATCAGTGCGTCGGCGTGCTGTGCCTCTTCTTCCATCTCATGGTTGATACGCTCGTAGAGCTCGGTAAAGCCCCAGTCTTCATACATGCGCGAATGGATGAAATATTGGTCACGAGCAGCCAGTTCGCCCGTCAGCAACGTGTTGAGGTAATCGATTACGTCGGGGTGACCTTGCATCGCCCTACATCTCCCTGCTTGAAAGTCTGTAGTTTGAACCATGATGACCCGGAGGTCACGGGATCAACGGCAGAAAAGTGAAGATTTCCCGAGAAAAGTGGCTGAAATAACGCAAAAACCGCCCAATTGAGGGCGGTTCTGCTTATCGTTTAGAGTTAGTTAAGCGATACACCCAGTGCCTTTGCGATTGCTTCTCCATAAGCAGGATCTGCTTTGTAGAAATGCTGCAACTGGCGCTGAACCACATCACTGGAAACGCCCCCCATTGCACCGGCGATGTTGTTGGTGAGCAACGCTTTCTGCTCATCGTTCATCAGGCGGAACAGCGCACCTGCGTGGCTGTAGTAATCGGTGTCTTCCCGGTGATCATAACGGTCAGCAGCACCGCTCAATGCCAACACAGGCTCTGCGTATTGTGGTGCCTGCTTCGGGGCGTCTGCGTAGCTGTTCGGCTCATAATTGGGCGCCGCACCACCGTTGCTGCCAAATGCCATCGAACCATCACGCTGATAGCTGTTCACCTGGTTACGCGGGGCATTCACCGGCAGTTGCTGGTGATTGGTGCCGACGCGGTAACGGTGAGCATCTGCGTATGCGAACACACGACCTTGCAGCATACGGTCTGGCGACAGGCCTACACCTGGCACCATGTTGCTCGGGCCGAACGCAGCCTGCTCCACTTCAGCGAAGTAGTTCTGCGGATTGCGGTTGAGTTCGAGCTCGCCAACCTCGATTAACGGGAACTCCTTCTGCGACCAGGTCTTGGTCACGTCAAAGGGGTTCTCGTAGTGGGCATTAGCCTGGGCCTCCGTCATGATCTGGATGCAGACCCGCCATTTCGGGAAATCACCGCGCTCAATCGCGCCGAACAGATCGCGTTGGGCGTAATCCGGGTCGGTACCGGCCAGGCGCGCGGCCTCAGCCGGCGCCAAGTTCTTGATGCCTTGCTTAGTCTTGTAGTGCCACTTCACCCAGTGGCGCTCGCCATTGGCGTTAATCAGGCTGTAGGTGTGACTGCCGAAGCCGTGCATGTGGCGATAGCCATCAGGGATGCCACGGTCCGAAAACAGAATGGTGACCTGGTGCAGTGCCTCCGGAGAGTGCGACCAGAAGTCCCACATCATCTGAGCGCTTTTGAGATTGCTTTGCGGCAGGCGCTTTTGGGTGTGGATGAAGTCCGGAAACTTTAAAGGATCGCGAATGAAGAACACTGGGGTGTTGTTACCGACGACGTCCCAGTTGCCTTCTTCGGTGTAGAACTTCAAGGCGAAGCCGCGTGGATCGCGCTCGGTATCAGCCGAACCGCGCTCACCACCAACGGTGGAAAAGCGCAAGAAGGTCGGGGTTTGCTTGCCAACAGACTCAAACAACTTGGCGCTGGTGTATCGGGTAATGTCTTGAGTCACCGTAAAAGTACCGAAGGCACCCGAACCTTTCGCGTGCACGCGACGTTCCGGAATGTTTTCACGGTTGAAGTGCGCGAGCTTCTCGATCAGGTGGAAATCGTCGAGCAGCAATGGGCCACGTGGACCGGCGGAACGGGAATTCTGATTGTCCGCAACGGGCGCGCCGCTGGCGGTAGTAAGGATTTTATTCTGGCTCATGCAATCTTCCTCAGGTCGGACTTGGAACTGCCGGCTAGTCGGCTTGGAGGGAGTATTGATCATCGATATGAAGCTATCAAATTTATTAAATTGTCGGCATCGATAGAAAATAACTAACAACATCCCCAGCACTCATAGTGCCGAGCACAGCCCGTGAACGCTTGTAAAATCGCGCTTTTATTACGCACACAAAAAACCGGGCACTAGGCCCGGTTCTTCGTTACAGCTTGTCGTCTTACTCGGCGCTTACAGCTTCGCCGGCAGTAGCACGATCAACCAACTCGACGTACGCCATTGGCGCGTTGTCGCCAGTGCGGAAACCGCACTTGAGGATGCGCAGGTAGCCACCCTCACGGGTAGCGTAACGCTTGCCCAGGTCGTTGAAGAGCTTACCAACGATAGCTTTCGAACGAGTACGGTCGAAAACCAAACGGCGGTTAGCCAGGCTGTCTGTCTTAGCCAAAGTGATCAGCGGCTCAGCAACGCGACGCAGTTCTTTAGCTTTTGGCAGTGTAGTTTTGATCAGCTCGTGCTCGAACAGCGACACCGCCATGTTTTGAAACATGGCCTTGCGGTGCGAGCTGGTACGGCTCAGGTGACGACCACTTTTACGATGACGCATGGTTCATTCCTTACCAAACTCACGTTCGGTGATTACGACGATCAGGCAGTCGCCTTGTCGTCCTTCTTAAGACTTGCAGGCGGCCAGTTGTCGAGGCGCATGCCGAGGGACAGACCGCGGGAGGCCAGAACGTCCTTGATTTCAGTCAAGGATTTCTTGCCGAGGTTCGGAGTCTTCAACAGTTCTACTTCGGTGCGCTGAATCAGGTCACCGATGTAGTAAATGTTTTCCGCCTTAAGGCAGTTAGCCGAACGTACAGTCAGTTCCAGATCGTCAACCGGGCGAAGCAGGATCGGATCGATCTCGTCTTCCTGCTCGATTACCACTGGTTCGCTGTCACCTTTGAGGTCGACGAACGCAGCCAACTGCTGTTGCAGAATGGTTGCAGCGCGGCGTATAGCCTCTTCAGGATCGAGAGTACCGTTGGTTTCCAGATCAATAACCAGCTTGTCCAGGTTAGTACGCTGCTCGACACGGGCGTTTTCCACCACGTATGCGATACGGCGAACCGGGCTGAACGAAGAATCAAGCTGCAAGCGACCAATGCTGCGGCTTTCATCTTCATCGCTCTGACGCGAGTCGGCCGGTTCATAACCACGACCACGAGCTACAGTGAGCTTCATGTTCAGGGCGCCGTTAGACGCCAGGTTAGCGATTACGTGATCGGGATTAACGATCTCGACATCATGATCCAGCTGAATATCGGCAGCGGTAACCACCCCCGAACCCTTCTTCGACAAGGTCAGCGTAACTTCGTCACGGCCGTGCAGCTTGATAGCCAGACCTTTAAGGTTCAACAGGATTTCAATTACGTCTTCCTGTACACCTTCGATGGCGCTGTACTCGTGGAGCACACCGTCAATCTCGGCCTCGACTACTGCACAGCCGGGCATTGAGGACAACAGGATGCGGCGCAGCGCGTTGCCCAGGGTGTGGCCAAAACCACGCTCGAGAGGCTCGAGAGTAATTTTGGCGCGGGTTGGACTGACAACCTGCACATCAATGTGGCGGGGTGTCAGGAACTCATTTACCGAAATCTGCATGGATGCACCTATTTTCTAGCCCTTACTTGGAGTAGAGCTCGACAATCAGGCTTTCGTTGATGTCGGCGGACAGATCACTGCGAGCAGGAACGTTCTTGAAAACGCCCGACTTCTTCTCAGTGTCTACTTCTACCCATTCTACGCGGCCACGTTGGGCACACAGATCGAGAGCTTGGACAATGCGAAGTTGGTTTTTTGCTTTCTCGCGAATCGCGACCACGTCACCAGCACGAACCTGGTAGGACGGGACGTTAACGGTTTGGCCGTTTACGCTGACGGATTTGTGCGATACCAGCTGACGGGATTCGGCGCGAGTCGAACCAAAGCCCATACGGTATACAACGTTGTCCAGACGGCATTCGAGCAGTTGCAGCAGGTTTTCACCGGTTGCACCTTTCTTGCCAGCAGCTTCTTTGTAGTAGCCGCTGAATTGACGCTCGAGAACGCCGTAGATACGACGGACCTTCTGCTTTTCACGCAGTTGGGTGCCGTAATCGGACTGGCGACCGCGGCGTTGGCCGTGGATACCAGGTGCTGCTTCAATGTTGCACTTCGATTCGATCGCGCGCACGCCGCTCTTCAAGAAGAGATCGGTGCCTTCACGACGAGCGAGTTTGCATTTTGGACCAATGTAACGAGCCATTCTTTACAATCTCCTGGATTACACGCGGCGCTTCTTCGGCGGACGGCACCCGTTGTGCGGGATTGGCGTCACGTCGGTGATGCTGGCGATCTTATAGCCACAGCCGTTCAAAGCACGGACAGCAGACTCACGACCTGGACCTGGACCTTTGACGTTAACGTCAAGGTTTTTCAGGCCATATTCCAGCGCAGCTTGACCAGCACGTTCAGCAGCTACTTGAGCAGCGAACGGGGTGGACTTGCGGGAACCGCGGAAACCCGAACCACCGGAGGTAGCCCAAGAAAGCGCGTTACCTTGACGGTCGGTGATGGTCACGATTGTGTTGTTAAAAGAAGCATGGATGTGGGCGATGCCATCAACCACTGTCTTTTTAACTTTTTTACGAGGACGAGCAGCAGGTTTAGCCATGATAATTTTCCTGTCGATTCGCGTGGGCGATTACTTGCGGATCGGCTTACGCGGACCTTTACGGGTACGCGCGTTAGTCTTGGTACGCTGACCGCGTACTGGAAGACCACGACGATGACGCAGACCACGGTAGCAACCGAGGTCCATCAAACGCTTGATTTTCATGTTGATTTCGCGACGCAGGTCACCTTCAGTGGTGAACTTCGCCACTTCGCCACGCAACAGCTCAATCTGCTCGTCGCTCAGATCTTTGATCTTTGCGGCTGGGTTTACCCCAGTGTCTGCGCAAATTTTCTGCGCAGTAGTGCGACCAACACCATAGATGTAGGTCAGCGAGATAACAGTGTGCTTGTTATCTGGAATGTTAACGCCTGCAATACGGGCCATTCAGTGGGACTCCAATTGACAGCTACCTACGCCCCGGAAGCCAAGAAATAGGGCGCGAGATAATATCGCTGTAATAACAAATAATCAACCCGGCAGCGCACTAGCTGCCGGGCTTCAAGCGGATCACACTCAGCCTTGGCGCTGTTTGTGACGCGGTTCCGCGCTGCAAATTACTCGAACAACACCTTCGCGGCGAATAATCTTGCAGTTACGGCACAGCTTTTTCACCGATGCACGAACTTTCATCACCAACTCCTCGAACCTTATGGGGTACTCAGCGCAACATGCCGCTGCCGTAGCCCTTCAGGTTGGCTTTCTTCATCAGGGATTCGTACTGGTGCGAAACGAGGTGCGATTGTACTTGGGACATGAAGTCCATCACAACCACGACCACGATCAGCAACGAGGTCCCGCCAAGGTAGAACGGAACGTTTGCTGCAACCACCAGGAACTGGGGAAGCAAGCACACGGCCGTCATATATAGAGCACCGAACAGGGTCAAACGGGTCAGAACGCCATCAATGTAGCGTGCAGACTGCTCACCTGGACGGATACCCGGAATAAAGGCACCGGACTTCTTCAGGTTTTCCGCTACGTCTTTCGGATTGAACATCAACGCCGTATAGAAGAAGCAGAAGAAAATAATCCCTGCACTAAACAGCAGAATATTCAACGGCTGACCAGGAGCGATCGACTGAGAGAGGTCCTGCAGCCAGCCCATATTTTCAGACTGACCAAACCAGGTACCCAACGAAGCCGGAAACAGCAAAATGCTGCTCGCGAAAATTGCCGGAATAACGCCGGCCATATTCACTTTCAGCGGCAAGTGGCTGGTCTGCGCAGCAAAAACCTTACGGCCCTGCTGACGCTTGGCGTAATGAACAGCAATACGACGCTGGCCACGCTCAATGAACACCACAAAACCGATAATCGCTACTGCCAGCAAACCGATAGCAACCAAAGCGAAAATATTGATATCACCCTGACGTGCAGACTCGAAAGACTGCCCAATTGCTCTCGGAAGACCGGCGACGATACCTGCGAAAATCAACATCGAGATACCGTTACCAACACCACGCTCAGTAATCTGCTCACCCAGCCACATCATGAACATCGCACCAGCCACAAAAGTGGATACCGCGACGAAATGGAAGCCAAAGTCACCAGTGAACGCAACACCCTGCCCGGCCAGACCAACGGACATGCCGATAGCTTGAACCAAGGCGAGGATGACAGTGCCGTAGCGGGTGTACTGGCTAATCTTGCGACGGCCAGCTTCACCTTCCTTCTTCAACTGCTCCAGCTGCGGGCTGACGGCTGTCATCAGTTGCATGATGATCGATGCCGAAATATACGGCATGATCCCCAGTGCAAAGATACTCATACGTTCCAGCGCGCCGCCGGAAAACATGTTGAACAAGCTAAGAATGGTCCCCTCATTCTGTCGAAACAGGTCTGCGAGTCGGTCCGGGTTGATACCTGGAACCGGGATGTGTGCGCCTATTCGGTAGACGATAATCGCCAGGAACAGAAAACGCAGACGAGCCCAAAGTTCAGACATACCGCCTTTGCCGAGCGCTGAGAGAGCACCTTGCTTAGCCATTTATTCCTCGAACTTGCCGCCAGCTGCTTCGATAGCCGAACGCGCACCTTTGGTGGCGCCGATTCCCTTGCCGATAGTGACAGCGCGAGTCACTTCACCGGACAGCATGATTTTCACACGCTGTACGTTGACGTTGATCACGTTGGCATCTTTCAGGGTCTGCACAGTAACGATGTCGCCTTCCACTTTGGCCAGCTCGGACAAGCGCACTTCTGCGCGGTCCATGGCTTTCAGGGATACGAAACCGAACTTAGGCAGGCGACGATGCAGCGGCTGTTGACCGCCTTCAAAGCCCGGAGCGATTGTGCCACCGGAGCGGGAGGTTTGACCTTTGTGGCCACGGCCACCAGTCTTACCCAAACCGCTACCGATACCACGGCCCGGACGATGCTTTTCGCGACGGGAACCCGGCGCTGGACTCAGATCATTGAGTTTCATCGATTAACCCTCTACACGCAGCATGTAGTAAGCCTTGTTGATCATCCCGCGATTCTCGGGAGTATCCTGGACTTCTACAGTGTGACCGATGCGACGCAGACCCAGACCTTTAACGCACAGTTTGTGGTTAGGGATGCGGCCGGTCATGCTTTTGATCAGCGTTACTTTAACGGTAGCCATGATCAGAAGATCTCCTTGACAGTCAGACCACGCTTCGCAGCGATGGACTCAGGAGATTGCATAGCTTTCAAACCTTTGAAAGTGGCGTGAACCACGTTTACCGGGTTAGTCGAGCCGTAGCACTTGGCCAGAACGTTCTGAACGCCAGCAACTTCGAGGACAGCACGCATAGCGCCGCCTGCGATGATACCGGTACCTTCAGAAGCAGGCTGCATGTACACCTTCGAAGCGCCATGGGCGGACTTCATTGCGTACTGCAGAGTGGTGCCGTTCAGATCAACTTGGATCATGTTGCGACGAGCAGCTTCCATTGCCTTCTGGATCGCGGCAGGCACTTCACGTGACTTGCCACGGCCGAAGCCAACACGCCCTTTACCATCACCAACCACGGTCAACGCGGTGAAAGTGAAGATACGGCCGCCTTTAACGGTTTTGGCTACGCGGTTAACTTGAACCAGCTTCTCAATGTAGCCTTCGTCGCGCTTTTGGTCGTTATTTGACATAACTTAGAACTCCAGCCCAGCTTCACGAGCAGCATCAGCCAGCGCTTTCACGCGACCGTGGTACTTGAAGCCAGAGCGGTCGAAAGCCACTTGCGAGACGCCAGCGGCCTTAGCACGCGTAGCGACCAGCTGGCCAACCTTAGTGGCCGCGTCGATGTTGCCGGTGGCACCATCACGCAGTTCTTTATCCAAAGTCGAGGCGCTTGCCAGGACCTGGTTGCCGTCGGCCGAGATGACCTGGGCGTAGATGTGCTGCGACGAGCGATACACGCAGAGACGCACGACTTCGAGTTCGTGCATTTTCAGGCGTGCTTTGCGAGCGCGACGCAGTCGAGTAACTTTTTTGTCGGTCATTTGCTATGCCCTACTTCTTCTTGGCTTCTTTACGACGGACGACTTCGTCCGCGTAGCGCACACCTTTGCCTTTGTACGGCTCTGGTGGACGGAAGTCGCGGATCTCAGCGGCCACCTGACCTACCAGCTGCTTATCGATGCCCTTGATCAGGATATCGGTTTGGCTAGGGGTCTCAGCGGTGATGCCTTCCGGCAGTTCGTAATCCACTGGGTGCGAGAAGCCAAGGGCCAGGTTCAAAACCGTGCCTTTTGCTTGCGCTTTGTAACCAACACCGACCAGCTGGAGCTTACGCTCGAAGCCTTGGCTTACGCCTTGGACCATGTTGTTTACCAACGCACGCGTGGTACCGGCCATTGCGCGAGTTTGTTGATCGCCATTGCGAGCAGCGAAACGCAGCTCACCAGCTTCTTCAACGATCTCAACGGACGAATGGATGTTCAGTTCAAGAGTGCCCTTGGCACCCTTCACCGAAAGCTGTTGGCCTGCGAATTTTACTTCGACACCAGCTGGCAGCTTAACGGGGTTCTTAGCGACGCGAGACATGCTTATCCCCCCTTAGAACACAGTGCAAAGAACTTCGCCGCCGACACCGGCAGCGCGCGCAGCACGATCCGTCATCACACCTTTGTTGGTGGAGACGATAGACACGCCCAGACCGCCACGAACTTTCGGCAGATCTTCAGCGGACTTGTACTGACGCAGGCCTGGACGGCTAACGCGCTTCACTTCCTCGATGACCGAACGGCCCTCGAAGTACTTCAGCTCGATGGACAGCAGTGGTTTGATTTCGCTGCTGATCTGATAACCCGCAATGTAACCTTCGTCTTTCAGGACTTTGGCAACAGCTACCTTCAACTTGGAAGATGGCATGCTTACGACGGACTTTTCAGCCATCTGGGCATTACGGATACGAGTTAGCATGTCCGCTAACGGGTCCTGCATACTCATGGGCTAGACGCTCCTAATACAAAAAAATTAGCCTTGCGGCTACATATGTCGCCGAGAATCTCCGGGCATAAATAACACGGGCTCAGGCGAGCCGCGTATTTTAAACACACTCCAGAAATGAAACAAGCCCCAAAAGGGGCTTGTTCCAGATTCAAGGTCACCGGCGGTCGTTATCTTGCGATACCGACCACCTGGACGCTGAAAGTACTTACCAGCTGGCTTTAACCAGACCTGGTACGTCACCACGCATTGCCGCTTCACGCAGTTTGTTACGGCCGAGGCCGAACTTGCGGTAAACGCCGTGTGGACGACCGGTCAGGCGGCAGCGGTTACGCATACGCGAAGCGCTTGCGTCACGTGGCTGCTTCTGCAGAGCAACTGTAGCTTCCCAACGTGCTTCTGGACTTGCGTTCAGATCAACGATGATTGCTTTCAGTGCTGCACGCTTCTTGGCGTACTTGGCAACCGTGAGCTGACGCTTCAGCTCGCGGTTTTTCATGCTCATCTTGGCCATGGTCCTACTCCAATCAGTTGCGGAACGGGAATTTGAAAGCACGCAACAGGGCGCGACCTTCATCATCGTTCTTGGCAGTGGTGGTCAGGGTGATGTCCAGACCGCGGAGAGCATCGATCTTGTCGTAGTCGATTTCCGGGAAGATGATCTGCTCTTTCACGCCCATGCTGTAGTTACCACGACCATCGAAGGACTTGGCATTCAGGCCGCGGAAGTCGCGAACCCGAGGCAGGGAGATCGACAGCAGACGATCCAGGAATTCATACATACGCTCACGGCGCAGAGTCACTTTGACGCCGATCGGCCAACCTTCACGGACTTTAAAGCCAGCGATGGATTTCCGAGCGTAAGTCACAACGACTTTTTGACCGGTGATCTTTTCCAGGTCAGCAACGGCGTGTTCGATGACTTTTTTGTCGCCGACCGCTTCGCCCAGACCCATGTTCAGGGTAATTTTGGTAACGCGTGGAACTTCCATCACGTTCGAAAGCTTAAGTTCTTCCTTAAGTTTCGGTGCGATTTCTTTCCAGTAAATCTCTTTTAGTCGTGCCATGGTCTTCTACCTAGCAGTGTTCAAGCATCAACCGCTTTTTGGGTCGACTTGAAGACACGAATTTTCTTGCCATCTTCTACTTTGAAACCAACGCGGTCAGCCTTGTTGGTTTCACCGTTGAAAATGGCGACGTTAGAAGCGTCCAGTGGAGCTTCTTTCTCGACGATACCGCCTTGTACGCCCGACATCGGGTTAGGCTTGGTATGGCGCTTAACCAGGTTCAGACCACCGACAACCAAACGGTTATTAGCGAGAACCTTAAGCACCTTACCGCGCTTACCTTTGTCTTTGCCGGCGATCACGATGATCTCGTCGTCACGACGAATCTTTTGCATGTCGGATCTCCTTACAGCACTTCTGGGGCGAGCGAGACGATCTTCATGAACTTCTCAGTGCGAAGTTCACGGGTCACTGGCCCAAAGATACGGGTGCCGATCGGCTCTTGCTTGTTGTTCAGAAGAACAGCAGCGTTGCCATCAAAGCGGATAATGGAGCCATCAGCACGACGTACGCCGTGACGAGTGCGGACTACTACAGCAGTCATCACTTGGCCTTTTTTCACTTTACCGCGAGGAATTGCTTCCTTCACGGTAACTTTGATGATGTCACCGATACCAGCGTAACGACGATGGGAGCCACCCAGCACCTTGATGCACATAACACGGCGAGCGCCGCTGTTATCGGCCACATCGAGCATGGATTGAGTCTGAATCATATAATTTCTCCGACCCCTAGTCCTTAGACTTCCACAGCGCGTTCGAGAACATCAACCAATGCCCAAGACTTGGTCTTGGCCAGCGGACGAGTTTCACGAATAGTGACTTTGTCGCCGATGTGGCACTGGTTGGTTTCGTCGTGCGCGTGCAGCTTAGTCGAACGCTTAACATATTTACCGTAGATCGGGTGCTTAACGCGACGCTCGATCAGTACGGTGATGGTTTTGTCCATCTTGTCGCTGACAACACGGCCAGTCAGCGTACGGACAGTCTTTTCGGCTTCAGCCATGATCACTTACCTGCCTGCTGGTTGAGCACAGTCTTCACGCGAGCGATGTCACGCTTAACTTGCGAGAGCAGATGAGACTGCCCCAACTGGCCAGTTGCTTTCTGCATACGCAGATTGAACTGGTCGCGCAGCAAGCCGAGCAATTGCTCGTTCAGCTGCTGTGCGGATTTTTCACGAAGTTCATTCGCTTTCATCACATCACCGTCCGTTTAACAAAGGCGGTGGCGAGCGGCAGCTTTGCAGCAGCCAGGGCAAAAGCCTCACGCGCCAGCTCTTCAGTAACACCCTCGATTTCATACAGGACTTTGCCTGGCTGAATCTGGGCAACCCAGTACTCCACGTTACCCTTACCTTTACCCATACGAACTTCGAGGGGTTTTTTGGAGATAGGCTTGTCCGGGAATACACGGATCCAGATCTTGCCGCCACGTTTAACGTGACGGGTCAGAGCACGACGCGCTGACTCGATCTGACGAGCGGTGAGACGACCACGAGCTACAGACTTCAGCGCGAACTCGCCGAAGCTGACTTTGCTACCGCGCTGAGCCAGACCACGGTTGTGGCCTGTCATCTGCTTGCGGAACTTCGTACGCTTAGGTTGCAACATTTGGCGTACCCCTTACTTAGCAGCTTTTTTACGAGGCGCTGGTGCTTGTGGTTTCAGTTCTTCTTGGCGACCACCAATTACTTCGCCTTTGAAGATCCAAACCTTTACACCGATCACACCGTAAGTGGTGTGAGCTTCGTAGTTGGCATAGTCGATGTCGGCACGCAGGGTGTGCAGTGGCACACGACCTTCGCGATACCATTCAGTACGTGCGATTTCAGCACCGCCGAGACGACCGCTCACTTGGATTTTGATACCTTTGGCACCAATGCGCATGGCGTTCTGTACAGCGCGCTTCATAGCGCGACGGAACATTACGCGACGCTCCAGCTGCTGAGCTACGCTCTGCGCAACCAGCATACCGTCGAGCTCCGGCTTGCGGATCTCTTCGATATTGATGTGCACAGGCACACCCATTTGCTTGGTCAGGTCCTGACGCAGTTTCTCAACATCCTCACCTTTCTTCCCGATAACGATACCTGGACGAGCTGTGTGGATGGTGATACGTGCAGTTTGTGCCGGACGATGGATATCGATACGGCTTACGGACGCGCTTTTTAGTTTGTCTTGGAGATACTCACGCACCTTCAGATCAGCGAACAAATAGTCCGCATAAGTCCGACCGTCTGCGTACCAGACGGAGGTGTGCTCCTTGACGATTCCCAGGCGAATGCCAATGGGATGTACTTTCTGACCCATCTCTTCGACTCCGTTACTTGTCAGCAACCTTGACAGTGATATGGCAAGACCGCTTGACGATGCGATCAGCACGGCCTTTGGCACGTGGCATGATGCGCTTCAGCGAACGCCCTTCGTTGACGAAAACGGTGCTGACCTTCAGATCATCAACGTCTGCGCCTTCGTTATGCTCGGCGTTGGCTACGGCCGACTCCAGCACTTTCTTCATGATCTCGGCGGCTTTCTTACTGCTGAAAGCCAACAGGTTGAGCGCTTCGCCCACCTTCTTCCCGCGGATCTGGTCGGCGACCAAGCGGGCTTTCTGGGCGGAGATTCGAGCGCCCGACAACTTAGCGGCTACTTCCATTTCCTAACCCCTTAACGCTTGGCTTTCTTGTCTGCCACGTGCCCACGATATGTGCGGGTACCGGCAAACTCGCCTAGTTTGTGGCCGACCATGTCTTCGTTCACGAGAACTGGGACGTGCAAGCGACCGTTGTGTACAGCGATGGTCAAACCGACCATTTGTGGCAGGATCATCGAACGACGCGACCAGGTCTTAACTGGTTTGCGATCGTTCTTTTCCGCCGCCACTTCGATCTTCTTCAGTAGGTGAAGATCAATAAAAGGACCTTTTTTCAGAGAACGTGGCACTGTCGTATCCCTCTATTTACTTGCGACGACGGACGATCATTTTGTCGGTACGCTTATTACCACGAGTCTTCGCGCCCTTAGTCGGGAAGCCCCATGGCGATACCGGATGACGACCACCAGAGGTACGACCTTCACCACCACCGTGTGGGTGGTCAACCGGGTTCATGGCAACACCACGAACGGTTGGGCGAACGCCACGCCAGCGTTTGGCACCAGCTTTACCCAGCGAACGAAGGCTGTGCTCGGAGTTCGAGACCTCACCCAAGGTCGCGCGGCATTCAGCCAGCACTTTACGCATCTCACCAGAACGCAGACGCAGGGTCACGTAGACACCTTCACGAGCGATCAGCTGAGCCGAAGCACCAGCGGAACGAGCGATCTGTGCGCCTTTACCTGGCTTCAATTCGATGCCGTGTACGGTGCTACCAACTGGAATGTTGCGCAGTTGCAGAGCGTTGCCCGGCTTGATCGGTGCCAAGGCACCTGCGATCAGCTGGTCGCCAGCGCTCACGCCTTTAGGGGCGATGATGTAGCGACGCTCGCCATCTGCGTACAGCAGCAGAGCGATGTGAGCAGTACGGTTTGGATCGTATTCAATACGCTCGACAGTGGCAGAGATGCCATCTTTGTCGTTGCGACGGAAATCGACCAGACGATAATGCTGCTTATGGCCACCACCGATGTGACGAGTGGTAATACGACCATTGTTGTTACGACCACCAGTCTTCGATTTTTTCTCGAGCAGCGGTGCGTGAGGAGCGCCTTTATGCAGCTCCTGGTTGACCACCTTGACCACAAAACGGCGGCCAGGGGAAGTCGGTTTGCATTTAACGATTGCCATGATGCACCCCTTCCTTACTCAGCACTGCTGCTGAAATCGAGATCTTGGCCTGGCTGAAGGGAGATAACTGCCTTCTTCCAGTCATTACGCTTGCCCAGACCGCGAGCAGTGCGCTTGCTCTTACCCAGAACATTCAGGGTAGTAACACGCTCTACTTTCACGCTGAACAGGCTTTCGACGGCCTTCTTGATTTCCAGCTTGGTTGCGTCAGTTGCAACCTTGAAAACGAACTGGCCTTTCTTGTCAGCCAGAACCGTAGCCTTTTCGGAAACGTGCGGGCCAAGCAGAACTTTAAATACGCGTTCCTGGTTCATCCCAGCAGCTCCTCGAATTTCTTCACGGCCGACACGGTGATCAACACCTTGTCGTATGCGATCAGACTAACTGGATCGGAACCTTGCACGTCACGTACATCAACGTGTGGCAGGTTGCGAGCAGCCAGGTACAGGTTCTGATCAACAGCTTCAGACACGATCAAAACGTCGGTCAGGCTCATGTCGTTCAGTTTGCCCAGCAGGTCTTTAGTTTTTGGACTTTCAACAGCGAAGTCCTGAACCACAACCAGACGATCGGTACGCACGAGTTCAGCAAGGATAGAGCGCAGTGCTGCGCGATACATCTTCTTGTTGAGCTTCTGCGAGTGATCCTGTGGACGAGCTGCGAAAGTGGTACCACCGCCACGCCAGATTGGGCTACGGATAGTACCGGCACGAGCACGGCCAGTACCTTTCTGACGCCAAGGGCGCTTACCGCCACCACGAACGTCGGAACGGGTCTTTTGCTGCTTGCTACCTTGACGGCCGCCGGCCATGTAGGCCACGACTGCTTGGTGAACGAGCGTCTCGTTGAATTCGCCGCCAAATGTCAGTTCGGAAACTTCGATCGCTTGAGCGTCATTTACATTTAATTGCATGTCAGCTTCCCCTTAACCGCGAGCCTTGGCCGCTGGACGTACAACCAGGTTGCCGCCAGTAGCGCCAGGAACAGCACCCTTGACCAACAACAGATTGCGTTCAGCGTCGACGCGCACTACTTCGAGGGACTGCACGGTCACGCGCTCAGCGCCCATATGACCGGACATTTTTTTGCCCTTGAATACACGACCAGGAGTCTGGCACTGGCCAATAGAGCCCGGGACGCGGTGGGAGACGGAGTTACCGTGAGTGTTGTCTTGGCCACGGAAATTCCAACGCTTGATCGTACCCTGGAAGCCTTTACCTTTGGACTGACCGGTTACATCAACCAGTTGACCAGCGGCGAAGATTTCAGCGTTGATCAGATCGCCAGCCTGGTAGTCGCCGTCTTCGAGACGGAACTCCATAACAGTGCGACCAGCTGCAACGTTTGCTTTAGCGAAGTGACCTGCTTGAGCAGCAGTCACACGCGAAGCACGACGCTCGCCGACAGTGACTTGCACTGCACGATAGCCATCGGTCTCTTCAGTTTTGAACTGGGTGACGCGATTCGGCTCGATCTCAATGACCGTAACCGGAATGGAGACACCTTCTTCGGTGAAAATACGGGTCATACCGCATTTACGACCGACTACACCAATAGTCATGTTGTAAACCTCATGAGTGTACGGGGCTTTCACCCGCTATGGCCGCCCATTTCAGAGCGTTACACGACTAAGACCCAAGTCTTAGCCGAGGCTGATCTGTACTTCCACACCGGCCGCCAGATCGAGCTTCATAAGTGCGTCAACGGTTTTATCCGTTGGCTGGACGATGTCCAGTACGCGCTTATGAGTACGGATCTCGTACTGGTCACGCGCGTCTTTGTTGACGTGCGGGGAGACCAGAACGGTGAACCGCTCTTTACGGGTAGGCAGTGGAATTGGACCACGCACTTGAGCACCAGTACGTTTCGCGGTTTCCACGATTTCCTGGGTGGATTGGTCGATCAGGCGATGGTCAAAAGCCTTCAACCTGATACGGATTTGCTGATTTTGCATTGGATTTCAGACTCCGGCTGCTATTCCCAGCGAGCGCAATACGCCCGTTAAAAGGAGGCGCAATTCTATAGACGCCCCAGATAGGTGTCAACCCAATAAAAAAGGCCCCCGCTAAGCGGGGGCCCTCTCAAAACATCGAAACTACCTCAGAAGAGATAATTACTCGATGATTTTAGCTACAACGCCAGCACCAACGGTACGGCCGCCTTCGCGAATAGCGAAACGCAGGCCGTCTTCCATTGCGATGGTTTTGATCAGGGTAACAACCATTTTGATGTTGTCGCCCGGCATTACCATCTCAACGCCTTCCGGCAGCTCGCAGTTACCAGTCACGTCAGTAGTACGGAAGTAGAACTGTGGACGGTAGCCTTTGAAGAACGGAGTGTGACGACCGCCTTCTTCTTTGCTCAGCACGTACACTTCTGCTTCGAACTTGGTGTGCGGCTTAACCGAACCTGGCTTAACCAGAACCTGGCCACGCTCAACGTCGTCACGCTTGGTACCACGCAGCAGAACGCCGCAGTTCTCGCCCGCACGACCTTCGTCGAGCAGTTTACGGAACATTTCAACACCGGTGCAGGTGGTGACAGTAGTGTCACGCAGACCAACGATTTCCAGTGGATCTTGAACCTTAACGATACCGCGCTCGATACGACCAGTCACAACAGTACCGCGACCGGAGATCGAGAATACGTCTTCGATTGGCATCAGGAACGGCTTGTCGATAACACGAACTGGATCTGGGATGTAGCTGTCCAGAGTCTCAACCAGTTTACGAACGGACGTGGTGCCCATTTCGTTGTCGTCTTTGCCTTCCAGAGCCATACGAGCAGAACCGATGATGATCGGAGTGTCGTCGCCTGGGAAGTCGTAAGTGCTCAGCAGATCGCGCACTTCCATCTCAACCAGTTCCAGCAGCTCAGCGTCGTCTACCAGGTCAGCCTTGTTCAGGTAAACCACGATGTACGGAACGCCTACCTGACGGGACAGCAGGATGTGCTCACGGGTTTGTGGCATCGGACCATCAGCGGCCGAGCAAACCAGGATAGCGCCGTCCATTTGAGCAGCACCAGTGATCATGTTCTTCACATAGTCAGCGTGACCTGGGCAGTCGACGTGAGCGTAGTGACGGATCAGCGAGTTGTATTCAACGTGAGCGGTGTTGATGGTGATACCACGAGCTTTCTCTTCTGGTGCGCTGTCGATTTTATCGAAATCAACGATTGCAGAACCGAAAACTTCGGAGCAAACGCGAGTCAGAGCAGCAGTCAGAGTGGTTTTACCGTGGTCAACGTGACCGATAGTGCCAACGTTGACGTGCGGTAGGGAACGATCAAATTTTTCTTTAGCCACGACAATTAACTCCTTGCCTAAAGGACTGAATCAGCCTTGTTTTTTGGTAACAGTTTCGACGATATGCGACGGCGCTGTATTGTATTTTTTGAATTCCATAGAGTAGCTTGCGCGACCTTGGGACATGGAACGAACGTCGGTTGCATAACCGAACATCTCACCCAACGGAACCTCGGCACGAATTACTTTGCCGGAAACCGTGTCTTCCATACCCAGGATCATGCCGCGACGACGGTTAAGGTCGCCCATCACGTCACCCATATAGTCTTCAGGCGTAACAACTTCTACTGCCATGATTGGTTCAAGCAACTCACCACCGCCCTTCTGGGCCAGTTGCTTGGTAGCCATGGAAGCAGCCACCTTAAACGCCATCTCGTTGGAGTCGACGTCATGGTAAGAACCATCAAAAACGGTCGCCTTCAGGCCGATGAGCGGATAGCCGGCAACAACACCGTTCTTCATCTGCTCTTCGATACCCTTCTGGATCGCCGGGATGTATTCCTTAGGAACCACACCACCAACCACTTCGTTCACGAATTGCAGACCTTCCTGACCTTCGTCAGCAGGAGCAAAACGGATCCAGCAGTGACCGAACTGGCCACGACCGCCGGACTGACGAACGAACTTGCCTTCGATTTCACAGTTCTTCGTGATGCGCTCACGATAGGAAACCTGAGGCTTACCGATGTTGGCTTCGACGTTGAACTCACGGCGCATCCGGTCAACCAGGATGTCCAGGTGCAACTCGCCCATGCCAGAGATGATCGTTTGACCAGTCTCTTCATCAGTTTTGACGCGGAAAGATGGGTCTTCCTGAGCAAGCTTGCCCAGAGCGATACCCATTTTTTCCTGGTCATCCTTGGTCTTGGGCTCAACGGCAACCGAAATTACCGGCTCCGGGAAGTCCATGCGAACCAGGATGATTGGCTTGTCAGCGTTGCACAAAGTTTCACCAGTGGTGACGTCCTTCATGCCGATCAGGGCCGCGATGTCGCCAGCGCGCACTTCCTTGATCTCTTCACGGGCGTTTGCGTGCATTTGCACCATACGACCCACACGCTCTTTCTTGCCCTTGACCGAGTTGATGACGCCGTCGCCGGAGTTCAACACGCCCGAGTAAACACGGACGAAAGTCAGGGTACCCACGAATGGGTCGGTAGCGATCTTGAACGCCAGAGCCGAGAACGGCTCGTTGTCGTCTGCATGACGCTCCATTTCCTTTTCCTCGTCATCCGGGTCAGTACCCTTGATGGCAGGAATGTCGGTAGGAGCAGGCAGGTAGTCGATAACAGCGTCGAGAACCAGGGGAACACCCTTGTTCTTGAACGAGGAACCGCAAACAGCCAAGACGATCTCACCAGCGATAGTACGCTGACGCAGAGCAGCCTTGATCTCCTCGTTGGTGAGCTCTTCACCTTCGAGGTACTTGTTCATCAGCTCTTCGTTGGCTTCGGCCGCAGCTTCAACCATGTTGTTACGCCACTCGTCAGCCAGCTCCTGCAGTTCAGCAGGAATAGCTTCGCGACGAGGAGTCATGCCCTTGTCAGCATCGTTCCAGTAAACAGCTTCCATGGTCAGCAGATCGATCTGGCCCTGGAAATTGTCTTCGGCACCGATAGCCAACTGGATAGGCACCGGAGTGTGACCCAGACGCTGCTTGATCTGACCGATCACGCGCAGGAAGTTCGCACCTGCACGGTCCATCTTGTTGACGTAAACAAGACGCGGAACGCCGTACTTGTTGGCTTGACGCCATACGGTTTCCGACTGAGGCTCAACGCCCGAGGTACCGCAGAACACAACGACCGCGCCGTCGAGTACACGCAGGGAACGCTCAACTTCAATGGTGAAGTCTACGTGGCCCGGGGTATCGATGACGTTGAAGCGGTGCTCGTCCTTGTACTGCTTCGCAGAACCTTTCCAGAAGGCGGTAATGGCAGCAGAAGTAATGGTAATACCACGCTCCTGCTCCTGCACCATCCAGTCTGTGGTCGCGGCGCCGTCATGCACCTCGCCCATCTTGTGACTTTTGCCAGTGTAAAAAAGGACGCGCTCGGTGGTGGTGGTTTTACCAGCATCCACGTGAGCGACGATACCGATGTTACGGTAGCGACTAATCGGAGTAGTACGAGCCATAAAGCCCTCGCAAAATTAGTGAAGCTGAAATTAGAAGCGGTAGTGCGAGAAAGCTTTGTTAGCTTCGGCCATACGGTGCACGTCTTCACGCTTCTTAACAGCAGCACCTTTACCTTCAGCAGCATCCAACAGCTCGCCAGCCAAACGCAGAGCCATAGACTTCTCGCCGCGCTTGCGGGCGAAGTCTACCAACCAGCGCATTGCCAGCGCGTTACGACGGGACGGGCGAACTTCGACCGGAACCTGGTAAGTAGCACCGCCTACACGGCGCGACTTTACTTCGACCAGCGGAGCGATGGCGTCGAGAGCTTTCTCGAAGATTTCCAGGGGATCGCTGTTCTTGCGTTCTTTAACCTTTTCCAGCGCGCCATAAACAATACGCTCGGCAACGGCTTTCTTGCCGCTTTCCATCACGTGGTTCATGAACTTGGCCAGGATTTGGCTTCCGTATTTTGGATCGTCAAGCACTTCGCGCTTGGCTGCTACGCGTCTTCTTGGCATGGATAAGCCCTCAAACGGTCTTCAGGTTCGTTCGGAATCAGTGCCCTTGCGGGACGCCTCCGACCTTACTCTTATCGACTCAGAAAATAAGATGATTCAGTTTACAAAAAGCCGCTACTACTTAGGCTTCTTGGTACCGTACTTCGAACGACCCTGGTTACGACCTTTAACGCCGGAGGTATCCAAGGAGCCGCGTACGGTGTGGTAACGAACACCTGGCAAGTCTTTTACACGACCGCCACGGATCAGCACCACGCTGTGCTCTTGCAGGTTGTGGCCTTCACCACCGATGTACGAGGAAACCTCGAAACCGTTGGTCAGACGCACACGGCATACTTTACGCAGTGCCGAGTTAGGTTTTTTCGGCGTAGTGGTATACACGCGAGTGCATACGCCACGACGTTGCGGGCAGTTCTGCAGCGCAGGCACGTCGGATTTCTCGACGATACGCTTACGCGGCTGACGTACCAGCTGGTTGATAGTTGCCATCTACTAGCTCCACTGTTGTCTTGCGACGCTATTGTCTTGCAAGAAAAGCAAAATGGCAGGAACGAATTCCCGCCAAATTTAGGGGTACAAGAGTCTAAAGAGGATCTTGCCCCCAGTCAAGGCAAGGCCCCGACATCCCCTCTCATCGAAACGGGGCAAAACTGCCTCGATCCGACGAATGGGGGCTGCCAGGGCCCAGACTTATTTATCGCAGAACTCAGTTACCGCTAGAGTTCAGCGCTTCGGTCAGTGCAGCTTCCACTTCACTGGCGCTCACGCGCAGCGGCTTGTCAGCATCACGGCGGCGCTTGCGCTCGCTGTGGTAAGCCAAACCGGTACCGGCTGGGATCAAACGACCCACAACCACGTTTTCTTTAAGGCCGCGCAGGTAATCGCGCTTGCCGGTTACCGCTGCTTCGGTCAGTACGCGAGTGGTCTCCTGGAAGGAGGCCGCCGAGATGAACGACTCAGTGGACAACGACGCCTTGGTGATACCCAGCAGCACGCGAGTGAACTTGGAAACGAATTTCTCGTCGCCAGCCAGACGCTCGTTCTCTACGAGTACGTGAGTCAATTCCATCTGGTCACCCTTGATGAAACTGGAATCGCCGGATTCAGCGATTTCAACTTTACGCAGCATCTGACGCAGGATGGTCTCGATGTGCTTATCGTTGATTTTCACGCCTTGCAGGCGATAAACGTCCTGGATCTCGTTAACGATGTACTTGGCCAGCGCACTCACACCCAGCAGACGCAGGATGTCGTGTGGATCGCTTGGGCCGTCGGAGATAACTTCGCCGCGGTTTACCTGTTCGCCTTCGAAGACGTTCAGGTGACGCCACTTCGGAATCAGCTCTTCGTACGGATCGCTACCGTCGTTCGGGGTAATGACCAGACGGCGCTTGCCTTTGGTCTCTTTACCGAACGCGATGGTGCCGCTGACCTCAGCCAGAATCGACGCTTCTTTCGGACGACGCGCTTCGAACAAGTCGGCAACACGCGGCAGACCACCGGTGATGTCACGGGTCTTCGAAGTTTCTTGCGGGATACGCGCGATAACATCACCGATCGCGATCTTCGCACCATCCGCTACACCGACCAGGGCGTTGGCTGGCAGGAAGTACTGAGCGATTACGTCAGTGCCTGGCAGCAACAGATCCTTGCCGTTGTCATCAACCATCTTCACGGCAGGACGGATGTCTTTACCGGCAGCTGGACGATCTTTCGCGTCGAGTACTTCAATGTTGGTCATACCGGTCAATTCGTCAGTCTGACGCTTGATCGTGATGCCTTCTTCCATGCCCACGTAGGTCACGGTACCTTTCATTTCGGTAACGATTGGGTGAGTGTGCGGATCCCACTTGGCCACGATTGCGCCAGCGTCGACCTTGTCACCTTCTTTAACCGAAATCACAGCACCGTACGGCAGCTTGTAACGCTCACGCTCACGACCGTAGTCATCAGCGATCGCCAGCTCACCGGAACGGGACACCGCAACCAGGCAACCATCCACTCGCTCAACGTGTTTCAGGTTGTGCAGACGGACGGTACCGCCATTCTTCACCTGAACGCTGTCGGCTGCGGAGGTCCGGCTTGCCGCACCACCGATGTGGAACGTACGCATGGTCAGCTGGGTACCCGGCTCACCGATGGACTGAGCAGCGATAACGCCGACCGCTTCACCGATGTTCACCTGGTGACCACGAGCCAAGTCACGGCCGTAGCATTTGGCGCAGATGCCGTAGCGGGTTTCGCAGCTGATCGGCGAGCGAACGATCACTTCGTCGATGCTGTTGAGTTCGATGAACTCGACCCACTTTTCATCCACCAGGGTGCCAGCAGGAACGATAACTTCCTCGGTACCTGGCTTGAATACGTCACGGGCAATGACTCGGCCCAGTACGCGTTCGCCCAAAGGCTCTACAACATCGCCGCCTTCGATGTGCGGAGTCATCAGCAGACCGTGCTCGGTACCGCAGTCAACTTCAGTCACAACCAAGTCTTGCGCAACGTCTACCAAACGACGAGTCAGGTAACCGGAGTTAGCGGTTTTCAACGCGGTATCCGCCAGACCTTTACGAGCACCGTGAGTCGAGATGAAGTACTGAAGTACGCTCAAACCTTCACGGAAGTTCGCAGTAATCGGCGTTTCGATGATGGAACCGTCCGGTTTGGCCATCAGGCCACGCATACCGGCGAGCTGACGGATCTGCGCGGCAGAACCCCGTGCGCCCGAGTCGGCCATCATGTACATCGAGTTGAACGACTCTTGATCGACTTCTACGCCATGACGGTCGATAACCTTCTCTTTCGAGAGGTTAGCCATCATCGCCTTCGACACTTCGTCGTTGGCCTTGGACCAAAGGTCGATCACTTTGTTGTACTTCTCACCCTGTGTTACCAGGCCCGAGGCGTACTGGCTCTCGATCTCTTTCACTTCATCGGTTGCAGCCGCGATGATGCGCGCTTTTTCATCAGGGATAACGAAGTCGTTAACGCCGATGGAAACGCCGGAGATGGTCGAATAAGCAAAACCGGTGTACATCAGCTGGTCAGCGAAGATCACGGTCTCTTTCAAACCAACCACGCGGTAGCACTGGTTGATCAGCTTGGAGATCGCCTTTTTCTTCATCGGCAGGTTGACGACGTCGTACGACAGACCTTTGGGCACAACTTGATACAACAGCGCACGGCCGACAGTGGTGTCGACAATACGAGTGCCGCTCACGCTGCCACCGTCACGGTCGTTGACGGTTTCGTTGATCCGCACTTTGACCTTGGCGTGCAGTGCGGCTTCGCCGGCACGGAACACACGGTCAACTTCTTGCAGGTCAGCGAACACACGACCTTCGCCTTTGGCGTTGATCGCTTCACGGGTCATGTAGTACAGACCCAATACAACGTCCTGCGACGGAACGATGATTGGCTCACCGTTGGCTGGCGACAGAATGTTGTTGGTCGACATCATCAACGCACGCGCTTCCAACTGGGCTTCCAGTGTCAGCGGTACGTGCACGGCCATTTGGTCGCCGTCGAAGTCGGCGTTGTACGCAGCACAGACCAGAGGGTGCAGCTGGATAGCCTTACCTTCGATCAGTACTGGTTCAAACGCCTGGATACCCAGACGGTGAAGGGTCGGTGCACGGTTGAGGAGAACCGGGTGTTCGCGAATCACTTCAGCGAGAACGTCCCAAACCTCTGGCAGTTCGCGCTCGACCATTTTCTTGGCCGCTTTGATGGTGGTCGCAAGACCGCGCATTTCCAGCTTGCCGAAGATGAATGGCTTGAACAGCTCAAGTGCCATCTTCTTAGGCAGACCGCACTGGTGCAGACGCAGGGTCGGGCCTACGGTAATTACCGAACGACCGGAGTAGTCAACGCGCTTACCGAGCAAGTTCTGACGGAAACGACCTTGCTTACCCTTGATCATGTCAGCCAGGGATTTCAGAGGACGCTTGTTGGAACCGGTAATGGCACGACCACGACGACCGTTGTCGAGCAAGGCATCGACAGCTTCTTGCAACATACGCTTTTCGTTGCGCACGATGATGTCCGGAGCGGACAGATCGAGCAGGCGCTTCAAACGGTTGTTACGGTTGATCACGCGGCGGTACAGGTCGTTGAGGTCGGACGTCGCGAAACGACCACCGTCCAACGGTACCAGCGGACGCAGGTCTGGCGGCAGAACCGGCAGAACGGTCAGCACCATCCACTCTGGCAAGTTGCCGGAACCCTGGAAGGCTTCCATCAACTTCAGACGCTTGGACAGCTTCTTGATTTTGGTTTCGGAGTTGGTTTGCGGAATTTCTTCACGCAGACGGCCAATCTCGTGTTCCAGGTCGATAGCGTGCAGCAGTTCACGGACAGCTTCAGCACCCATGCGGGCATCGAAATCGTCGCCGAACTCTTCCAGCGCTTCGAAGTACTGCTCGTCGTTCAGCAGCTGACCTTTTTCAAGGGTGGTCATGCCCGGGTCGATAACGACATAGCTCTCGAAGTAGAGAACGCGTTCGATATCACGCAGGGTCATGTCCATCAGCAAGCCGATACGGGACGGCAGCGATTTCAGGAACCAAATGTGCGCAACCGGCGAAGCCAGTTCGATGTGCGCCATACGCTCACGACGAACCTTGGCCAGTGCGACTTCAACGCCGCACTTCTCGCAGATCACACCACGGTGCTTCAAGCGCTTGTACTTACCGCACAGGCACTCGTAATCCTTAACCGGGCCAAAGATCTTGGCGCAGAACAGGCCGTCACGTTCAGGTTTGAACGTACGGTAGTTAATGGTTTCCGGTTTTTTAACTTCACCGAACGACCACGAACGGATCATCTCAGGCGATGCCAATCCAATACGGATGGCGTCGAACTCTTCGACTTGACCCTGGTTTTTCAGCAAATTCAGTAGGTCTTTCAAGGCCTTTCCTCCTGGCGGAGCAGAGAGCGGGCTAAACAGCCCCGCTCTCGATTCGCGTCACGTGTTATTCGGTTTCCAGATCGATATCGATGCCGAGGGAACGAATTTCTTTGATCAACACGTTGAAAGACTCGGGCATGCCCGGCTCCATACGGTGATCGCCGTCCACGATGTTTTTGTACATCTTGGTCCGACCGTTCACATCGTCCGACTTCACTGTGAGCATTTCTTGCAGAGTGTAAGCAGCGCCGTATGCTTCCAGTGCCCAGACCTCCATCTCCCCGAAACGCTGACCACCGAACTGAGCCTTACCACCCAGCGGCTGCTGGGTAACCAGGCTGTACGAACCGGTAGAACGAGCGTGCATCTTGTCGTCTACCAAGTGGTTCAGCTTCAGCATGTACATGTAGCCAACAGTAACCGGGCGCTCAAACTTGTTGCCGGTACGGCCGTCGAACAGCTGCATCTGGCCGCTTTCTGGCAGGTCTGCCAGTTTCAGCATGGCCTTGATTTCGCTTTCCTTGGCACCGTCGAACACCGGGGTAGCCATTGGAACGCCGCCGCGCAGGTTCTTCGCCAGATCCAGGATTTCCTGGTCAGTGAAGGTATCCAGCTCTTCGTTGCGACCGCCGATCTCGTTGTAGATCTCGTGCAGGAACTTACGCAGGTCTGCGACCTTGCGCTGCTCTTCGATCATGCGGTTGATCTTCTCGCCCAGACCTTTGGCCGCGAGGCCCAGGTGGGTTTCAAGGATCTGACCAACGTTCATACGCGAAGGTACACCCAACGGGTTGAGGACCACGTCCACCGGAGTGCCATTGGCATCGTGCGGCATGTCTTCAACCGGCATGATCACGGAGACCACACCTTTGTTACCGTGACGACCGGCCATCTTGTCGCCCGGCTGGATGCGGCGACGGATTGCCAGGTAAACCTTGACGATTTTCAGCACGCCTGGAGCCAGGTCATCGCCTTGCTGCAGTTTGCGCTTCTTGTCTTCGAACTTGTCGTCCAGCAGACGGCGACGATCAACGATGTAAGCCTGGGCTTTCTCGAGCTGCTCGTTCAGAGCATCTTCAGCCATGCGCAGTTTGAACCACTGGCCATGCTCGAGACCGTCGAGGATTTCGTCGGTGATGTCCTGACCTTTCTTCAGACCTGCGCCGCCTTCAGCCTTGTGGCCTACCAGAGCGGAACGCAGACGTTCGAAGGTCGCGCCTTCAACGATACGGAACTCTTCGTTCAGGTCCTTGCGGATCTCGTCGAGCTGGGTCTTCTCGATGGACAGTGCGCGAGCATCACGCTCAACGCCGTCACGGGTGAAGACCTGTACGTCGATGACGGTGCCCTTGGTACCGGTAGGTACACGCAGGGAGGTGTCTTTAACGTCGCTGGCTTTTTCACCGAAGATGGCACGCAACAGCTTCTCTTCCGGAGTCAGTTGGGTCTCGCCTTTCGGAGTGACCTTACCGACCAGGATGTCGCCTGCGCCAACTTCAGCACCTACATAAACGATACCGGCTTCGTCCAGCTTGTTCAGTGCAGCTTCACCCACGTTCGGGATGTCTGCAGTGATCTCTTCTGGCCCAAGCTTGGTGTCACGTGCCACACAGGTCAGTTCCTGAATGTGGATCGTGGTGAAGCGATCTTCCTGAACCACACGCTCGGACAGGCAGATGGAGTCTTCGAAGTTGTAACCGTTCCAGGCCATGAACGCGATGCGCATGTTCTGACCCAGTGCCAGCTCACCCATATCGGTGGAAGGACCGTCTGCCATGATGTCGCTGCGCTGAACCCGATCACCCTTGCTCACCAGCGGACGCTGGTTGATGCAGGTGTTCTGGTTGGAGCGGGTGTACTTGGTCAAGTTGTAGATGTCGACACCGGCTTCGCCAGTTTCAACTTCGTCATCGGCAACACGAACCACAATACGGCTGGCATCAACAGAGTCGATCACGCCGCCACGACGAGCCACAACGCATACGCCGGAGTCACGGGCTACGTTACGCTCCATGCCGGTACCTACCAGCGGCTTGTCAGCACGCAGGGTGGGTACAGCTTGACGCTGCATGTTGGAACCCATCAACGCACGGTTGGCGTCATCGTGTTCCAGGAACGGGATCAGCGACGCTGCAACCGAAACTACCTGCTTGGGCGATACGTCCATCAAGGTGACGTCTTCCGGCGCCTTAACGGTGAACTCGTTCAAGTGACGAACAGCTACCAGCTCGTCGATCAGCATTTTCTTGTCGTTCATCGTGGCCGAAGCTTGAGCGATCACGTGATCAGCTTCTTCGATGGCGGACAGGAACACGATCTCGTCGGTGACCAGAGCGTCTTTCACGACACGGTACGGGCTCTCAAGGAAGCCGTACTGGTTGGTGCGCGCATAGGCAGCCAGGGAGTTGATCAGACCGATGTTCGGACCTTCCGGCGTTTCGATCGGGCAAACACGACCGTAGTGCGTCGGGTGTACGTCACGAACTTCAAAGCCCGCACGCTCACGCGTCAGACCGCCCGGGCCCAGTGCAGATACACGGCGCTTGTGGGTGATCTCGGACAGCGGGTTGTTCTGGTCCATGAACTGCGAGAGCTGGCTGGAACCGAAGAACTCTTTCACCGCCGCAGCCACCGGCTTGGCGTTGATCAGGTCTTGCGGCATCAGGCCTTCGCTTTCGGCCATCGACAGACGCTCTTTGACCGCGCGCTCAACACGCACCAGACCAACGCGGAACTGGTTCTCGGCCATTTCGCCTACGCAGCGAACACGACGGTTACCCAGGTGGTCGATGTCATCGACGATGCCTTTACCGTTACGGATGTCGACCAGAGTCTTCAGGACCGCAACGATGTCTTCTTTGCACAACACGCCCGAACCTTCGATCTCGGTACGACCGATACGACGGTTGAACTTCATCCGGCCGACCGCAGACAGGTCATAGCGCTCAGGGCTGAAGAACAGGTTGTTGAACAGGGTCTCGGCAGCGTCTTTGGTGGGAGGCTCGCCAGGACGCATCATGCGATAGATCTCGACCAGCGCTTCCAATTGGTTGCTGGTGGAGTCGATCTTCAAGGTGTCGGAGACAAACGGACCGCAGTCGATGTCGTTGGTGTACAGGGTCTCGATGCGAACAACCTGAGCCTTGGCGATCTTGGCCAGGATCTCGGTATTCAGCTCGGTGTTGCACTCAGCCAGGATTTCGCCTGTAGCCGGGTGAACGATGACCTTGGCGGTGGTGCGGCCAAGGACGTATTCCAAAGGAACGTCCAGCGATTTGATACCGGCTTTTTCGATCTGGTTGATGTGGCGCGCAGTAATACGACGACCCGCTTCAACAATGACCTTGCCCTTCTCATCCTGGATGTCCAGGACGGCAATTTCACCACGCAGACGCGATGCGATCAGTTCCAGGCTGAGGGTTTCACCCTTCAGGCTGAATACGTTGGTGGTGTAGAAGGCATCCAGCACTTGTTCAGTGGTATAGCCGAGCGCGCGCAGCAGTACCGAGGCCGGCAGCTTACGACGACGGTCGATACGCACAAACACGCAGTCTTTCGGGTCGAACTCGAAGTCCAACCACGAACCACGGTACGGAATGATCCGCGCGGAGTACAGGAGCTTACCGGAGCTGTGCGTCTTGCCGCGGTCGTGGTCAAAGAACACGCCCGGGGAACGGTGCAGCTGGGAAACGATTACACGCTCGGTACCGTTGATAACGAAGGTACCGTTTTCAGTCATCAGTGGGATTTCGCCCATGTAGACTTCTTGCTCTTTGATGTCCTTGATCGCTTTGTTCGACGATTCTTTGTCGAAAATGATCAGGCGGACTTTTACCCGCAAAGGTACGGCGTACGTGACACCGCGCAACACGCATTCTTTGACATCAAATGCCGGTTCGCCCAGGCGATAACCGACGTACTCCAGCGCAGCATTGCCGGAGTAGCTGATGATCGGGAAAACGGATTTGAAGGCCGCATGCAGGCCCACGTCGCGGAACTGATCTTTGGTCGCTCCCGCCTGCAAGAATTCACGATACGAATCCAGCTGGATAGCCAGAAGGTACGGGACATCCATGACGTCCGGCAACTTGCTAAAGTCCTTGCGGATACGTTTTTTCTCAGTATATGAGTAAGCCATCAGCGTTCCCCAGCTTGGTCACCTGCTTGTTTGGCCCTCCCGACGGGAGCAGCCAGAAAATCTTGCAAACCCCATGGTTTGCACCACCGCATCGGGTGGCTACAGCGCGTTAATGGCGGCGACCGAGTCGACAGCCAAGAACGGAAAAAGGCCGGTGGCAAGAGCCACCAGCCATCAGCCTTCAGCTTGACGCGTGGGCTGGAGACGCAAGGTCGATGCTTACTTCAGCTCGACTTTAGCGCCTGCTTCTTCCAGAGTAGCTTTGGCTTTGTCGGCGGCGTCTTTCGACACTGCTTCCAGAACCTGGGCAGGAGCGCCGTCAACTACAGCCTTGGCTTCTTTCAGGCCCAGACCGGTCAGTTCACGTACTGCCTTGATCACGTTTACTTTCTTCTCGCCAGCTTCCAGCAGCATAACGTTGAATTCGGTTTGCTCTTCAGCAGCAACAGCAGCAACAGCTGGACCAGCGGAAGCAGCGGCAGCGGAAACGCCGAATTTTTCTTCGAAAGCTTTGATCAGCTCAACAACCTGCAGAACCGACATTTCAGCTACGGCGTTGAGGATATCGTCTTGGGAGATAGACATTGCTGTATTTCCTGAATTGGGGGACGGCCTACGCGGCCATCGAAATAAACAAAAATACGCGAGAGAATTTGCTCAGCCTTAGGCTGCGGCAGCTTCTTTTTGCTCGCGAACTGCGGCCAGAGTACGAGCCAACTTGCTGGTAGCGCCTTGAATCACGCTCATCAGCTGAGAAATAGCTTCGTTACGGGTCGGCAGTGTTGCCAGTACGTCGATTTGGTTAGCTGCGAGGAACTTGCCCTCGAACGCAGCTGCCTTGATCTCGAACTTGTCCTGACCCTTTGCGAACTCTTTGAACAAACGGGCAGCAGCACCCGGATGATCGGTGGAGAAAGCAATCAGGGTCGGGCCTGTGAACACGTCGTTGAGAACACTGTATTCAGTGTCAGCAACAGCGCGCTTAAGCAGGGTGTTACGCACAACACGTACGTATACGCCAGCTTCACGAGCCTCTTTACGGAGTCCGGTCATAGCGCTTACTGTCACACCACGGGCATCAGCCACGACAGCGGACAGAGCAGCTTTGGCAGCCTCGTTGACTTCAGCGACGATGGCCTTCTTGTCTTCGAGATTAATTGCCACGGGTTTAACTCCTGCTTGTTACCGTTTCATCTGGCCGGAGCCGGATGTCGTTTTGGTGTCTGATTCGGTAAGGAACCGGGAGCACCATCTGCGTAGGCTTGTGGTTTAAGACTTGCGTCGCCTACGGTCTTGGATAGCCCCCGCCAGGCAGGGACCCCAATTTTTCAATTGGCGCAATCGCTCGCGCCAATCTTTGTCTTATACGTCCAGCGAGCCTTGGTCGATGACCAGACCTGGGCCCATAGTGGTGCTCAGGGTAACGCGCTTGACGTAGATACCTTTCGAGGAAGCAGGCTTGATACGCTTCAAATCAGCGATCAGGGCTTCAACGTTTTCCTTCAGCTTGACGGCATCAAAGCCGACTTTGCCAACGGAGGTGTGAATGATGCCGTTTTTGTCAGTGCGATAACGAACCTGACCAGCCTTGGCGTTTTTAACCGCGGTAGCTACGTCTGGCGTTACGGTGCCGACTTTAGGGTTAGGCATCAGGCCACGCGGACCGAGGATCTGACCCAACTGACCTACAACGCGCATTGCATCCGGGGAAGCAATAACTACGTCATAGTTCAGGTCGCCGCCTTTCATTTCGGCAGCCAGGTCGTCCATGCCAACGCGATCAGCGCCGGCGGCCAGAGCAGCTTCAGCTGCCGGGCCTTGGGTGAAGACAGCTACACGTACAGTCTTGCCAGTACCGTGTGGCAGCACAGTTGCGCTACGAACGACCTGGTCGGATTTACGTGGGTCAACACCCAGGTTTACAGCAACGTCAACGGACTCGCTGAACTTGACAGTCGACAGCTCGGTCAGCAGGGCAGCAGCGTCTACAAAATTGTAGGCCTTGCCCGCTTCGATTTTGCCGGCGATAGCCTTTTGGCGCTTGGTCAGCTTAGCCATTACACACCCTCCACGTTAAGGCCCATGCTACGAGCAGAACCGGCGATGGTACGCACGGCTGCATCCATATCAGCTGCAGTCAGATCCGCGTTTTTGGTTTTCGCGATTTCTTCCAGCTGAGCACGAGTCACGGTGCCAACCTTAACGGTGTTCGGACGAGCGGAACCGCTAGTCAGACCAGCAGCTTTCTTCAGCAAAACCGAAGCCGGGGTCGACTTGGTTTCGAAAGTGAAGCTACGGTCGCTGTATACAGTGATGATCACTGGAGTCGGCAGACCTGGCTCAATACCCTGAGTACGGGCGTTGAAGGCCTTGCAGAATTCCATGATATTCACGCCGTGCTGACCCAGAGCTGGACCGACGGGTGGACTAGGGTTGGCCTGAGCGGCCTTCACTTGCAGCTTGATGTAAGCGGTAATCTTCTTGGCCATGAGGCACTCCAATTACGGGTTCGAACGCCTCTAAAGGCTCCCCGGTTACTTGCGCGTTTATCCCAGTGACGACAAAACCCCACAGCCTAGGCTGCGGGGTTGGGATGCTTGCTCAGCTAGACCTTCTCGACCTGGCTGAACTCCAGCTCTACCGGAGTAGAACGACCGAAAATGAGCACTGCCACTTGGATGCGGCTCTTTTCGTAGTTAACTTCTTCGACAGTACCGTTGAAATCAGCAAACGGACCATCTGTAACACGAACAACCTCACCCGGCTCGAAAAGCGTCTTCGGCTTAGGCTTGTCACTACCATCAGCAACACGACGCAGAATTGCTTCTGCCTCTTTATCGGTGATAGGAGCAGGCTTATCAGCGGTACCGCCAATGAAACCCATGACACGAGGGGTGTCCTTGACCAAGTGCCAAGTACCTTCATTCATGTCCATCTGTACCAGCACGTAGCCAGGGAAGAACTTGCGTTCGCTTTTGCGCTTCTGACCATTCCGCATTTCAACCACTTCTTCAGTGGGAACCAGAATTTCGCCGAAGCCATCTTCCATGCCTGCCAGCTTTACGCGCTCCAGCAAAGAGCGCATAACATGCTTCTCGTAACCCGAGTAAGCATGCACAACGTACCAACGCTTAGCCACGGGACACCCTTAGCCAACAATCAAGGAAACAAGCCAGCCGAGCAGGGAATCAAGCCCCCACAACAGCAACGCCATAACCAGAACAACAGCCACAACAATCAACGTGGTCTGCGTGGTTTCTTGGCGAGTCGGCCAAACGACTTTACGTATTTCGGTGCGAGCTTCCTTTACCAGTACCGCGAAAGACTTACCCTTGGCAGTCTGCAGGCCAACAAAGACAGCTACAGCAGCAAGGGCAAGCAAAGCGAGCACACGGTACAGGATCGGCGAAGCAGAATAGTACTGATTGCCAACAACGCCTACGACCACCAAGGCAACTACGGCGAGCCACTTGACCAGATCGAAACGAGAGCTTTGAGCTTCAGCCTTAGGAGTCATCTATGAAGATCCTGTGAAAAGAAAGCCAGATACACCACGTGAATCTGGCAGGTCAGGAGGGAATCGAACCCCCAACCTACGGTTTTGGAGACCGTCGCTCTGCCAATTGAGCTACTGACCTAAAACAAAATCAGGCCGACCATTATGCAGGCCTGAAAAAGACTTTACAACAACCAAGCTCTAGAGATTTGAAATCACCTGACAACACCAGGCAAAACACCATCAAACCGAGATTAGCTGTTAAAACAAAGGCAGATATTTTCATATCTGCCTTGTTATATGGAGCTCTTGAGCGGATTTGAACCGCTGACCTCACCCTTACCAAGGGTGTGCTCTACCAACTGAGCTACAAGAGCAAAACACCGTGCACAACCTGCAAACTTGGAGCGGGTAGCGGGAATCGAACCCGCATCATCAGCTTGGAAGGCTGAGGTTCTACCACTAAACTATACCCGCGGAGCTTGCAGCTCACGCTAAAAATGGTGGAGGGGGAAGGATTCGAACCTTCGAAGTCGTAGACGTCAGATTTACAGTCTGATCCCTTTGGCCGCTCGGGAACCCCTCCTAAGCGAGCCGGCATTCTACATCACGCCGGCCTTCTGTCAAGCATTTTCTCATTAAAAATATGAGGTTAGCTGCGTTGACCTTCGCTTCGCACTGTTGACCCAAAACGTCTTCACTGCGAAGCGGGCGCCATTCTATGCAAACTATTCGAGAGTTGCAACGCCTTCGCACAACATTATCTTATGTTTTAACTCATTGAATTCCTTAGCAAGGTTTTCAAAGGGCAGGTCGTCAGCAAGGCGTCGACTTTCAGGGGCAACGCGGAGCCAGTAGCCGGAAGCATCAGCAGCATTCAGCAATTGGACCCTGACCTTTATATCCAGGCTTGTGAGGCGCTGCTCAACGAGCTGCGCCTGGCGTTGATCCGCAAATCCGCCGATGTACAGGCACGTATTTTGTGCCTCAGGCGCTCTTGCTCGCTCCCTGCGCATTACCGTGTCAGAGGATTCACTCAATAGACGAATGTCCTGCTGCGACCCCTTGTAGAGACTTAGAGGCGTGACATCTTTAGCGCGCAAAGGCGCTTCTTGCTGATGCCAAATGTAGTAGAAGGCGTTGAGAACAAGTAAAAGTAAAAAAAGCCAACGCATAATCACCTCAGGACAAAGGGCACGCCATCGCCAAACCGACAAAAACCAGATCAGGAACGAGCCGAGCCTGTGGCACCGCATCCGATATCAGATCAGCATCCCCGCCAGTCAGGAACACAGTGAAGTCATCACCCCAGTAGCTCCGCGCCTGCTCCAATTGAGTTAGCACAAACCCTCTCAACATCAACGTACAGCCGCGCTCTACAGCCTCCACAGTCGTACGACCTGGCGAGAGATACTCCAGCGCTCGTTCAGCAGCAGCGTCGTCGTAACGAATCTTGCGCGTATGAGTCCGCAGTTGGCTGCGCATCAGAGGCATGCCTGGACATATAAAGCCGCCCAGATGCTCACCATCAGCCGTAATAAAATCCGCCGTTGCTGCGGTGCCAAAATCGAGCACTAGGCAAGCGCCGCGCGCCAGCTTGAATCCACCAAGCATCGCCAACCAGCGATCAAGACCCAGACGCTCGAAATCTTCGTAGCCGTTACGCACTCCGGCCATTTCTCGCGCGGGACCAGCGCAGGCAACAACAACGCCGAAAGCCTCATACAGAGCCGTAACTAATTTGCTTGTTTCCTCCAGGGCACGAACGCTTACCAATCGGCAGTGTGTCAGCAACAACTCTGGGACCGCGACAAGGCTTTCAATCAACGCCAGATCCGAACCAACAACCCCCTCCGCCGAGACACTCGCCCTATCCGAATCAAGCACTCGCCATTTAATAAAGCTATTCCCGCAGTCGAGCTCAAGAATCATCACGCAGCCTCAGGCTTAACTCACCACCACTGTATATTTTCTCAACGCCATCGACACTCAGGCGCAATGCTCCCTGACGATCTACACCCAATACAACCCCGTCAACCTGGTTAACGCCGGCGATGAGGGATACTGAACGCCCCTGCCATGCGTGATTTTGCTCCCACTCCTCTTGAAGCGCGACAAAACCGTGTGCCCTGTGTTGATCAAGGTAGCTTTGCAACTGCAGGCCCAATCGCGCCGCCAGAGCGTTGCGATCGACAGGAGAGCCCGTCTCGAGCTGCACCGAAGTCCATAGCTGATCGACCTCGTCAGCTCTCTGCATATTGACGTTGATACCAATTCCGAGAACAACGTGACAGATATCAGCAGGGTCTCCTACCAACTCCAGCAAAATCCCGGCAATCTTCTTCTGCCCTACCAAGACATCGTTTGGCCACTTCAGTGCCGCCCCCTGCACACCTGACTCGCGCAAGGCCTGCATGACCGCCAAGCCCACCACCAGGCTCAGGCCCTCCAACTGCCGCAGACCAGCCTCGATGCGCAATACGAGGCTGTAATACACATTCTGTGCAAACGGGCTGACCCACTTTCGTCCCCTCCTGCCTCTTCCCGCCGTTTGCTGCTCCGCAAGCACCAAGAACGGAGCCGCGCATCCTGCATTAACAAGACGCAAGGCTTCGGCATTCGTGGAGTCAATGGAGTCAGAGATATGAACGGGCCACGCCAAGGAAGGTGCATTCAGCGCAATGTCCTCAGCACTCAAGAAAACCAGCGGTGACGCCAATTGATACCCTTTGCCACGAACCTTGTGGATGGGCAGATTCAATTCAGCCTCAAGGTGCTGGAGCTGCTTCCAGACAGCGCTGCGACTGACGCCCAGGGCGGCGCCAAGTGCTTCTCCGGAATGGAATCGGCCATCTTTCAGAAGTTTTAACAACGTCAGCATTCAGGTATCGCCTCACAATGAGGCACGCATGATAGCCATGCGCAGAGTCATTGCATAGAAAGGCCGAGCGTTAGCACTGAAGGCTGCCGAGATGAGCCTCTTCGAACTTTCCAACCGCCCAAAACAAAACCCCTGTTTGCGTTAGCAAACAGGGGTTTCGGAATTTAATCTTGACGATGACCTACTCTCACATGGGGAAACCCCACACTACCATCGGCGATGCATCGTTTCAC